>CAYZLT010000049.1:0-11279 GCA_964479175.1 uncultured Solibacteraceae bacterium | reverse complement strand
CGATCGGCACTCTCGGCGAGGTCCCCCATGGCGGCGAGCAGGAAGTCATTGCCATAGGCGTGGGCCTTGATGACGCGCATGGTCAGCGGTCACCTTTGCGGCAGAACGCCAGCATGTGCCAGCCGTATTTGCGGACGAGCACGCGGGGGACGAGGTTGAAGGTGCCGACAAACAACGTATTAAACGCCATGCCCTTCCACCCCTTGTGGAGGCGCGACTTCACCGGAAAACGTTCAAAGACCAGACGGACGTCCGTGAAGACGGACACCAGTCGGCGGAACTCGGTGTCTGAGTAGCGCTTCAGGACCGGCGCGTCCTCGTGTTCGAGCGGCGTCTTCATCACCTTCGAGAGCAGGTTCAGCCAGGAATTGCGGTTGTAGGCCTGGACGATGGCCAGGCCGCCGGGACGCAGGACCCGATGGATCTCGGCGACCATGGCGGAGTCGTTGCCGGTGTACTGCACGACGCCGTGCGCAAACACGAGGTCGAAGGACGCGTCGGGAAACGGCAGGTGTTCGCCATCGGCCACCTCAAGCCGGGCCTCACGCCCTTGCTGTGTCACATTCGCCTGTGCGAGCGTGACGGCGCTCTGGGCAATGTCCACACCGGTCACGCGAGCGCCGGCCCTGGCGAACCGGACCACCTCCACCCCGGCACCACACCCGACGTCGAGCACGTCCTTGCCCTTCCAGTCGTCAAAGTGGACGAGGTCGAGCAGATGGTGCAGTTTTTCGAAGTGATATTGGTCGAGGTCGGCGAAAAACCCGGGCGTTCCGGGAGCATTCGTCGAAATATCGAGGTCATGAATGTGGGTATTCCAATAGGCGCGGACACGTTCGTTCATGCGGGCCTTACTATATGGCAGGTATGACTCGCGACCTCGCCAAGCTGACGGCCCCCCGCTTTGATGTGCTCGTGATCGGCGGGGGCATTCACGGGCTGTTTGCTGCGTATGACGCGGCGTCGCGCGGACTCTCGGTGGCGCTGGTCGACAGCGGCGACTTCGGCGGCGGCATCTCGTTCAACCATCAGCGCACGCTGCATGGCGGGCTCCGGGCCCTGCAGAGCGGGCACCTCCGCAAGTGTCGTGAGCAGATTCACGAACGGCGGGCGTGGGCGCGCATCGCGCCGCATCTGGTCCGCCCGCTGCCTTTTTTACTGGGGACGTATCGCGGAACGAAGCGCTCACGTTTTGCAGTGCGCGCGGGGTTCAGGGCGTATGACATCATCGGGCGCGGTCGCAATCGGGAGGTGCTGCCGGAGCTGCACCTGCCGAACGGCCGCCTGGAATCAGCGGCCGCCACCCGTCGATTGTTTCCCGGGATCGCCGAGTCGGGATTGTCGGGCGGGGCGATTTGGTACGACTACCAGACGGTGCACCCGGATCGCCTCACGTGGTGCGTGGCGCTGGCCGCCGCGGCGCACGGCGCGGTGCTGGGCAACTACGTGGAGGTGACGGGCCTGGTGAAGGACACCGGTCGCGTGAGCGCCGTCGCTGCTCGTGACGGGCTCACCGGAAGCGACATGGTGATCGCCGCGACACACGTCATTCTCGCCGCAGGCAGTGGCCTCGCCTCCCTGCATGCGGCGTGTGGCCTCGGGCCGGCTCCCCCACTCGTGCGGGCGATGAACCTGTTGCTCGACCGTCCGGCCAGGGATATCGCGGTCGCCGCCGCCTCCGCGCGCGGACGCATGTACACCGCCGTGCCGTGGCAGGGCCGTGTCCTGGTCGGCACTTATCAAGCGGACGCGGTGGGCACCGGACATGACGGTCCCGCCTCGGCGGACGCAATCGATGAATTCCTGGCGGAGGTCAACTCGGCGTTCCCGATGCTTCGCGCGACGACGCAGGATGTGCGGATGGTCCACGATGCGATGGTGCCCGCGTCCGTGCGCGGGCGGACGGTCGACCTGCTGGGGGAACCGCAGGTGATCACCCACGCGCAGGTCGGCGGCATCGTGAGTCTGGTGGGTGTGAAATACACCACGGCACGCCTGGCGGCGGAGCGCGCGGTGGACGCACTCGGACTGGCGCGCACTACGGGCCGCACCGGCACCGCGTTGTTGCCGCACGCCGACGTGGCCGACAGCGACGGCCTGCTGCAGGAAACACTCCGTCGTCTGCGGCGGACGCTGGACCGCGAGGTGATGACACACCTCGCGTCGTGGTACGGCACCGAAGGCGCGACGGTGGTGGAGGCCTCGGCGCAGAGCGACGGTCTCGAGCGGCTGTCGCCGGAGACGCCGGTGTTGTGTGGGGAGATTACCTACGCCGCTCGGAACAGTTCAGTCGTGCGCCTGGCCGACATCGTGTTTCGCCGGACGCCGCTCGCGTCGGCGGGTCACCCCGGGGACGCCGCGCTCACCCGCGCCGGAGCACTCGCTGCTGAAGAACTGGGATGGTCCAAACCACGCCTCGCGGAAGAACTGGCCCTCGTGCGCGCACGGTTGCCGTGATCCAGCGGTAAGCTGTGGCCATGACTCCGGAGTTGCAGCGGATTGCCTCGCGGGTGGTCTGGTGGGAGACGCCGGACCGGGTGCTCGCGCGCGAGGATGACTTCCTCTGTCGAGTCATGGCCCTGGCCGATCTCGCCGACGCCAACTACGTGTCGGCCACCTACGGCCCTGACCGGCTGCGCCACGCCCTGCAGACGGCACCGCCGGGGATCCTCGATCCGCGTTCGTGGCACTACTGGCATCACCGGCTGGGTCTTGGGTCGGCCGGCCCCCTGCCCACCCGACGGCTGCCGTGAATACACTCGCGCCGAGGCTTGACGTCCTGCCTGCCGCGCAGCGGCGTCTGTGGGCCGAGTTTCGTGACGGCCTTCCGCCAGCGTTCGTCTTGTACGGCGGCACCGCGCTTGCGCTACGAACCGGGAGTCGAGAGTCAGAAGACTTTGACTTCTTCTCCAACGAGCCGCTCGATGCACACGCGCTTCACGCCACGCTTCCGTTCCTTGCGGGCGCGGAACTGATTCAGGCGGCACCAGCGACCGCGACCTATCTGGTCGACCGATCAGGTCGCGTGAAAGTGTCATTCTTCGGAGGCTTGTTGCTGGGTCGCGTCGGAGAGATCTCGGTGTGCGAGGACAACGGCGTG
Organism: uncultured Solibacteraceae bacterium; assembly: GCA_964479175.1. Taxonomy (GTDB): domain Bacteria; phylum Acidobacteriota; class Vicinamibacteria; order Vicinamibacterales; family SCN-69-37; genus SYFT01. The sequence continues at coordinate 8,179 of CAYZLT010000049.1, read as the reverse complement.
CGAGTGGCGTCCTTGCTGGATCTTGCCGCGCAGAAGGTGCGGGTGGTCCAGGTTCGCGCGGAGCGCAAGGACTACCTCGATTTGCTGACGCTGTTCGCGCACGGCATCGCGTTGCCGACGGCCCTGGGGGCCGCCAAGGCGCTGTATCCAGACTTTGCCCCGTTGATCACCTTGAAGGCCCTCTCGTATTTTGAGGATGGCGACCTTGGTGCGCTGCCCGATCAGGTCACGCAGACGCTCTCGGATGCGGCAGCGGCAGTTCTGACGCCGACACCAGTGTCGCGGCTAAGCGATCGACTGAGCGAGTGACCGCGCCAGCTCTTCAATGGCGCGGCTGACATAGTCACTGACGCTAGCCGCGGCGCACGGCCTGTCGCGTCCGACTTACCAAATCCGGAGGCAAGGCGACGGCGATCTTCAGTTTGCGCATACCACGCATCATACGATCCGTATCTACGGGATCCGGAACGCGTTGAACACCCAGGTGAAGCCGGTCGAGAGGCCCCACGTCGGGTCGTTGTCAGTTACGCCGAACACCAGCGCGCCATCAAACCGCACCGGCCCCCGCGTGATGCGTGAGCCGACGCGCAGGTTGGAGCGGCTCTCGGTCGCAATCGGCGGGACGCCGCTTCTGGTGTTGGCGCGTCCGTTGAGTTCCGCGACCACTTCGACACCGGTCGCAATCGCGCGGGCAAACGACACGCCATACGTCACCACATCGTTCTGCCGGTCGCCCCTCACGGGGTCGCCAAGAATCCCTAAGCCGACGTTGCCCACGACACGCACCGACTGAATGGTCTTGCCCATGGCCAGACCGAAGAAAAAATCCGTGGTGTCGGTGCCAAGGCCGCTCTCGTTGCCGGCGTTGGGCAACCGCGTGGAAAAACGCAGCGCCATCGATGGGCGGTTGACGCCTTCGGTCAGGAATCGGATCTTGGTGCCGATGACGACGTCCTCGACGTCGCTGGTGTTGTCGCCCGTCGTCGTCAACATGTCGCTCAGCGGCGCGTTGAATCGATTCGTGATCGACAGGCGGTTGCGGACGCCACCATCGAGCTGAACTTCCGCGATGGAACTGATGCCGATGCTGAGCCCGAACGTGCCAAGGCGCAACAGATTACCCTGGAGTCCCGAGGCGGGAAACCGCGCGTCCTTTGAATAATCGATCCCGGCCTCCACGAGCATCTGGCCCGGACCCACCGTCTCGGGATCCTCAGTGACCAGCGGGCGCGATTGCGCCGCCGCGTTTGTTGAAATGGCCACCAGCGCGACCAGCAGTCCAGCACGTACGATCTTCGTCATTACTCCTCCAGCTTTCCGTCGACCACGATCGTGACCGGTCCGTCATTGACCGATGACACCTGCCTATCGGCTTGAAAGACGCCGATCGATACCGGCAGGCCCTGCCCGATCGCGAACACAGTTACCCGGCGGTCAAGGCCGCAGCCGCCTGCGCCACCGGATGCAGACGGGTGTCGAGCAGGTGTCGCGGCTGCACGTTGCCAATCGCCTTGATCATCGAGTTCTTGATCTCGGGATGTTCGAGTTCCATCTCGGCAATCATGCGCTTGAGGCGCTGGCGCTTGAGACTCAGATCGCCGCAGGCCGGGCAACAGCACCCAATCACCGGCAGATTGTTCTCCGCCGTATACGCGCGCGCCTCGGCCTCCGTGACATACACGAGGGGACGGATGACGATGTATTTGCCGTTGTCGGAGGTGAGCCGCGCCGGCATGGCTTTGAGCGAGCCCTGGAAAAACACGTTCAGGAGCAACGTCTCGACAAAATCATCGAGGTGATGTCCGAGGGCAATTTTTGTCGCGCCGACGGAGTTGGCCAGACGATACAGCACGCCGCGGCGCAGTCGTGCGCACAAGGAGCACGGCGTTTCGCCGTCTTCGAGAATGTCGTCCATGATGGCGCCAATCGTCGTGTGCTCGATGTGCAACTCCCAGCCGCGCTCTTTGCACGCCTGCGACACGACGTCGTGTTTGAAACCCGCGTAGCCGGAGTTGACGTTGATGGCGCACAGCGAGAAGTCAATCGGCGCGCGTTTTTGCAGCACATCGAGAATCTGGATGAGCGCCCAGCTGTCTTTGCCTCCCGACAGCCCGACCATGACGCGGTCGCCATCTTCGATGAGGTTGTGCTCAATGATGGCTTGGGTGGCCTTTTTGGCGACGCGTTGTTCGAGTGGGGTTCGGTACGACATGGTTCAGCAACGATTATAGAGGGCGTCCGAGCGTCGCGGCCACGTCCGACCACCGCATCCCTTCGGCCGTGGAGCGCGCCGCCTGGCCAAGCCGTTCAGCGCGAGCCGAGTCACTCATCACCTCTGCAATGACCGCGCCCAGGGCGTCGGCGGTCGGAGCGACGATGCGGCCGTTGGTGCCGTCGATGACCAATTCGGCAGGACCACCGCTATCGGTGGTCGTGATGACGGGTTTGCCGGAGGCAAACGCCTCTGCCGTCACAAAACCGTAGTCTTCCTGCAATGGGACAAACGCCACGGCGCGGCATCGCCCCAGGTAGTCAACCAACTGGTCATCCGTAATGCGGCCGACAAACGTGACGCGGTCCTCGAGCTGGAGTCGTGTGGCCAGAGCGGTCAACGACGCGTGTGCCTCGCCTTCGCCGGCAATTACACAACGCACGCCCTGGGCCGCGGGCGTCGCCAGCGCGTGCAAAACGAGATCGATGCGCTTGAGCGGCGCCAGTCTCGAAACGACAAACAGAAATGGCTCAAATGCCTCGCAGCGATACGCGCGCGGGGGTGCCGGCGGATACAACACGGTCGACGACGTGCGATTCCAGCGGCGGAGGCGCGCCTGAATCGTCTTCGACTGCGCGTACATCTGCTTGACGTGCCAGTAGAAGAAGTGCGAGTCCGCCGCGTGAATCAACTGGCGGCGAACACCTTCCTTTAGACGTCCTTGCGGTGACAGCCTGGCGCAGAACGGGTCCCACAGGTCGTAGTACTCGCGCATCGTGTGATTGAGCCAGCACACGTGTGAAGGATGCCGCACCGCGTAGGAGGGATACCGCGTGGTGATGACGTGGTCAACCACCTTGCCGTCGATGGTGCGCACGTTCGTGCGCCACGTGTCCCAATACTCGCGCGCCTGATTCCCGAACTGATACGACGGCGTGGTCACCAGACTCGCGTGGTGCCCGTGTGCATTGAGGGCCTGGACCAGCGACCGCGCGATGACAAGATGTCCACCCTCAACGTTGGGCGGAGATGACGTCACAACCGCAATTCGCGCCATCGTCAGACCAGCCGCGCGGGGACACCCACGGCCGTGGCACCCTCGGGTACCGACGACCTGACCACGGCTCCAGCGCCAATGATTCCACGATCGCCGATCTGCACGCCGTCGAGGACTTTGGCGCCGGCGCCGATCCAGACGCCGCTGCCGACAGTGATACCGGCCGCGCGACGGGGTTGTGTATTCACCGCAACGGTCTTGTCGCTGAAGTCGTGATCGCCGCCGATGAGGTAGGCGTAGGCGGCCAGCAGGGTGTCTTTGCCAATGGTGACCGTGCCGGCCGAGAACACTTCGCAATTAAATCCGATGTTCACACCGTCGGCCAGGGTGATGTCGCCGTTTTTGCACGAGAGGATGCTGTTGCGGCCGACGAACACCCCGCTGCCAATACGAATGCCCTGATTGACGTCGCCCTTGGCATCAAGCAGACAGTTGTCGTCAATGACGACGTTGTCGCCGATGTGAATCTTGTTCGGATGCCGGAGGACGACGCCCTGGCCGAACACCACATTGCGGCCGCAGTTCCCCAGGAGGATGGGATAGAGGAACTTGCGCAGCGCGAGTCCCAGGGCTCCAGGGACCCACTGGGACAACATCACGACCAGCTCGTACTTGATCAGCGCGGCCCATCCGGGCACGCCGACAATCAGGGACGAATATTTCGCCCGTGCGCCGCCCTCGGCAAACAGCTGGTCTTGTGCGCGCGGAATGTCGCGTTTAGATCCATCGTTCTGCACGGTACCACTCCAGTGTTCGGCCGATTCCGTCGCGCAAGGTCACGGCCGGCGCAAAGCCCAGCTCGGTCTTCGCGCGGGTGATGTCGAACGCACGGCTCTTGGTGAAAAAGTCCACACGACGGCGATAGATCGGCGGGGAGATGCCAAACGGCGCGCAGATCGCTTCACAGGCCGCGCCGGCCATCCACACCGGCCACACCGGCAACCGCAGCAGTCGGGGCGTCACCCTGGCCACAGACGCGGTAATGGTGATGAGTTCGCGCAAGGTGGTCACGTCCCCGCCGGCAAGGATGTACGTGCGTCCGGCAGCGCCAGGCACGGTCGCGCACAACCGGAAACCGTCACACAGGTCCTCCACGTACGTGAGATGGTAGAAGATTTCGCCCGTGCCGAGCAGCAGAAACCGTCCCTTCGCCACACCACCAAACAGTTTGAACAGGCGACGATCTCCGGGCCCGTAAATACCGGTGGGCCTGGCGATCACCAGCTCGATGCCGGCAGCGGCCGCCGCCTCGCGCCCGAGTTGTTCGCCCTCGAGTTTGGTTTCCTGATACACGTCGCCGGGCTTGAGCGGCGCGTCTTCGCCGGCCGGCGGATGTTCAATGTCGCCGTGGACGCCGACCGTGCTGCAGTGGACGACACGACCAACGCCCGACTGTGCCGCCGCGCGAACGATCGCCGCCACTCCAAGGGCGTTCACCGCGCGGTAGGTCGAGGACGGCAGGCCCGCCGTGCGATACAGCGCCGCGATGTTGTAGACCACGTCCATGCCCGCACACGCGGCCTGGAGGCTGCCTTCATCCGTGAGATCGCCCATCGCGACCTCGAAACCCTCGTCGCGAAACACCGTCGCCTGCGCCTCGTTCCTGACCAGGACGCGGACGGTGTCGCCATGGGTGTGCCGGAGTCGTCGTGCGAGATGACCGCCTGTAAATCCCGTCACGCCCGTGACCAGTGCCCTCATCGCTCAGCCACCACCGTCACGGGTGACCCCAGCAACCACAACAACCCGACTGCGGCCAGCCCGCGCTCGAGTCCCTGTGTGAAGCCACGAGAGCCCATCGCCTTGTGCGCAGCAATCGGCAACACAAATTGTCGATGGACGTGGATGACCCGGTAGCCCTGCGCCGTAAACGCCGCACGGACCGCACGCTCCGACATCACGCGGTACGATTCGACCTTTGCACCAAACGCGCGACGGCCGTGACGCACGAGACTCTCAAGCGCCGCGGCGCTCGAGAGCGCCGGAAAGTCCACGACGACCCGCTGCTTCGACACACGGCACAACTCGCCGACACAGCGCCGCCAGTCCGGCGTGTGCATCAATACACGCAGCGACACCGCGACGTCGAAGTGTTCGGATGGAAACGGCAAGGCGTGGGCATCCCCCACATCAAACGTGATGTCCAACGGCGGGTCGGTGATCGCCGCGGCCCGGGCTCGCGCCACATCAAGCATTTCGGCCGACGCATCCACGCCCACCACCGTGGCACCGGCACGCGCCAGTCCAATGGCCGCGCGCCCAGTGCCCGTGCCGACATCGAGCACGTGCACACCGAGGCAAGGCCGGCCAGAAACTGGATGCGTCGATAGCGGCGCGATCGCATCCATCAGCAAACGCTCCTGCGTCTCAAGCAGCATCTCGCCAATGGGACCGCTGAACCGCAGCGAGTCAAAACCCTCGGCGACCTGACGATTCGCGTAGTGCGTGTAGCTGTAGTGCTGTCGGTTCACTGAACCAGCACCTCATAAACGTGTTTGGTCTTGTTGATAAAAGCCTCGTCGCTGTATTTCGTGTTCGCCAGGTGTTGCGCATGTGCGCCAAGTGTCTGCACGGTTGGATCGCTGAACGCCCTCAGGATTCCCCCCGCGAGCCCTTCCGCCGTTGGCTCCACCAGAATCGCCACCTCATCGTCGAGTACCTGCGTATGCGTCCGAAGGCGCGTCGCCACAATGGGGCGTCCCGAGCGAAGGTACTGGTAGATCTTGAGCGGTGTGTTGGTGCCGCTCGATCGCGGGGACACCAGGACGCTGGCCGCGTCCAAAAACGCGGGGATCTCCTCAGCAGGTCGTTGACCGGTAAAGATGGCCGACTCACGAAGCCCCGCTGCGGCGGCCGCCTTTCGCGCCGCCGCCACCTGGTCGGGATCACCGCCGACCATCACCAGGCGCGCCGATGGCGTGGTCGCCAGGACGTGGCGCATCGCGCCGTACAACAAGTCGAGTCCCTGATAGGCCTCGAAGGTCCCCGTGTACAACACCACCGGTGTGTCGGCGTCGAGACCCAGGGACCGGCGGACGCCAAGTCCCGCGCCAAGGAGCGGCGCGGTGCCCGACGCGTTTTCAATCAACACGGTAGGCACGTTCACGCCGAGGGCCTTGACCGTGTCTTCCAGATCCTGGCAAATCACGATGACCGCCTGCGATCGCTTGAGCATCAAGCGTTCGACCCATTCGAAACCCTTCGCCAGCCACGTCGCCTTGCCGTAGCCGAAGTTGCTGATCTGTTGCGGCAGGCTCGAGTGCATGTCGTAGAGATGTGGTTTGCGGAGGAGTCCGGCGAGGACGATGCCGATGGCGCCGCCTTCTTCGTGGGAGTGGATGACGTCGTATTTGCGGGTCAGTGCCATCCGGAGGGACGTCAGGGCCAGCAGCGCGTCGAGGGGCACCTTGGCCCAGGACGGCCCAATCTTCACGCGGGATACAAACGGCGGCTTGAGGCTGCGGATGATCCGGAGTCCCGGCATCTCGACGTCCTTCCCAAAGGGATAGGTGACCAGGTCGACCGTATGGCCGAGGGTCGTCAACGCGCGAATGCGGTGAAATTCTGAAAACGGTGTGCCTCGAGGCTCAAAAAACGGCTCGGGCGCGATCATGAGAATGTGCATGCCGTAAAAAGCCCCTGTAGGATACATCGCTGTGAATCCCCCGCGTGCACAACGCCGCCCCTGGCTGTGGGTCGCCAAGGGGCTGATCTCCGGTGGCCTGCTCTACGTGTTGTTCTCGAGGGTCGACGTCGAGCGCCTCTGGGCGATCGCGCGTACGGCCTCCTGGACCTGGCTGGCGGCTGCGCTGGCCCTGTATCTGCTGATGGTCGTCGTAAGCGCCTGGCGCTGGGGCCTCCTCCTGCGCGCCCAACACATCGTCGCCCGCACGACCGTGCTGGTGCGTTCGTATCTGGTGGCCACGTTCTTCAACAACTTCCTGCCCTCGAACATCGGCGGGGACGTCATCCGGATTCGTGACACGGCCGGCGCGGCCGGGTCAAAGACGCTGGCAACCACCGTCGTCCTCGTGGACCGTGGCATCGGATTGCTGGGGCTGGTTTTTGTGGCGGCCGTGGGTGCGTCGGTGACCGCGCGGGCGGCAGACACGCTCGGCCCGTGGGGCGCGGCGCTGCTCTGGGTGGGTTGCCTGGCAGGCGTCGGCGTTGCCGTCCCGATCATCATGTGGCCCGAAGGGGTGGGCCGGATGCTCCACCCGCTCAAGGCACTCCATCAGGACTGGGTCGAGGAGCGTATCTCGCGGCTGGTGATGGCTCTCGCGAAGTTCCGCAGCGCACCGGGTGCGTTGGGACTTGGGCTGGTGGGCGCCATCGTTGTGCAGGCGGTGCTGGTCGGCTTCTACGCGGCGATCGCGTTTGCGCTCGGCGTGCCGATTCCGATCGCCCACCTGGCGATCCTGGTGCCACTCTCGTTTGTCGTGCAGATGGCGCCCGTGTCGGTGAACGGCTTCGGTGTGCGCGAGGCGACGTTCAGCGTCTACTTCAGTCGCCTTGGCCTCCCGCTCGAATCTGCGCTCGCCGTCTCACTCATCGGCGCGGCGCTGATGATGGTCTTTTCGTTGACGGGGGCGGTCGCGTACCTGACGGAAGGGAAGGCAAGAGGTCAAAGGCTATAGGCCAGAGGTACGGACGCTCTCCGTACCTCTGGCCTTCAACCTTTAACCTTTAGCTAGCCCTCCTTCTTACCTTCCTTCCGGCCAGGCGACGATTTCGTAGAGGTACACGTCGCCGGTCGTGAGAAGCGGGCGCAGGTATTGCTGGAAGGGCGGGAACCGTGCGCGCATGACGGCCGTCGCCGCGTCGTTGTATGTGCGCCAGTCGATGACGACGTATCGGACGTTGCGCGTTTTGAGAATCGCGAACGCTTCGGCGCTCGGAAAGCTGTTGAT
>CAYZLT010000048.1:0-15990 GCA_964479175.1 uncultured Solibacteraceae bacterium | reverse complement strand
ATCGTCCGCATCGCCCTCGCAAACCTCCGAGTGCCTGCGTAAGCTCCCGACGCTCAGAGCCGCGCTACCGCGACCTGCGCAGCCCTGAGCACGTCCTCACCCATCAAATACCCAGGTCGGACGACGCCGATGACAAGGTCGTCCTGATCGGGTGACGAGGCCGGCACCGTCGAAACGGCTTCGTGCTGGACTGGATCAAAACGCTGACCGAGAGGATCCACACGCGTGACGCCGAGCCCTTCCAGCGTCGCCAGAAACTGCTGGCGCACCAGCGCCACTCCCTGCACAAGCGCGTGGGGCGTGTCGGTCTTGCTCGCACCCACCTCAAGGGCACGATCCAGATTATCGAGCACCTCAAGGAACGACACGATCACGGATCGGCGACTGCGTTCGACGTCCTTCTGGATCTCCTTGCGGAGACGCGCGCGGGCCTGGTCGAACTCGTCTGACGCACCGCGATATTTCGCGACCAGTTCCTGAATTTCTTTGTCCTTCTCGGCGATTCGCGCCTCGAGCTCCTCAATCAGGGTTGGCTTCAGCCGTGGTTCTTCAGATGCAACGGGGTCGCTGTCTCCGCGCGCCCACCAACGACGATCGGTCACTTTCATATCGGTCATTTTTTACTCAAACCTGAACGTCAGCGCATCGTCTGTGACGCCAATCGTTACCGTGCCGCCATCCTCGAGTTTGCCGAAGAGGATCTCGTCGGTGAGGCGATCGCGCACTTCCTTTTGGACCACACGCGCCAGAGGCCGAGCGCCGTAGACGGGGTCGTAGCCCTTTTTCGCCAACCACGCGCGGGCGTCCGGCTCCAGGGTGATGGCCACACGGCGTTCGGCGAGTTGCGCTTCCAATTGAAGGATGAATTTTTCGACGATGAGCTCCATGGCTTCGGGCGCGAGTGCCTTGAACGTCACAATCGCGTCGAGGCGATTGCGGAACTCCGGGGAGAACACCCGTTCAATCGCGGTCTTGGACCGCCCTGCCGAATTGCGACGACCTTCGTCGCCGAGGCGATCCGCAAACCCAATTGACGCAGCACTCATCTCGCGTGAGCCGGCATTGGATGTGAGCACGAGCACGACGTTGCGGAAGTCCGCCTTGCGGCCGGTGTTGTCGGTGAGCGTCGCGTGGTCCATGACCTGCAGCAGAATGTTGAACACATCCGGGTGCGCCTTCTCTATTTCGTCGAGCAACACGACGCTGTAGGGATGCGTGCGCACGGCATCCACCAGCAAGCCGCCCTGCTCAAACCCCACGTACCCGGGCGGCGCGCCGATGAGGCGGGCCACCGCGTGTTTTTCCATGTACTCGCTCATGTCAAAACGCGTGAACTCGTTACCCAGTTGCATCGCAAGCTGTTTTGCGAGTTCGGTCTTGCCCACGCCGGTCGGGCCGGTGAACAGGAAACACCCGGCCGGACGTTCCGGCTGGCCCAGGCCGGCGCGTGAACGCTTGATCGCCTGCGAGACCAGATTGACCGCTTCCGTCTGACCAAAGACCACCCGTTCGAGCGACTCCTGCAACGTCCGCAGCCGCTCCTTGTCGGAGGCCGAGGCCTGGCGCGCGGGAATCCTGGCCATGCGCGCCACAACGGCTTCGATGTCGGCAGCGGTAATGGTGGCGACCACGGAGTCGTCGGTGTCGGCGCGGCCAATCCGACTGACCGCACCGGCTTCGTCGATGATGTCGATGGCGCTGTCGGGCAGCCGGTAGTCGCGCAGATGGCGCGCCGCCAGCTTGGCGGCCGCTTCCAGCGCGGCCGTTTCGTACACGACCTGGTGGTGCGACTCGTAGCGGCTCTTGAGGCCTTCGAGAATCCGCACCGTTTCTTCAATCGCCGGTTCGTCGATCGTGATGCGCTGCAGACGACGGGCGAGCGCGCGATCCTTTTCGATGAGCTTGAACTCCTCGAAGGTGGTCGACCCAATCACCCGCAACTCACCCGCCGTGAGAATGGGCTTGATGAGCGTCGCCAGGTCCATCGTACCGCCGGAGGTCGCACCCGCGCCGACGGCGGAATGAATCTCGTCGATGAACAAGATCGCTTTTGGGCGGGCGGCGAGTGCACTGATGACAGCCTTGAACCGCTCTTCGAAGTCGCCACGAAAACGTGTGCCGGCGAGCAGTGCGGTCGTATCCAGTGAATAAACCTCGGCGTCGCGCAGCGCGGACGGCACGCCAGATTCAAGCAGGCGCTGCGCCAGCCCTTCCGCCATGGCCGTCTTGCCGACGCCGGCATCACCCACAAACACCGGGTTGTTTTTGCGCCGTCGGCACAATACCTCGATCGTGCGCTGCAGTTCGGTCTGGCGACCGACCAACGGATCCAGCCTGCCTTCGCGCGCCTTGTCCGTCAGGTTCACACAGTAGGTCGCCAGCGGGTTCCGGTTCGGCCGACTGCCGCCCCCTTCCCCAGGCTCCGGCGTGCCCAGCGTCTCGGGCGCCTCATCGGTCGCGCGTCCGGCCACATGGACCTTGGAAATGCCGTGGGTGATGAACTCGAGGATGTCGAGCCGGGTGATGCCCTGCGCGGCGAGACACTTCGCGGCCTGGCTGCGCGGTTGCTGGAGGATGGCCGCAAGGATGTCCCCCGCCTGCACTTCCGGCCGCTGCGCGCTCTGGACGTGCAGCACGGCCATTTGCAGGACCCGCTGGAACGCCGCCGTCTGCTGGGGCTCCCTCTCGCTACCCTTTTTCAGCTCCTCAACCGACTCCTGGAGATAGTCGTTCAGCGTGTCACGGAGCCGCCCAAGGTCGGCACCGCAGGCACCCAGAATCCGCTCACCATCGGGATCGTGCGCCAGCGCGTACAGCAAATGCTCAAGCGTCAGGTAGGCATGCCGACGGGAGACGGCCTCGCGATAGGCGATGGTCAGGACGATTTCGAGTGCAGAGGAGAACACAATGGATCGATTATAAGGACATCATGCCGTTCCCACGTGTACTGCTCACACTACTCTTGGCCATCTCCGTCTCGGGATGTGGTGAACCTGCGCCTCAGGCACTCACTATTGTCCATTTCAACGACGTCTATGAGATTGGACCGGTGGAAGGTGGCCGGGTGGGCGGCCTGGCGCGTGTGGCCACGGTCATCAACGACCTGCGGCGCACACACGCCCCGGTCCTGACCACTCTTGGCGGCGACTACCTCTCGCCGAGCGCGCTGGCCACGGCCCGGGTCGATGGCGAACCAATCGCCGGGCGGCAAATGGTCGACGTGCTCAATGCCCTGGGTCTTGAATACGCGACGTTGGGAAACCATGAGTTCGACTTGGCGGAACCGGCGTTTCATGCGCGGCTCGCACAGTCGAAGTTCAAAGTCATCGCGTCGAATGTGACCGCAGCCGACGGCACACCCTTCCCGAACACCGAGGCATTTGCAGTGGTGCCTGTGACCCTTGGTGGCCGGAGTCTGAAGGTGGGCATTCTCGGAGTCACGATCGACTCCAACCCGCGCGCATGGGTGAAGTACCTTCCAGTCATCGACTCGGCCAAGGCGGCCATTGCCAGCATGGGGCGCGTCGACGCGATCGTCGCCCTGACGCACCTTTCACTCCAGGCAGATCAGGCCCTGGTGACGGCCGTGCCGGAGATCGATGTGTCGCTGGGCGGCCATGAACACGAGAACTGGCTCATCTATCGTGGCTCCGACCTCACGCCAATCGTCAAAGCTGACGCCAACGTGCGCTCACTCGCGGTCGTGACGCTCGCCTTCCCCGAGGGACAACGTCCACGAGTGTCCGTACGCCTGGAGCCGATCACCGACGCCGTGGCGACTGACGCGACGGTCGACGCCCAAGTGAAGCGCTGGACCACAGCTGCGTTTGACGCCTTTCGCCGTGATGGCTTCACGCCCGATCGTGTGGTGGCGCAATTGACCACCAGTCTCGATGGTCGTGAGGCGACGGTGAGGAATCGCTCGGGCAATTTGACCGACCTGCTCACCGCAGCGCTCGCGGCAGAAGGCGGCACCGACGTGGCTCTGATGAACGGCGGGTCGATCAGGATTGACGATGAATTGCCGACGGGACCGGTGACGGAATACGACGTGATTCGCGTGCTGCCGTTTGGCGGCAACGTCGTGAGTCTCACCATGGGTGGCTCACTGCTGGCGCGTGTGCTCGACGTGGGCGTCACCAATCAAGGCACGGGCGGATTCCTGCACGCCCACGGCGTGACGCGACAGGGTAACCGGTGGCTGGTGAAGGGCAAACCGCTGAACCCTTCTCTCCGGTATTCGGTGACGACGACGGATTTTTTGATGACTGGACGTGAGACCAATCTGGATTTCCTGACGCGAATTCACCCACTCGTGCGCGACGTCAAGGACCTGCGCGACATCCGACTCGCGCTCATCGCCGAGCTCTCGAAGCAATTCCCGCCAAAGCCCTGAGCCTGTCGAAGGCTCAAGCCTCTTCAGTAACCGCTCGAAGGGGAAAGCCGGCCGTCTTCGCCATCGTCGCCACGGTCTCAGCCTTGGTTTCGGCCACCTCCCAAGGATAGACGCCGGCGACGCCTGACCCAAGCTGGTGCACCTGCATCATGATCCGGTACGCCTCGGCGGGAGACTTCTGGAACACGTCTTCGAGGACGTGAATCACAAAGTCCATCGTTGAATAGTCGTCGTTGAGCAGGATGACCTTGTAGAGCGTCGGCTCGTCGTTTTTCGGAACGAGTTTGGGGTCGACGCGGTCCTTGACGTTGTCGCCCGTCTGTTGATCGGATGCGCTCATTTGTAGCGTTCGATGAGCGCCACGAGCTCGGTCATGGTGGACTCGCCGCGATCCCACTCATACCAGCCGAACTTGCGCTCCATCCGCTCCGACTGCGTGAGTGACGACGCCGGACCGAGCAACCATGTCTGCAGGGCGACGGGACGTTCCACCCACGCGGCCACAATCTGGTCACCCTTCACCAGCGCGACGGTGGCGGTGGCGCCTCGGCCGTCGGGCGTCTTGAACGCGTCCGTTACATTTTTTCCGATCGTCGAGTCCACGATGCGCAACGGGACACCCGCCTCTTTCGCCAAGGTCGCGACGTAGGGCACCGTGTGCACCGAGTCACTGCACGCGGCCACGGCCACCACGAGCAATCGGAGATCGCCTGCGGCTCCCTTCAGGCGCTCGACCAGCTCCTTGGATGGCTTGCTCCGAGCCGCGTTGCCCCGCCACACCTCCGGGCGGGAGTCTGCCGCCGCCAGAAAGTCGTCCCAGGTCTTGCCCTGCTCAAACAGCGCATTGCCACCGGTAAGGGGCTGCTGTGACAGCTGGACGGGGGCGACCAGGGCGACGACGACGAGGAGGAGGCTGAGCATGTGCACAGCCTATCTCCAATGGGCCAATGGGCCAATGTCAATGGGCCAATGGGCCAATGGGGCAATGGATAATGAGGACGTGCCCCATGTGATCCCTCTTGCCACTGGCGTTGACTACGCCGACCTGCACTTTATTGGGTATCCCGGCATCATTGCCACGGCGCTGATTCATGGCGTGGATGGGGTGGCCATTGTGGACCCGGGTCCCACGACGGCCATACCGGTGCTGGAGCGGGCGCTGACTGAGCGGGGCTTCACGTGGAAGGACGTCCGGGCGATCCTGCTCACACACATCCATCTCGACCACTCCGGCGCGGTCGGGTCGATCGTGGCATTGGCGCCGGACGCCACCGTGTATGTGCACGAACGTGGCGCGCCCCACCTGATCGATCCCTCGAAGCTGGTGGCAAGTGCGTCGCGGTTGTATCAGGACGACATGGCCCGGTTGTGGGGCGACATCCTGCCGGTACCGGCGGACCGTGTGCGGACCCTCGGTGACCGCGCCGCGCTGTCGGTGGTGGGTCACGAGATCGACGTGGCGTGGACACCGGGCCACGCCTGGCACCACGTCAGTTATTTCCTGCCGGCGTCAGGCATTGCGTTTGTGGGTGACACGGCGGGGATCTGTCGGCCAAGTGGCCGGATCGTAGTTCCACCAACGCCGCCGCCGGATATTGATCTTGACGCGTGGCGCACCAGCACGGAGACCATTCTCGAATGGAATCCCACGACGTTGTTTCTCACGCACTTCGGACCGCGCCAGGGTGCACGCGTGCACTTCCAGTCCTTGTGGGAACAAATCGACGCGTGGAGTGCCCTGGTCAAGACCACGCTCGCACAGCCTGACCTGGACGACCAAGCACGTGCAGAGCTATTCGTGGAGTGGGCGATGGACGCGCTCGCGCAATCGACCTCAAAGGAGGAAGCGGACTCCTACACGAAGGCCGCGCGCTTCGATTTTTCGTGGACCGGTCTCGCACGCTACTGGCGGAAACGATCCTAAGAAGATTTTTACAGGGAGGCACTGAGACACGGAGGATTTCTGATTTTTAACGACACACCTCCGTGCCTCTGTGCCTCCCTGTGAATACATCCCTCGTCAGCGTTTGATCTTCTCGAGTTGCGCGAGCACGTTGCCGAGCTTCTTCATTTCCTCGCCGTAGAGCGCCCAGTTGCCTTCGCGCTGGGCGGCGGAGGCTCGTTCGAAGTGGCCGGCGGCTTGTTCGGCAAGGTTCACGAACGCGGCGTCAACCATACCGGCGCCGGTGCCAGGCACTATGGCGGCCGGCACTGGCGCGCCTGGAATGGCAGTGCCCGCATCCACCCGCCGATCAGGGCTCAATGCGGTCGCCACGCTGCGCCCGAAAATCTGCACAAGTGCCTGCGTCAACGTTTCGGCCATCACGATCTGTTCCTGGTAGGCGACGATGACCCGTTTGAGTTCGGGGATGCGTCCACCTGCCGAGCGCAGATACAACGGCCGGACGTACAAGAGCGACTCCTCGATCGGAATCACGAGCAGTGTGCCCTGGATGACCTGTGACCCCTGCTGATTCCACAGTGTGATCTGCGGTGCAATGATCTGGTCCTGATTAATGCGCGCCACGATCTGCCGCGGGCCGAACACAACCTTCTGCTTCGGAAACTGGAAGACGATCAGTCGGCCATAGTGTTCGGCGTCACTGCGTGCCACAAGCCAGGCTGCAAGGTTGTCCTTCAGTCGCGGCGTAAACGGCAACATCTGGATGAACTCGGTCTCGGTCTCACCCGGGAGCCGCATGATCGTGTAGTACGGCTGCATCGGCGCGGCATTGGTCTCGCCGTCAATGACCGGCACCTGCCACTGGTCTTCTTTGTTATAGAAGGTCTGCGGGTTGGTCATGTGGAACGTCGCAAATGCCGACGCCTGCACCTTGAAGATCCGCTCGGGATATCGCACGTGGCTGCGGAGCCCTTCAGGCATGTCGCTCATCGGCTTGAACATGCCTGGAAAAATCCGGCTGATGGTCATCACGATGGGGTCATCTGGCTCGGAAATGTAGAACGAGGTCGACCCGTGGAAGGCATCGATGACGACCTTGACCGAATTCCGGATGTAGTTGATGCGCGGAAGGTCAAACGGCGTCGCGTACGGATAACTCTCGCTGGTCGTATAGGCATCCTGAATCCAGAAGATGCGCCCGTCGGCCACCACGGGATACGGATCGGCGTCGTATTCGAGGAAGGGAGCGATCGCACGCACCCGTTCCGCGATCCGCCGGTGATACATAATCCGGCTTTCTGGAGTGATCTGGTTCGTGATGAGAATGTTCGCCGCACCAAAACGAATCGCAAACATCACCCGGCGCGCCAGACTGCTGAGCTCCACGCCACCAGTCCCCGAGTAGGTGGTCGTAACATTGTCTTCGCCGCGGGGGTAGTGGAATTCCGGCTGCAGCGTCTTGACGAGCGCGTAGTCGCTGGACAATTCGCCGAAGTAGATGCTGGGTTCGCCGATCTCGAGATCCACTTCCGACACCGGCGGCAGGTCACGAACGAACAGCACCGGTTGCCCAGACGCCGTGACTTCATTGACCGGACCCAGCGTGAGTCCGTACCCGTGCGTGAACGTCAGTCGTTCATTGACCCATGACCGATTCGGAAGGCTCTCACTGTTGAGTTCGCGCAGGGACAACATCACCTGCCGATATTTGCCGTCGATCGTGTAGCGGTCGTTGTCCACGTTCACGAAGTCGTAGTAGGTGCGAATCTCCTGAATCTGGGAAAACGTCTGGAGCAGCGGTTGGTGATCCCACAACCGGATGTTTTCAATCGTACCGGCATTGGCGGTGATGTCTGCAGCCGTGAGCGACCCCTCGCCCGACAACTCGCGCTCCTCCACCCTGTCGAGGGCGTAGGCCTTGCGCGTTGCCTCGATGTTGTACCGGATGAACGGCTCTTCCTTCGTCTGTTCGTTTGGCGTCACCACGAAGCGCTGGACGAACCCTGCATACGCGCCGCCGGCGGTCGTGACCACGATGTACGCGACGATCGCCGCCGGCAGGGGCCAACGCTGCGGCCCGAAGGCCTGCCACAACGCCACAAGACTGGCGAGACTGAGCACGACCAGCGACACCCGGATAAACGGGATGCGCGCATACACGTCCGTGTGCGACGCACCAAACACGACATTGGTCGCCGACCCGGTCAGCAGCGTCTGCGGCAGCTCCAACCACGCGCCCCACGCCATCAGTGCAAACAGCACCGAGAGCAGCACCATCAGGTGACGCCTGGCGCCGGTGGCGAGATTCATGCGCGGCCAAAACGCCACGCCGTACCTCGGCTCCATCGATACATTGCCCGACAGCAGGTACAACAGCGCGCTTGCGCCAAGGGCCAACACCGTCAGCAACAGGGCCTGTTGCCGCACCAGCACCTGAATCGGCAATTGGAACACATAAAAACTGACATCGCGGTTGAACAACACGTCGCGTTCATTGAACGAGACGGCGTTAAACGCGCTCAGCCATTCCAGCCAGTGATTGGCCGCGCTAATCGCGACGAGGAAGGAGACCACCACCGCGACCGGCAGGAGCAGAGCGGCGAGACTCTTGCTCTCCACCACGATGGGACGACCGTCCTCGGTTGTGCCCAGGATGAACTGCGGCCGAGTGAGTGCGCGGCGCGCGAGGCGAAGATTGGTGAAGAGGAACAGGAACGCGACCGTAAACGTCGCAACAAACACCAGGAGCTTTGCGTTATAGGTCCGCAAAAACACCCCTTGGTAGCCCAGTTCCTGGAACCACAACCAATCGGTATAAAACACCGCCGCCGAAGGCACTGCCAGAAGCAGTGCGACGGCAATCAGAATCAGTCCTGGAAGTCCCCTGAGTGTCATGGATGCTGATCACCTTATCATGGAGATCTATGCTTCCAATTGGTACCGCCGCTCCCGAGTTCGAACTCCGCAGTCACACGGGCTCCACCGTCCGTCTTTCCGACTTCCGGGAAAAAAAGCACATCGTCCTCGCTTTTCACCCGTTGGCGTTTACGCCGGTCTGCTCGGTGCAGATGCAGACCTACCAGAAGGATTTGCCACAATACGACGGCTTGGACGCCCACATCCTGAGTCTGAGCGTGGATGCCGGACCGGCCAAGGCGGCCTGGGCCGAGTCACTGGGCGGGATTTCGTTCGACCTGCTGGCCGACTTCCATCCCCACGGGCACGTGGCGTCCCTCTACGGCGTCCTGCGTGAAGACGGTATCTCCGAGCGGGCATCGTTTATCATCGACAAGACGGGCACCATCGTCTGGTCTAAAAAATACGACATCCCCCAGCAGCCCGACCACGGGGAAGTGCTGGAGGCCCTGAAAACACTCTAAAAATCAACGACTGGAATCTCAGATTTCAGATTGCCGATAGCTAAGAGGTCTTTATCCGTCCGCCAGTACCACGTGCCGCCGACGAGGGCGGGTGACGCGAGCACGCGTGTGCCGAACTCGTTGACGTGGTGCAGCTTGAACGTCGTGCCGGCTTCCACGACAAACGTCTGCCCGTCATCGTTGGTGAAAAACAGCGTGTTGCCCACGGCGACGGGTGAGGACGAGAAGCCCTCGCGCGCGGCCACACCGAGTCGCTCCTGGTACACGAGCTCGCCGGTCTTGGCCTGAAAGACCGTCAGGATGCTCTGCATGTCGTTGATCTGGTAGAGCAGATCGCCGTGAATCAGGCTCGACGGGACAAACGGTGAGCCTTTGGGGGACGTCCACGCCACGTGGGTCGCCGTGACATCGCCCGATCCACCTGGGCGAATCGCCAGCGTGGGGCCCGCACGGCCCGACTGCGCGAACACAAACCCGTGCCCGACCACCGGTGTCGGAATGACCTCGTACAGGTTGCCGGTGACCGTCCACAAGTCCGCACCGGTGTCGGGGTGATAGGCGTAGACCTTGCGCTGGCTGCTGACGATGAGCTCATCACGTGTGCCGGTGCTGATGACCACAGGTGTGCCCCACCCGACAACTTCCACCCGATCCTTCCACCACATCGTTTCACCGGTCTTCGTGCTGAACGCGGCAACAAAGGATCCCAGGTTTGAGGACCCCCGGTGATCCTGATAGATGAAGATGCGATCCTTGTAGAGCACCGGCGACCCTGCGCTGCCGTGCGGATTGTTCAGGTCGCCGATCTTGCGATGCCAGACAAGTCTGCCGTTGAAGTCGAACGCGGCAATCCCGTGGGTGCCAAACGACGCGTAAATCTGCCGGCCGTCGGTCACAGCGGTTGCGGACGCATGACTGTTTTTCGGATAGATGTGTTCGACGCCGCTTGAGGGCACCGTCGTCTCCCACAACAACTTCCCGGTGCGGCGGTCATAGGCCAGCATCGACATCTTCGACCCACCTTCCCTTGCGGTGGTGATGAAGATGTGGTCCTTCCACACGATCGGCGATGAGTGCCCAAGTCCTGGGACCGCCGTGCGCCACACCACGTTGTCGGTGGCCGACCACTTGTTCACGTAGTTGGTGCCCTTGGCGATGCCTTGCCCAGACGGGCCGCGCCAGCGTGACCAGTAGTTCTCCGCTTCGGGAGTCACCGGAACGGTGCGGACATCTTCAGGACTGTGCGTGGTCGCGACCACACTGCCGGCCACCGCGATCGCGAGGATCGCAGACGTCAGGATGTACTTGCGCATGGGCCGATCCTAACCCGATCAGAGCTCCCGGAGGGCAGTCGGAATCGGCAGGCGTGCGGCGCGGATGGCCGGGAACAGGCCGCCGACCAGGCCAAGGAGCAGCGCGTAGAACAGGCCGAGGCCCAGCAGTTCCGGAGTGACGCGGAACGCAAACGCCACCTGACTGAATGTCTGGAAGTTGATGGTGGAGGTCTGGTACCCGTTGAACCCGAAGTACGCTGCGGTGCCTCCAATGACACCGCCGATGGCGCCAAGCGCCAGCGATTCCACCAACACCGAGACCACCACTGACCCACTGTTGAAGCCGAGCGCCCGCAACGTCGCGATCTCCCGCGCGCGGGTGGAGACGGCGGTATACATCGTGAGGATCGCGCCAAACACGGCGCCGATGCCCATCAGCAACGCGATGCCGAACCCGACGCCCTGGATCAGGCTGCTGAGCGAACGCGACTGCTGCGCGTAGTATTCACTCTCGCGCCGCACCTGCACGTTGAGTTGCGGATTGGTGGTCAGCCAGTCGCGGAACCGATCGAAGTCCTCCGACGACTCAAGTCGCGCGAGCACCAGTTGAAATGAATTGCCGCGGCGGTACACGCCCTGCAGCACCGTCGCATCTATCCAGATCTCGCTTTCGGGCACACCGCCGTCAGCCTCGAACACACCGACCACGTTCCACGACGATTGACCGGACTCAATCACATTGCCGACCGTGAGGCCGGCAAATTGGCCGCTGGCGCCGCGACCAACGATGACCTCGTTGGTCCCGAACTGGAACATGCGCCCGTCCACAATGGACACTTCATCGCGGACCGCAAACGCGGTGGACTCGACGCCCCGCATGGGCACATTGGCCGCCGTGCCGGTGGACCGCTTCGGCAGATCGATGATCACGTATAACTCGGCAGAGGCGACGGCCACCTGACCATCGCGTTGAAGCCCGGGGGCCTGTTTGATGATGTCGGCCTCGGGCCCGCCGATGCCGCTGGTCATCTCACTGTCGGCACCTGTTCGCATGACCAGGGCCCGTGAGTCCGAGCCACTCCCCTGCATCGCCGCCGTGAACCCGGCCGCGATCGACAACACGGACACGAGCACCACCACGACGCCGGCAATACCGATGATGGCGACACCTGACGAACTGAGCCGCTGCGGAATGGTCCGCAGGTTCAGAAGCGTCACCGCAAGAGTCTGACTAATCCACTGCATGGTGAGTCTCCGTCTCAGTTCCGACGCAAGCCGTCGGTGATTTTCAAGTTCATGGCCTGCAACGCCGGCAACGCGCCGGCGACAAGCCCCATCAGCACGATCAACACCGCGCCAGACACAACGTCACGCGGCGGCAGCACAAAGATGGGCAGCATCCCGCCTGTCGGATCACCCTGCTGGACAAACAACCAAGACGCGAGCAGCCCGAGCCCCCCGCCAAGCGCGGTGATGATCAGTGACTCTCCCAGAACCAGCACCAGAATCGTCGCACCGGAGAAACCCAGCGTCTTGAGCACGGCCATCTCACTGGTGCGCTCCCGGACCGCCTGCCCCATCGTCGTCGCGGCAATCAGGAGAATATTGAAGAGCACGGCCGAGGCGATGCTGATCATGATGGTGCCGATGTCGCCCACCTGATTGGCGAATCCCTCCACAAATCCCTTCTCCGTCGTCGTCTTGGTCTCTGCGGACGAATTGGCAAACATCTCGTCAAAACGTGCCCCGAGCGCCTGCGACTGCGAGGGGTCGGCAATCTTGACGACAAACCAGCCGACCATGCCTTCGCCCCCGGCGCGGTTTTCGTCGAGGTAGTCGTAGCGGAAGAAGAACTGGGTCTTGTCGATACCCTGTTCGCCGTCGTAGATCCCGGCGATGTTGAATTCCCAGGTGAGCCCGCCACCCTTGGGTTGCCAGATGGTGGCTTGAAGGGGAACGCGGTCACCAACTTTCCACCCGAAGCGCTCGGCGAGATCTGCGCCCACGATGACGCCTTGTCGATCGGCGAGCCAGGCCTTCATCTGCTCCGGAGGCAGCACGTATTCCGGATAGATCTTCATGAAGGGCTCTGGATCCACGACGATCTGCGCGAAGAAGTTCGACGGGTCCTGATACACGCCGCCAAACCAGGTGTTGTGCGTGGCCACCTCGACGCCTGGGGTGGTCTGCAGTCGCGATTGATACGAAATCGGCAACGGCATGATCAGGCTGACCTTGTGAATCAAGACGAGGCGATCCACGCCTGCGATCTCAACTCCGAAGGTGAACGCGGTCCTGATGGCCATCAGGACACCAAACAGCAGGAACGCGACGAACAGCGACCCTATGGTGAAAATCGTCCGGATCTTCTTGCGCCAGAGGCTCTTCCAGAGCAGCGGAAGATATTTCATACGGCCGCTCCCGCAGACATCAGGAGCCCCTTCTCCAGATGAATCACCCGCTTGGCGCGCTCAGCCGCCCGGGGGTCATGCGTGACCATCACGATGGTCTTGCCGAGGTCGCGGTTGAGGGCCTGCAGCAGGTCGAGAATTTCGTCGCCGGCCTTGCGGTCGAGGTCACCGGTCGGCTCGTCGGCAAGCAGGAGCACCGGGTCGGTGACGATGGCGCGGGCAATGCCGACGCGCTGCTCCTGACCACCGGAGAGCTGGCGTGGATAGTGTTTCGAACGCTCCGTCAGTCCGACGACCTTCAGGGCGATGGCGACGCGTTTGTTGCGCTCCGCCTTGGACAACTTCGTGAGCAACAGCGGCAACTCGACATTTTTTTCGGCCGTCAGCACCGGCAACAGGTTGTAGAGCTGAAAGACAAAGCCGATGTGCTGCGACCGCCACCGGGACAATTGGCTGCCGGAGAGGCCGGCAATATTGGCACCACCGATTTCAATCGCACCAGACGAAGGCGTGTCGAGACCACCCATCAAATTGAGCAGCGTCGTTTTTCCCGACCCGGACGGTCCCATGAGCGCGAGGAAGTCGCCCTCGGGAATCTCAAGGTTGACGCCCTGCAGCACGTCAATCCGCTCGCTGCCCCTGGTGAAGTACTTGTGAACGTTGTTGATGCGAACCAATGTGCTCATCTGTAATGTTCCTACTTGATGGTGATCAACGAACCTGCGGCGAGGGTGGGCGGCGGTGACATCACGACACGTTCGCCAGCACGCAGGCCCGCGACCACTTCGAGACGATCGCCATCGGTGCCGCCGAGACTGACCGCACGGCGTTCAACGGTGGTGCCGGTGACGACGAACACGACGGCTTGTTCGCCGTCCTGCTTGACGGCGTTTTTGGGGATCAGCGCCGTGGGCTGAGCTGCGGGAACGGCGGCGTCACCGGCCTCGCGCAGGAACGTGACCTTCACGCCCATGTCAGGGAGGATGCGTGGATCGAGCTCCGCAAACGCGATACGCACCAGCACCGTCGCCTTCTGGCGGTCGGCCGTCGGCACGGTGGTGATCACGCGCGCGGGAATCTGGAAGTCCGGATAGGCGTCGAGCACAGCCGTCACGCTTTGGTTCGGCCGGACGCGGCCGATGTAGCTCTCGTTGACGTCCACCTCGACCTCAAGCGATCGCATGTCCACGATGGTGCAGATGCCGGTACGGGTGAAACCACCGCCGCCCGATACGGGCGACACCATTTCTCCGGGCTGCGCGTCCTTGGAAATCGCGACGCCGCTGAACGGGGCGCGAATCACCATGTCGTTGAGACCGGCCTGCTGGAGCGCCACCTGGCGCTCGGCCACCACGACCTGTTCCTTGGCCGATGCGATGCGGGCGATCAGGGAATCCACTTCGGCCTGCGCGCGGTCGGCGTCCGCCTGCGTGCCAATGCCGTCCTTGACGAGTTGCTGGAAGCGGCGAAGCGTGACGCGCGCCTCAGCCAGACGGACTTCACTCTCCCGCATATTGCCGCGCGCCGCCTCCGCCTGCGCCTGCGCCAGCGCCAGACCGGCCCGCACGGTGGAGTCGTCAAGGCGAGCCAGAATCTGGCCCTCGCGGACCGCCATGCCCTCCTCGACGTTGACCTCGACGACCTTGCCGGTCACCTTCGAGGAGACGGTCGCCCGTCGTCGTGCGGTGACGTAGCCGGACGCGTTGAGGACCGACGCCTGCGCACCCGCGGCGCGTTCGCCGACCGTCGCCACCTCGACCTCGATCGGCCGTTCGCGATTCATCCAGGACCATCCGGCTGCGCCAATCCCGCCCAACAGAACGATGACCACCAGCCACTTCACCCAGCGATGGCCGCCGGCCACATCCATGGGGGCCCGTTCAATCCGAAGCGCCGCCAGTTCGTCTTTCAGATCGCTCACAACACCATCCCGGTTTCAGGAAAAGGGGACCACTGTACGCAAAGAAAAAGCGAAAATCAACCAGGTCCCCACAACAGAAGAGGTCGTCTGCGAGTATGAACTGCGCACACGACCTCTACTGTCGTTGTCGGGGAATAGTGACGGCGGGCGCCTGAAATCGGCGCAGCCAAATCGGTGAGTGGTGGCCGGTGGCCGGTTACCGGCCGGGAACGCCGAGCCAGCCGCGCGTCAGGTAATCACCCATCGTGACCCCGAAGAGGATGATCAGCCAGACAAATCCGGACGCCGCCACGACCTTGGTGAGCGGGGTGTTGTATTTCACGCCCATGAAAAACAGGATGACCAGCATCGCCTTGGTGACGGCCACCGCCAGCGCAATCGGCGTGTTCATGGCGCCCAGGTCCACGCGCGCGATCAACACGGTGACCACCGTGAGGACGCACAGCGACGCGAAGATCGTGTAAAAGAGGCCTTTTGAGCTGACGTGTGACATAAAACCTATCTCTCCGCCACGTGCGGTTGCGATCCGATCAATGGTGTTTCCCGATGAGATAGAGCAGTGGGAACAGGAAAATCCAGACGATGTCGACGAAGTGCCAGTACAGGCCCGTCACTTCCATCGGCGTAAAGTAGTCCGCGTTGAACTGATGCTTCCAGGCCATCCGCAGCATGATGAACAGCAACACGATACCGACGATCATGTGG
>CAYZLT010000047.1:14335-16131 GCA_964479175.1 uncultured Solibacteraceae bacterium | reverse complement strand
CCGCGCGCCCCGTGGTGCGCAGGCAGTCGAAAAAGCCGCCGATCTCCGACGGTGCCAACACGTGAGGCCGCTGCCCCGCGCCAACCGAGCACCCGAGGCCGAGCCAGAGACAGAGGACGAACCGCGTGTATCTGAGAGACACTTTTGCATCCCGATCGTACCACGCACCCGTGACGCGCCTGTTAAGATACCCACGTCTTGTCCACGCCCGACGCGTCACCAGGAGCCCCCACGGTCGAGCCCGAACGCGGGTGGGCCGGCCGCGTCGCCGGCGCCCTCACCCATCGGGACTTCCGCCTGCTCTGGCTGGCGGCCCTGGGGTCCACAATCGGCACCTGGATGCAGAAATTCGCCCAGAGCTGGCTGGTCCTCGATCTCACCGACTCCAACTTCTACCTGGGCCTCGACGACTTCCTGTCGCAGCTGCCCATCCTGCTCTTCATGTTGATTGGCGGCGTGATTGCCGACCGCGCCGATCGCCGTCGCCTGCTCACGTGGTCCCAGTACGTGCAGGCTTTTTCTGCGTTTGCGCTCGCGGCGCTGGTGTTCTGGGAATCGATCACGATCTGGCACGTACTGACGCTCTCCTTCATCTCGGGGATCGGCCAGGCGTTTGGCGGACCGGCGTATCAGTCGCTGATTCCGTCATTGGTGCCGCGCCGCGACCTGCCGAACGCGATCGCGCTCAACTCCACCCAGTTCAACCTCTCGCGCATCCTCGGCCCGATGGGTGGAACAGCGATTCTCGTCTCGGCTGGCATGGCCGCGTGTTTTTTCCTCAACGGCCTTTCCTTCTTCCTCGTCGTCATCGTCCTCATGATGATCAAGGTGCCGATGCCGGTGCTGCAGGCGGGCCCCCGTCGGAACATCATGACGGACCTGCGCGAAGGGCTGACCTACGTGCGCCACCAGCGCCTGATGCTCACGCTGATCGTGCTGGTCGTGATCAGCATGGCGCTCGCGATGCCCATCGTCACCTTCATGCCGACATTCGCCAAAACCGTGATGGCCGATGCGGGCGGGACGCCGGAAACACGATTGTCGCTGCTGATGGCGTTTCAGGGGTTGGGCGCGATCACCGGCGCGTTGCTCATTGGCTCGATGAGCGGCAAGTTCAAACACATGGGGCGCCTGTTGCTCGGCGTGCAGTTCTCGATGGGCGTCATCATCACGGCGTTTGGCTGGACGACCACGCCGTACATCAGCTACGCGCTGATATTTTTCGGCGGCATCGCGTTCATGGCGCTGTTTTCGATGAGTTTTTCGATCGTCCAGTTGGCCGTGCCCGAAGAACTCCGGGGCCGCGTCGTCAGCATCTACATGGTGGCGCTGCGCGGCGGTGGCCCGATCGGGGCCCTCATCGCAGGCTACTTTGCCGACATCTACTCGGCACCCACAGTACTGATCGTCAACGGCCTCTTGTTGTCCCTGGTCACGATCGGCGTCATCGTGTCGGGCAAGGGTTCGAGTCTCAAAACCATCTAATACCCGCGAGCGGAGTCCACGCGGTTCTGCAGCGGTTCGCCGGCGATGAAGCGATGCCAGTTTGCGAGAAACAGGTCCACCGCGGGGGTCCAGTAGTCGCCGTTGAACGCTGACGTGTGCGGCGTGAGAATTGTGTGCGGCGTGGTCCACAGTGGACTGTCCGCGGCGAGGGGCTCACGCGTAAACACGTCGAGGCCTGCGCCGCCCAGACGGCCGGTGGCGAGCGCGTCGGCCAGCGCGGCCTCGTCGATCAACGTGCCTCGCGCGACGTTGATCACCACCGCTGAGGGATTCATCAGCGCGAGTTCGGC
>CAYZLT010000047.1:0-14325 GCA_964479175.1 uncultured Solibacteraceae bacterium | reverse complement strand
GCGTTTCGGGCGTGTGCGGCAGCGCCACGACCACGGCGTCGGCGCTCGGCAGCAGTTCCCGCAGGGCGGACAGTGGCTCCACACGGAGGACACCCGGTACCTGCGAGCGCGACACATCACGCCGGACGCCGATCACCGACATGCCCAGCGCCGACGCACACAGCGCGAACCGTTGGCCGATCGCTCCCAGGCCCAGTACCAGCACTGTCGTCGCCGCAAGTCGCGGGACCTTCACGGTGGACATCTCGCGTTGTCCCCACGTCCGCGCCTCCCGATGCGCCGCGGCCGCCGGAAATTGATGACGGAGGCCCAGCAACAAGGCGAGCGCGTGCTCGGCAATCATCTCGGCGTGGACGCTGCGTGTATTGGTCACCGGCACGCCGCGGGCCGCCAACACGTCGAGCGGCAGGGCCCCCACCCCCACCGCCGTACTGTGCACCCATCGAAGGCGCGAAGCCGCCGCGAGGGTGGTCTCGGTCATCCGCGTCGCCAGCGCCACCTCAGCATCGCCAATCAGCTCCGCAACCTGCGCGTCATCCCGCACATCCACGACGTCCACCCCTGGGAGCGCCTGCCGGATGCGTTCAACCTGCGACGTGGGCAGCGACCACATGGGCAGGTCGTGAATATGGATCAGGAGGCGCATGAGATTACGTTAATCGACAATCTGGAATCTGAAATTGGTAATCGTTTGTCGGTAATCTGGAAGTGGTAATCCGATCCCCGATTACCAATTTCAGATTCCAGATTGTCGATTAATATCCCACCATGTCCGAACACACTCCTCGTCGTGGTTTTCTGAAAACCCTGGGTGGACTCACGGCGGCCATGGCCGCCTGGCCCGCGTTGGCCGGCGCACAGGCGTCACCGCCACGGCGCCGCGCGGGGGCGCAGTATCGGGGCGACTTTGCGGCGCCGAAGCTCGACAAGGTCCGGGTCGCGCTCATTGGTGTGGGCGCCCGCGGCTCCGGCCACACGACGCAGCTCTCGGCGATCGAAGGCACCGAGGTGGTGGCTATCAGCGACCTGTACGAAGACCTCGCCAAACGCGCCGAGAGTCGAGCCAAAGAAAAGGGCCACACACCGAAGCTCTACTACGGCGATCCGAATGCCTGGAAGACGATGTTCGCCGAGACGAAGCCGGATGCGGTCTTCATCGCGACGCCGTGGGAACTGCACGCCCCGATGGCGATTGCCGCGATGCGCGCCGGCGCCCATGCGTTTGTCGAAATTCCGATCGCGCTCACGATCCAGGAAATGTGGGACATGGTCGACACGTCTGAAGAGACCGGCCGTCACTGCATGCTCATGGAGAACGTCTGTTACGGACGCGAAGAACTGCTGTACCTGAACATGGTGCGCCAGGGACTGCTCGGCGAACTGCTCCACGCAGAAGCCGCCTACATTCACGACCTGCGCTCGCAGATGAAAGAAGAAGAGCGCGGCACGGGCTCGTGGCGCACGTACCACTACGCGCGGCGCAATGGGAACCTCTACCCGTGTCACGGCCTCGGCCCGGTGGCGCAGTACATGAGCGTGGCGCGTGGGGACGACCAGTTCGGTCGTTTGTCGTCGTTCTCTTCCCCCGGTCGTGGCCGCACCCTCTACGGCAAGGCGAACTTCCCCGCCGACCACAAGTGGAACCAGCTCGACTTCAGTCGCGGCGGCGACATGAACACGTCCATCATCAAAACCGTGCAGGGCAAGACGATCATGGTCCAGTGGGACGAAACCTCCCCGCGCCCCTACACGCGTCACAATCTGATTCAGGGCACCAAGGGCACCCTCACCGGATTCCCGAATCGGCTGTCGATCGAAGGCGTCAACCGCGCCCACCAGTGGGCGCAGGGCGAGGAGTTCACCACACTCACCGCGCAATACGAGCACCCCCTATGGAAACGCGTCGGTGACATGGCGGCCACGATGGGTGGGCATGGCGGCATGGACTTCCTCATGCTCTTCCGCATCGTCGAATGCCTGCGCACCGGTCAACCACTCGACCAGAACGTCTACGAAGGCTGTGCGTGGTCGTCGGTGGCGCCGCTATCTGAGAAGTCGGTCCGGCAGGACGGCGCCGCGCAGGACTTCCCAGACTTCACCCGTGGGGACTGGAAGACGACCAAGAGTCTGTCGGTGATTGCCTGAGGTCCACGGTCCGACACGGTCCACGGTCCACGATCCAGGGTTCGGGGGAACATGAAGAAGAAGGAATACGAGGAGGCGATCGAGCCGTTGCAGGTTGAGCTGAACAACCTGATGCGGTGGTTGAAGCACACGGGACGACGGATGGTGGTCGTCTTCGAGGGGCGCGATACGGCCGGCAAGGGCGGCGTGATCTCGGCGATCACCGAACGCCTCAACCCTCGCCAAGTGCATGTCGTCGCGTTATCGAAGCCGACCGAGCGGGAGCAGACGCAGTGGTATTTCCAGCGCTACGTCGAACACCTGCCTTCCGCCGGCGAGCTGGTGCTGTTCGATCGCAGCTGGTACAACCGCGCCGGTGTGGAACGTGTGATGGGCTTCTGCACCGACGCGCAGTACACGCAGTTCCTCAAGGACGCGCCAATTTTTGAACAAATGCTCGTCAACGACAGCATCTTGGTGCTCAAGTATTGGCTGACCGTGGATCAGGACGAACAGGAAGCACGATTTGCCGAGCGGGCGGCCGACCCGCTCAAACGCTGGAAGTTGTCCCCCATCGACCTTGAGGCGCGGAAACACTACATCGCGTATGGCAAGGCCCGCGACCTGATGTTCAAGGCCACCCACACGCGCCACGCGCCCTGGTCTGTCGCCTCGTTCAACGACCAGAAAGAAGGCCGGGTTCGCCTCATCCGCCACCTGCTTGACCAGGTCCCCGACACCCACGTCCCGCCTGCGCGGGTCAGCCTGTCGCGGCTGTCGGGCAAACCCGCCAAAGAACGTCACAAGGTCATCACACCCCTCTAACGTGAGTCGTCGAACCGTGGACCCTGCGGCCCCTGGACCATAGAATGTGTTCGTGCCAAGGATCCTGGTCGTCGAAGACAGTCCGGACATCGCGGAACTGATTGATCACTACCTGAAGAGCGCCGGCTACACGACCACCGTCATCGGCAACGGGAGTGATGGGCTGCGCCAGGCGAAAATGTCCCCACCCGACGCGGTCATCCTCGACCTCATGTTGCCGGGCATGGACGGCTTGCACGTCTGCCAGGCTCTGCGCGGCGAAGCGGCGACCTCGGCCATTCCCATCATCATGCTGACCGCGCGCGGCGAAGAGGCCGATCGTGTCCGGGGGCTGGAGCTCGGAGCGGATGACTACCTGACCAAGCCCTTCAGTCCGAAGGAACTGGTCGCGCGCGTCGGCGCCTTGTTGCGCAGAGTGCAGCGGCCGGCCGCCGCTGCCAAACTCCTGACCTACGGCCCGCTCGCCATCGACCTCGACAAACACCTGGTGACCTTCGGCGCCAATGAAATCAAGCTGACCGCCAAGGAATTCCTGCTGCTGCAGTACCTCATCGAACATCGGGGCCGGGTGTTGTCGCGCGATCTGCTTCTCACCGACGTGTGGAGTTATCAGTACACCGGCGGCACTCGCACCGTGGACGTCCACATTCGCCGCCTGCGCGAAAAGCTGCCCTACCTCGGCGGCGCCATCGCCACCATCAAACAGTTCGGGTACAAACTCGAAGATCCCGCGCCGACGCCGTGACGTTGCGCACCCGGACGTTTGTCGCGATCCTTGTCTCCAGCTCCCTGGCGCTTGCCGTCTCCACCGCGCTTGTGACGACGAGACTGCGGGAGACGATGGTGGCCGACGTCCAGGAGTCGTTGCTTCGGCAAGTGCGACTGGCCTCGGAGTTGCTCGCCGACCGGGGCGCCCTGGTGGATCCCGACGGCGAAGCCGGCATGGTGTCGGGCCTGATCGGCGCCCGCGTGACCTTCATTCTTGAAAATGGCGACGTGGTCGGCGACTCGGACCTCGACTCGGGCCGACTCGACGACGTCCAGAATCACCTCATGCGCGAGGAAGTGCAGAAAGCGCGTCAGGCCGGGACTGGCGTGGCGATCCGCCGCAGTGCCACCACCGGCGATGACACCATGTACGCCGCCGCATCGGTTCGGAACGGCACCGTTCGATTTGTGCACATCGGCCTGCCACTCACCGGCATCGAAGAACGGATCTCCACCACTCGCCGGCTGGCAGTGATGGGGCTTGGCGTCGGCCTGCTCGCCGCCCTGCTGCTGACGTGGGCGACCTCGGCGTGGCTCAGTCGCCGTGTGCAGGCCATCGCCGGCATTGCACACCGGTATCGTCAGGGTGATTTCTCGAGACCTGCGCTCGATTTTGGCCGCGATGAGATTGGAGCGGTGGCGCGGGTCCTGGATGAAACCGCGCGCGACCTCGGCTCGCGTCTCGAGGACGTCGCGCGCGAACGGGCCCACATGGACGCCATCCTTCAGGGCATGGTCGAGGGCGCCCTGCTGGTCAACGCGCAGGGCAAACTCGTGCTGTCCAACCCGGCCGTCCGTGCGATGTTGCGCCTGGTCGATGCCCCGTTGGGCCGACACTTTCTTGAAGTGGTGCGCCACCCCGACATCGCCGCGCAACTCAGCTCAGCCCTGACCAACATCACTCCACCGCCGGTCGAAGTCCAGCTTGATCGTGATTCCCGCCGGCTGTTCATCGCGCGTGTGGTCCCGGTCGAAGCCGATCGTGGTGGTGGTGCCGTCCTTGTCCTCTACGACGTCACCGAACTCCGGCAGGCCGATCAAGTCCGCCGGGACTTTGTCGCCAACGTCTCCCACGAACTGCGCACGCCACTCACCGCGATCCGCGGGTACGTGGAGGCGCTCACTGACAGTCCCGTGGAACCCGAGCAGTCGCGCAAGTTCCTCAGTATTATCGCTCGCCATGCCTCCCGCATGGAGCGCCTCGTCAACGACCTCCTCCGCCTCGCACGGCTTGACGCCCGCCAGGAACACGTCCAGTCGGCGGTGCTCCAGGTCGAATCCCTGCTGGAACAGGTGCGCGGAGACGTCGAAGCCGCAACCACGGCTCGCGACATCACCATTGAGACCTCCATCGCGCCGGACGCGACGATGCTCTCCGGCGACCCGGCGAAACTCCACGACGTCTTCCGGAATCTCCTTGAGAACGCCACCAACTACAGCCCCGAGGGTGGCCAAATCGATATCGAGTCCACTCGCACCGCTGACGGCATCGCGATTAGCGTCAGCGACCGAGGGCCCGGAATTCCCGTTGCGGAACTCCCGCGCATCTTTGAACGCTTTTATCGCGTCGACCGCTCGCGCACCCGTGACCCGCGCGACCCTGGCGGCACGGGCCTCGGCCTCTCCATCGTCAGACACCTTGTTGAGCTGCACGGCGGCAAAGTGAGTGCGCGTAATCGCGAGGGTGGCGGCACGGTCGTCACCGTACAGTTGCCCTGATGCCGGACCTCGGTCCGCTGTACGCGGCGTACCTCTCGCTCACCTTCGCCCTGGTGATTACACCAGGTGCGACGACCGCAGTCGTTGTGCGGAACACGCTGGCGACCGGTTGGCGTGGCGGTGTGTGGGCAGCCGTCGGTGCCGCCGCGGGCAACAGCAGTCATGCGCTGGCCGCCGGCCTTGGCCTCGCGCTAGTGCTCGCGCGCCTTCCTCTGCTCTTCACGGCGCTCAAGGTGGCCGGCGGGGTGTATCTGCTGTGGTTGGCCGTCTTGAGTGCGCGCCGGCTGCTGCAACACAGGGCCTTGCCATCGTCGGCGGCGATTCTCGCGACGGGCGACCCGACGCAGGCGCACCATGCGTGGCGTGAAGGACTGTCGGTGAACCTGCTCAATCCGGCGATCGCGACGTTTTATCTGGTGGTGGTGCCGTCATTTGTGCCGACACCCGCACCCGCCGGGCACTACGCCTGGCTGGCCACCACCCACGTGGGGATGGCGTTTGTCGTGCACACCACCTGGGCATTGGCGCTCGAACGCCTGCGACATCTCCTTGCGCACCGGACGGCTCGGTTGGTGATGGAGGCGATCACGGCCGTCGCCCTTGGAGTGCTGGCCGCGCGGGTCTTGTGGACGGCCCTCTTCGGAGCTGCCGGGCTCTAGCCCGGCATGCGTCCGTCGGGCTTAAGCCCGACGGCTCCGAAAACACGACCCAGACCGGGTCGCGCACTGGCGGTTGGCGAAGATGACACGAACAATTTGCAACGTCAGCGTAACGTCACACCGCCATACGGTCGCCACAGGCGTAACGTCGAATTAACGGCGGTGTCACGCGTGGGAAATCAGAGGTTTCTAGGCTGTGAGGGTAATGCCTGCACCTGCTCCAACACGTATTCTGGTCGTTGACGACGAAGCGGATATTGCCGGGCTGATCAAACACAGCCTGGAACGCGCGGGCGACGTTGAGGTCAGCGTCGTCTCAAGCGGCGATGCCGCGCTCAAGGCGGTTTCTGAACAGCCTCCGGATCTGATGATCCTCGATCTGAACCTGCCGGTGCTCTCGGGCATCGAAGTGTGCCGTCTTGTCCGCGCAAAACCGGCCACGGCACAACTGCCCATCATCATGCTCACCGCGCGCACCGGCGAGGCCGATCGGGTCTCAGGTCTGGACCTGGGTGCGGATGACTACATCACCAAACCCTTCAGCCTCCGCGAACTGGCCGCGCGTGTGCGTGCCGTCCTGCGCCGTAAAGCGACCGGTGCGGGTGCGCCGGCGCAGGTCTATCAGGGGGCTCACCTCTTTGCGGATTTTGACGCGGTCGTGGTCGCCGTGGACGGTCAGTCGATTCGACTGACACGGCGCGAGTTCGAACTGCTCAAGTGTCTCGTGGAGAATCGCAATCGGGTGTTGTCACGCGATCGGTTGCTTGAGCGGGTGTGGGGATACGACCACTACGTGGAGACGCGATCAGTTGATGTCCACGTCGGTCGCCTCAGATCAAAACTGGGAGCCGCCGGTCCACAAATCGAGACCGTTGTCGGCCTCGGCTATCGGTTCGTCGAGTAGGCCGCCAAGCCCTGCAGGTCAAACACCTGCATCGCCCGTTCGACCCGATGCCAATCGTTGTACTGCTGTGTGCGCACGATCGCCCGGTCGTGTGTTTCCCGTACCTCCCACCCCTCCGCCGTCTTGGTCACGACGAGCGTATCGGTGTGTCCTGAGGTGCTGCGTTCGCGGGTTTCCATCTCTTCTCCAATTCCGGCCGAAGGGCCCTTGACGTGACGCCTTCGGGGTTGTGCTGTGATAGTTATCGCAGTACTGTGCGCCCGTGGGTGTAAACTCTTGGTAACAAATGAAGGACCGGTCTTCGTGCAACCGGCCCCTTGGTTACTGTTTTCTATTTCCGGCCTGAAAACAGGCGATCCCAGTCAAACAACGCAAAATTTCGCGGTGCGGAGTTCATGGCGACCACGAGGCCATTGGGAAATCCGGGCAGCGGGGTCGACGTCACTTCGAGGCCATCCGTGTCGTCGACGTTCGTTTTGGCCTCCGCAATCACGACATGGCGATGCGGGTCACCAGACTCCCCTTCGCGCCGGTACAGCTTGTAGACCGAGCCGGTGGGAATCTGATCGGTGGACACGAGGTAGCCGGTCCCATCAGGCTTCACATACAGACCGAGACCTTCACGGTCCATCTGGTACCCCTCAAGCCCGAATACGGCCAGCTCACGCGCGGCATCGACGTGATCCGGATCTGCATGCCACTTGTGAATGCCGTATCGCTCGTCCGAGTAATACAGATACCCGAGGGCATCGTCGACGACCATGGCTTCGATTTCGCCGAACTCACCAGGCGCGGCCGCCCTCTCGCTGAAGTTGCCGAAGCGGCGGACGAAGGTCCCCTTGATGCCCCCTGCGCCATCACCGCCGATGCGGTATTGCCACAGGTAGTTGGAGGCCGGACCGAGTTTCGGTGCGACGATGGCAAAGAGTACGCCGTCGGATGGCCGCTTGTAGAGCGCCAGGCCCATCGGCTCCGAGAAGTCGCCGGTCTGGCCCTCGAGCACGGGCACGACGCCGATTTCAGTGATACCGGAGCCGTCCGCCGCAAACTGGAACACGCGCAGGCGATGCTGCAGACGCTCGGTGGTGATGGCGAGGTCGATCGTGCGGCCGTTGAGTGACACACGCTGCTCGATGTCCACGTTGTTGGGACGGTCGATGCCGGCGACGGTCTGCCGGATGCGGCCATCCAGGCCAAACACCACGAGCGCGCCGTTGGGTGCCGCGACCTTGTTGGTGCCGATGATCACGCTGCGCGACGGATCGGTCGGATGCAGCCAGATGGCGGGGTCGTCCGCATCATCGGTGACCGATTCCGTGAACCTGTCTGCGGTGAGTGGGGTCGCCGCCGTTGGCGCGGAGGTCGGGTGAGACGACTCACCCCCGCCGCACGAGGCGGCGAGGGTGAGGACGACACATACGGCAAGGTTGCGCACTACCAATTGATCTTGACTCCGAACTGGCTCCACCACCGGTAGTACTCCTGCTGAATCGGGCGATTCGTGGTCCCGATGTAGTAGCGCAGGGGCGCGTTGGTGAGGTTGAGGAAGTCCGCGTAGACGCGGATGTTCTTGAGCAGGCGCTGGCTGACCGTGATGTCGAGCTGCGTGTGGTTGTCGTAGTAGATGTCTTCCGCAGCCTCGCCGCCAACTTCATCGATGTACTTGCCATGGAAGTTGAGCGACGTCTTCGCCGAAAAGCCGTGTTTTTCGTACCACACGGACACGTTGCCCAGATGTGTCGACTGACCGGGCAGCGTGGAGTCCGCGGTGCGACCTGGGTAACTCGCGTTCGAGTCGGTCCAGGTGTAGTTGGCATAGATGCCGAGGCCGTCAAACGGCGCGGGCAGGAAGCGCAACTGGTTCTGAAATGCGATCTCCGCGCCCCACAACGTGGCCGTTTCGCCATTCTGCGGCTGATTGATCTCGTACTGTTCGCCAAACGCCTGCTCGTTGAAACGGAACGGGAAGATGTAGTCGGACATCCGCTTGTAGAACACGCCACCAGACACCAGGCCGATGGACTTGAAGTACTTCTCGACCAGCAGGTCGAGATTGTCCGACGTCGTGGGCTTCAGGCTCGAGTTGCCACGTTCGATCTCGCTGTCTTCCTGGAAGACCAGTTGATAGGGCACGAGGTCCACGTAGTTCGGCCGCGCAATCGTGCGCGTGTAGGCGGCGCGGATGTTGGTCTCCGGCGTGACGGCGTAGCGCACGTGGAAGCCCGGCAGCACCTGCGTGTAGGTCTCGCCACCGGTCAGCCGACGCGTCGACTCGTAGTCGCCATCGTCGTTGTAGCGCACTTCGTAGCCCGTGTAGTCCACCTTCGTGGATTCAAACCGGAGGCCCGGCAGAATCGTGAGGCGCGGGCCGATGAACAGTTCCGCCATGGCGTACCCGGCGATCACACGCTCTTTCGCCTCGTAGTTGGACGCATCACCTTCGGGGTCCACTTCGTACCGGCCGGCCGGCAGCGCGTTGAACATCGCGCGCGACGCGCCGGCGTTGATCCCCGGGAACTTGTCATAGGTCGCCGAGTAGAAGTCCAGGAAGCGGCCGTTGTCGAACGAGGTGTCCTGCAGCGCCGCGAACATCACGGTGCTGGGCGGCGACGCGGATCCGGCTTCAAAATCCTGCACCTTCCGCTTGTCCTTGATTTTGGCACCGAACTTGAGGAATCGCGCGCCGTCCGCGCTGGTGCCGATCGGCATGCGCAGGTTGAACGAGCCGGTCCAGTCACGGTCAGACGTCGAGAACCGTTCGGTTTGCCACGCATTCAGACGGGCATTCGCCGCGTTGTTGGCGGAATACCCCGGCTGGATGTTGTCGGGGTCGCTGATGTTGGGCGTGAAGTTGATGTTGGTCTGCCGGAAGATCGTGTCGAGGCGATCGGGCTGGAGCTCCTCGGCAAACGCGTAGCCGAGGCGATAGTCGAGCACGGCGCCGGTACCGAGCAGGTGGTTACCGCCGCCCGAGAACGACCGGATGTTCTGGTTCTGCTGGCGGTTCTTGAGCACGTGTTCGATTCGGCGATTGCCCGGACGATACCGGATGCGGTTGTTCACCTCGTAGTCCTCAAAGCGGTTGACGATGGCCTTGAAGGTGAGGGACGAGGTTGGCGTCACGCGATAGTCCAACGACGTGTTGAACCCGTAGCGGTTGCGTTCGATGGCGTAGTCGCGCAGCTGCATGTCGGACATCGTGTTGCCGGCGTAGTCCACTTCGAAGTTTTCCGAGCCGCGCACGCGACGGTTCGCGCTGAAACCCGCGAGGACGCCGACTTTTCCGTCGTTGAAGCGACGGCCCGCAGTGCCCGACGCGTATTGCTGGTTCGCAGACCGCTGCAGCGCGTTGTAGCCACCGGCGGCGTCAAAAAACAGCGTCGGTTTGTTCACGGCCTGTCGCGTCAGGAGGTTCACCGCGCCACCGATGGAGTCGGCGTCCATGTCGGGTGTGACGGCCTTGGAGACTTCAATCGACTGCAACTGGTCGGCCGGGATGGCGTCGAGGGCCACCTGGCGCGCGTCGCCTTCGGGCGCCGGGATGCGCTCACCGTCGATCATCATCGAGTTGAGGCGCGCTTCGGTGCCGCGGATGAGGACGTAGCGCCCTTCCCCCTGGTCGCGCGTGATCGAGACGCCGGGAATACGCGAGGCGGCCTCGGCGGCGTTCGGGTCCGGGAAGCTGCCGATCTGGTCAGCGGCGACAATGTTCTTGATGCTCAGCGCGGTCTTCTGCTGGTTGAGGGCGCGGGCCTGGCCCTCCTGAATGGACTCACCGGTGACGTTCACCGTTTCGCTGTAGCTGTAATCGGCCTCCAGCTTGATGTCGACCGTCACGGGGTTCCCCGCGGTCACCGTCACGACCTGCTTGCCCTCAAGGCGGCCAAGGTACGTGACCACCAGCGTCCGGGGGCCCACGGCCACACCGGTCAGCCGAAACGCGCCCTGACGGTCCGTCGGCGTCGAGACGGACGTTCCGTCCACACGCACCAATGCCCCTGGCAGGGCCTCACCACGGCTGGCATCGACCACTCGCCCGCTGATCACACCGGTGGTCTGCGTCTGCGGCGCCGCCTGCAGCGTTCCCGCCAACACCGCCACCACGGCGCAAATCCCGATCACGAATCTCCACACTGTCCTCATCACCGCTCTCTTTCGCTATGGCGCGGATAGACGCCCCGCGCGCTGCGACGATCCTCGGACGATGACGTAACGTCCCGGTGACGTCGGTGTTACTGCGAGGGGAAAACTGCCGGGGGAGCTGACATAGAATGTCGGTGATGCAGGACGTGCTCACGATTGTGCTCGGGGGTGGCCGCGGCACCCGCCTCTTTCCACTGACCCACCTGCGGTCCAAGCCCGCAGTGCCACTCGGGGGCAAGTACCGGTTGATCGACATTCCAATCAGCAACTGCCTGCACGCCGGCCTCAAGCGGATCTACGTCCTGACCCAGTTCAACTCGGCGTCACTCAACCGCCATGTCGCGCAGACCTACCGCCTCGACAATTTTTCTGAGGGGTTCATCGAGGTCCTGGCAGCCGAACAAACTCCCGAAGGGGAACAGTGGTTCCAGGGCACCGCCGATGCCGTCCGTCAGGCCACCCGGCACTTCCGGAACATCGACGCGGACTATTACCTGATCCTGGCCGGCGACCATGTCTACCGCATGGACTTCGGCGAGCTGATCGAGTCACACATCGAGCGCAACGCCGACATCACGATCGCCGCGCAGCCCGTCACGCCAGAGGATGCGACGCAGATGGGGATTCTGCGGTGCAACTCGGACGCCCATGTGATTGGCTTTGATGAAAAGCCCAACGCCGAGCGCCTCGGCGAGTTGCACGCGTCGGTGCCCTCGGGTCCGGCGGCGGGCCTCACCGCCGACAAGCCGTTTCTGGCGTCGATGGGCATTTACGTGTTTTCGCGGGACGTCCTGCACGAAGTGCTGGCGCGTGACCGTGCGGTCGACTTCGGCAAGGAAATCATTCCACACGCGCTGGGCACTCATCGCGTGCAGGCGCATTTTTATCGGGGCTTCTGGGCGGATGTCGGCACGGTGCAGGCGTTCTACGACGTGAACCTGATGCTGACGCGACGGAGTGCGCCGTTTAACTTCTTCCACCCGACGCGACCTATCTACACCCGTCCGCGCTTTTTGCCCGCGTCACGGATGCACCACTGCCAGATCGATGAAGCCATCGTGGCGGAAGGCTGTTATCTGGACTCATGCGAGATCCGCGAGAGTGTGGTTGGCGTCCGGACGTCAATCCAGCACGGGGCCGTCATCACCCGCTCGGTCCTGTTGGGCGCCGACGCGTACGACGATCGCCAGACCGACCTGCCGCTCGGCATCGGCAAGGGCGCCGTCCTCGACCGTGTCATCGTGGACAAAAATGCCCGCATCGGAGAGAACGTCCGGCTCGTCAACGAAGCCGGCATCCAGGACGTCGACGGCGACGGATACCACATTCGCAACGGGATCATCATTGTGCCCAAGGGGGGCGTGGTCAAACCTGGCACGGTCGTCTGAGACCATTTCACAGGGAGGCACTGAGGCACGGAGTTTTTCCTGGGACCGTGCTTCCCCTACACTCGGCTGCTTCGCCTTGGCTTGGGTCGCAGCGTCTCGTGACGAGTGGGTGATGAGAGAGTGGCTGCGCCGTTTACCCAGCACTCCGCCGCGTCACCGCTGGCAGGAAGATTGCTCTGTCAGTGGGACTGCTGCACGCACACGCAGCACTCACCGAGCGGATCATCGGGTGCGCGATCGAGGTCCATCGGCACACCGGCCCCGGCTTGCTGGAGGCGATCTACGGCGTGTGTCTGGCCCGCCAATTCACGGCGGCGCAACTCCCGTTTGAGCACCAGCGCGCACTGTCCGTTTGCCTGCAAGGGCGAGTCGCTCGACTGCGCCTTCCGAATTGACGTCATCATTGAGCACACCGTGCTCCTTGAGATCAAAAGCGTCGAGCGAACGCTCGACATTCACAAGGCCCAGGTGATCACCTGTCTGAAGCTATCCGGTCTGCCCGTGGGTCTGCTGATCAACTTTCATGTGCCCGTATTGCGAAGCGGGATCCGGCGGCTGGTCTCTGGTGCAGCCATGGATTTGAGCCGAGAAGCATCTTGAAATTCGCCCTCCGCGCCTCAGTGCCTGTCACCTCCTGGGATGTTCACAGGCAGACACGGAGTCACGAAGGGCTTTGGTGGCTGTCTGCTCTTCTGCTCTTCTGCTCTTCCGGG
Source organism: uncultured Solibacteraceae bacterium (assembly GCA_964479175.1). Classification (GTDB taxonomy): domain Bacteria; phylum Acidobacteriota; class Vicinamibacteria; order Vicinamibacterales; family SCN-69-37; genus SYFT01. The sequence continues at coordinate 1,082 of CAYZLT010000047.1, read as the reverse complement.
GCTGCGTCTCCTACGCCGAGTGTTCAGGAGCACTCGGTGCGGTCGAGTGGTTCCCGTTCGGACCTGCAGGTCTTGAAAAGCGAAAACCCTCCGTGCCCCCGTGCCTCCCTGTGAACGTGCCGCTATTGCTCAAGCACCAGCTTCGGCGTGACCAGCCACGTCAGCGTGCCGGTACCGGCGCTGATGGAGGCGTCGTAGTCCACACGGGCGACGCCGCCCTTCTTGAACGGCAGCGGTGACCGTGCGCCGATCAGCCAGGCGGTCAGCAGGCCCAGGTCGGGCTCGTGTCCCACCAGCGCGACGGCGGTATCGGTGGTTCGCGCCGATCGCTCCATGAGGGCTTTCCCGACGCGCGCGGGGGCATGACCAGGCGCGAGTTCATTCACGATCTCAATCTGCCGCGCGGTGGTCCACAGCGGCGCAAGCACGTCGGCGGTTTGTCGCGCGCGGACCAGGGGGCTGGACCAAATGTGTCCGACCTGCACCCCGCGGTCGGCGAGGCGGAGTGCGATCTCCCGCATCCGCGCAATCCCCCGCGTCGTCAGGGGCCGCTCGTTGTCATCGGGCCAGACGGGGCCACGCTCTTCGGCGATGGCGTGCCGCACCAGATACACCGTCATCGCGAGGCGGCCTTCGCGAGCCGGGTGAGCGCGGGGACCCGTGCGAGAATCGCCGCGTGCCGCGCACGACATTCGCGTTCGAGATCGGCGGCCATGTGTTTGAAGTCTCCGGCCGTGACCCGGGAATGATCACCGCTGCGGCGCAGGCGATGGATCCGCTCCTGGAGGATGAGGCGATCGTGCCAGTCGCCAAGTTCCTCCTGGGCGGCTTCGAGCAGTCGGCGCTCACGCACCCAGGCCTTGCCGCCGATTTGCTGCTCCCATTCGAGTGCGTACCTCAGTTTTTTTGTGGCGATCCGCAACGCGTGCAGCTGGTCCGGTACATAAACCGCGCCCACAGAAGAGAGATCGCGCACCAGGGTGCTGGCCCGTTTGACCCGGCGCGTTTTTGCCGACGCCACCGCCTGGCTCTTCACCTGGGAGACCCGAATGCGACGCAGGCGTTTGCGCACCTGGCTGAAC
>CAYZLT010000046.1:0-16277 GCA_964479175.1 uncultured Solibacteraceae bacterium | reverse complement strand
GGGGTCGCTCGTGTTTCTATCCGCGCATCATTTCTGGTGAATTATTCGGGTTAGTCACCACTCGTGGTATCACGAGCAGCGGGAGCCGCCGCTTCAAATTTCAACAATTACCGGGACATCCCCTGGCCATTCCACAATCTTCTAAGAAGAGGCGCTCGCGCGGCTGCGGTTTGCCGATGGCTGGCACGTGGGCTACAACGCGGGCGCCGAGGTGGCCGTCTCGGTGAGTCGACATGTGGCGGTGACGGCTGGTGTGCGCATGATGTCGTCACCGGCCACGCTCGGTGTGCACGCGGAACTGCTCAACGCTGATCAGATGTTTTTCGAGATCCCGCGTGAGCGGGTGCAGGCGCAGATCGGTACGCAGCCGGTTCGCCTCGCAGGTGGTGGCGGTCCGGCGATGTCGATCGGCGTACGGGTGCGCTGACCACTGGCCTCAGGACGCCGCCTAGCTAGGGCGTCTCTTTGCGGCGTCGCTGGGAGTCGTCGTGCTCGTACTTGAACTTCTTGGTGCCTGGGCCGTCGCCGCCAGGCCGGTGCGAACCGACTGATCCCTTGGGTGCGGCCGTGCGTGAGTTCTGCCCTTTGCTGCCGGCGTTTCCGCCCGCGTCCTTGCCGACCTTTTCTTCAGGACCGTTCTGATTTTTCCCTGAAACGGTCTTCTGGTGACCGTTGTCGATAACTTCATTCTTGTTGCCGCTGTGTTTTTCGCTCATGCGCATCATCAGAGCAAGGTTCGTACCTTGACGTCGTTGCGGTTTTGCACACCGCCAGGTCGGGTCCCGATCTCGCCGGTAAGTGCCGTTGAGCCGATAGCTACGCGTTCGGGTTGCGCACCTGCGTCCGCAGGCGGATGGCGGCGAATCTCCGCGTCACGCCGACCGCACACGCCACGACCACCACGAGGCAAGAGCGCTACGGCTCATCACGGCTCCCGGTCGATTCCACGAGACGCGTAATCGTCTCGACGTAGCGCTGCGTTTCCTTGAACGGTGGGATGCCCTGGTACCGTGCCACAGTACCGGGACCGGCGTTGTAACTGGCCAGCGCCAACGGCAGGTTGCCCTCGTGATCTCGAAGCAGCCTGCTGAGATACCGAGTGCCCGCCATGATGTTCTGCCGCGGATCAAACGCGTCGGCAACGCCGAGTTCCTCGGCAAGAGCCGGCATCAGTTGCATCAACCCCTGCGCGCCCGCACGCGAGACCGCGAGGGAATCGAACGCGGACTCGGTACGAATCACGGCGCGGATCAGCGCGGTCGAGAGTCCGTACCGGCGCGAGGCTTCTTCGATCAGTCGATCAAATTCGTGTTCCCCTGCCAGTCGAAAACGTGACGTCGTGGTGACCAGCCCCACGGGGGTCTTCTCGACCTGGATCAACCTGATCGGTGCGGAAGGACGCACGGGAGGCGCGCCGGCATGCGGGGCGAACAGCGCCGCGCCGGCCAGTAACATCGAGTGCACCTGCCGGCGCCGATGTTGTCGCCGCCGGCGTTTGTGCGCATGGTGCGAATGATGCGGCAGTGGATGATGCGGTGTGGGTCGATCGCGACGCCTCATCGCGTCATTGTCCCGCGTCCCGCCCGCGCCTGGTCTGGGCGTGTGCAATCAGGGACAACCCGGCTGTGTCACTTGCGACGGGTCACCTGATCCCAGATGGTGGCGGCCGCGCCGCCCACAATACCGCCAATCACGGCGCCCTTTTTTCCCTTCGCCACACCGCCGACCACTGCACCGGCGGCCGCTGATCCGGCGATGATGGCGACGCTCTTCTTGGTCGACCGTTTGGTGGTCACCGGCGATCGGGCCACCGACGAACGCTGGACTGGCGTGGCTCTACTGGTCACGGTCGGCCGATTGACCGTTTGCAGATAACCCGCAGAGGGTGGCACGGTGGGACTGCCCACACACGCCATCGACGCCTGCCGAAGCACCGCGCGTTGACCGGGTTCACACTCCAGTTGCATCCCGCTTGTGGCTTCCGACGCCATCGGCGTCGCGGGTGTCACGTCGGTGGCCGCGAGTCGACCGCCGAGGAAGAACGCCGATGCCACCACGCCAACTCCCGCCGCCCCCATCGCCCAGCCAGGAACGTTTCTCATCTCGATCCTCCTTGTTGTCAATCCTGTCTACATCAAGGACCGTGCCATTTTTTTGAGGCTTTAGACGTTGAAAATAGCGCGAGCGAGCTTGGTTGGGCGTCACGTAGTGAGGACAGTCGCTATGGCACAACACTACCGGCGATGCACTGACACGATCTGCTGTCCTTCCACCTCACACATGGCGCGCACGGCACCGGCTCTGGAAAGGCCGGTCACGAGAATCTGACCGGAGTTGGCGTCTGTAACGCTCACTCCGATGGCCACGACCTTGGCGTCGCGCAGGGCATCGGCGGCGCGGGTCAGACAGGTGCCGATGATGGCAAACCCAATCGGCGTCCGGGGATCCGCCCCTCGTGCGGGCCGGCGGTCCGCGTAGGTGAATGTTGTGCGGTCACCCTCACACCGGTACGAGAGGTTCCGCGCCCCCTCGGAAATGGTCCGCTCCCGATGAGCGCAAATACTATGTGCTCAACCTCCCCGAGACCACACCGTTACGGGAGCTGGTCGCCCTGGCCCGGAGTCGGTGGCCCATTGAACAACAGTACCGCGAACTCAAAGACGACTTGGGGATCGATCATTTCGAAGGCCGCAGTTATCGCGGCTGGCAGCACCATGTGGTGTTGACCGCCGTGGCCTTCACCTTCTTACAGCTGGAGCGCGGGCGCGCCCCGACGATCACCGTCCGGCCCTCGCTGCCCACCGTCCGCGGCTGGGTCCGCGAGATCTTCGGCCTCCTCCTCGTCCTGCACAACCGCCGACTGCTGCGCATGCTCGACAGCTTCCGCCGCAACCCGCCGCTACGAAGGTGACAAAGTAATGCTAATCGCCCAGCGACGAAAACACATTGACGAGATCAACGAATCCCTATGTCCCAGCAAGCAGTCGATCCCACCATGCCTCGGATCACGTCATCCGGCTGTACGACGAGCGAACATGATCAGGACTGGAAGGGCGGCGATGTAGCAGACGGCAGCAGCGAGAAGGGTAGTCCGCATGTCTCCGACCAGTGTCCCTACGGCGAAGGCAACAGCGGCATCAATGATCAACAGGTACAACGCAATCCTCCCCATCCCAAGTCGAAGGAGCGGGGATGTCGCCGGCTCCCCTGCCCTCAGTTTCAGTTGCCGAATCTGCCCCACCATTACGACCAGCGCCGCAAGAAGGGCCGTGAGAGAAGCCGCCAGCACCAGCGCAGTCGGAGCATCGGCAGCATTAAGAATCCGTGGTATCGTCCCAAGAGAAAAGACTACGCCCAGTGCCAATGCGCTCTTCCCTACGGGATCCTGACGTCTAAGGAAGCCATAGACGGCGGCAGCCCCGGATACTCCAAAGACGAACACATCGACGGCTACAAGACTTGTCATTCTGGAACCTCATTCCCGGACACAAGACGTAATCGCCGAAGCGGGGCTCGACCCGCTTCGGCGATCAAATCAGAAAACGACGACTAATTCTAAGGTAGGGGAAGACCTTGCTTGCACTGAGCGTACGTAATGATTCCTCGCACCATGCCATAAGTTCCCACCGCCGCGCCAGCGATCGCGAACCCCCAACCGAGCAGACCCACTCCAACACCAGTCGCTGCGATGCCAGCCATGTGGCTATTGAACGTCATCCCCAGGGCGATTCGGCTGAGAGTGTGGCCCACAACTCCAGCAGCGGCATCGGCCGCCGACCAGAAGCAGCTAGCAACCAGCACGCAAGGCGCTCTTGTCGCCGGACGACGGTGATGCTCGCGACGGTCGCCGGCAGCAGCCCGTTTTCCAGCGGCGCGTCGATTACCGTTGGACCGGATGGACGATTTGGCATCGCAGGTCAGCCGCCGGGTCGGTACGCGCTGAACGCTCGTGTTGGGAGCGGAGCCACGGCGCTCTCAGCACTTGCGGTCATCGACACGTATGGCAACGACGTCGCCTCAGCGCAACTGGTCCTGCGACCCGCGCTGACCCTGCCGGGACGCCTCACCGCAACCGCTACAGGTGGCGCAAAACCGCCGGCGCTCGCCGGGCTCCGGCTCCAGCTGGCGGGGCTATCGGCCGCACATCGCACAGGCATCGTGCCTCAAGTGTCGCCGGCAACTGTTGACGGCACGTTCACCATCAGCGGCGTCATGCCGGGACGGTACACGTTCGGTGGCGCGCCGTTTTTTGGCGCGTCAGGTGACTCGGTCACGTGGGGACTCGCGTCCGTGTTCATCGACGGCGCCGACGTGACCGACCGCGCGTTCGACATCAGCGCGGAGACTCCACCAAAAGAAGTCGTCGCGACGATCACCGATCAGTGGCAGGAGATCTCAGGACGTGTCACCAACGCCGCAGGCGCAAGCGTCAGCGACTACACAATGCTCGCCTTCCCGGTCGATGAAGCCTACTGGCTCCACAACTCCCGCCGCATCGTCACCGCGCAACCTGCCGGCGACGGACGCTATCAGCTCGGTGGCCCCGGCCCGGCGCTGCTGCCTGCGGGCGAGTACTACCTCGCCACCGTGACTGACGTCTCCAAAGACGAACAGTACGATCCTGCGTTTCTCAAAGCGTTGGTGCCGACCGCCATCAAAGTTACACTCGGCGCCGGTGAACGAAAGACGCAGGATGTTAGGGTGCAATAGAACCGCGAGGGCTAAAGCCCTCGCGTTCCACATGACGCTCATCGTCCTCGCCGCGTCGCCGCACGCGCAGGTGCCTGCGGCGCAGACGACGGTCGCCGGTCGCGTCGGCGCGAGCAAGCGACCGCTACTGAGCGCCGCGACTGACGCGACTGACGCGACGGGCGCACACATCGTGATCAGTCTGCCGACCGGCGCGGTGGTGACGGGCACGGTGATCGATCATCTCGGCCAACCCCAAGCCGGCCTTTACCTGAATATCTCCGGCTCCGCATTGCCCTCACTACAGGTGTCGACGACCAATCGCGTGGGTGAATACCGTTTCTTCAGTCTTCCTTCCGGGGACTACACCATCGGCGTCGTTGGCAGGAAGGGCGAAGGTCGCACCGTGTCCGTCGGCGCAGGGGAGCATAAACAGCTGACACCGTTGTTGGTCGAACCCGCAGAACCAACCCCGATGCCCGGCCGGGCTGTGACCAAGGGCAATAACGTGGTCGCAGGTGTGGCGGTCGATGAACGCTCGGGCGAGCCTTTGGTGAATGCCCCTGTGATCAGCCGAGGATTCGGACTCCGCTCGATGACCGATGCGAATGGGCGCTTTCGATTTGAGGACCTGGGAGACGGCACGTATTCGTTCCTGGTGGAGGGCAGGGAGTTTCAACCCACCTCCGCCGCCGAGGTGACGGTGAAGGATGGCGCCCGCATCATCGACCTCACGCTCCGCGGTGGCCGCAACGGCAGCATCGGCGGAATCGTCCGAGACGAAGTGGGCGATCCGGTCGTCAACATGCCGGTCGTGGCGTATCACAAACTCCTGATGGGCTTTCAACCCATCCTGATCGAGCGTGGCGGTGTCCGCACCGATGACCGGGGCATGTTCGACATCCGCAACCTTCCCCCCAGTGACTACCTCCTCTGCGCCTGCGCAGGAGACTCGCTCGCCATCGACCCCGGGCTGTTGCGGCAACTCCACCCCACTGCACCGGATGCGGCAATGGTGAGCGCGCTGATCGACGAAACGGTCCAGACGTTTGCGCCAACGTATTATCCGGGGCAGGCCCACGCCAGCAACAGTCCACTCGTCACCGTGGATCGCGGCGATGCACGCATGGGCATGGACCTCACGATGCACGGCGTGACGCCGTTTGTAGTCGAGGGGCAATTGATCGAAGGCGGCGCCCCGGCGACCACTCGCATGCAGGTGTTTCTCTCTCAGCCTGGCGCGATTGGCCTCAGCGGAATGACACCGGCCTCCCTCTCCTCCGACGGGCGATTCCGTTTTGTCGGCGTTCCCCCGGGCAGCTACGCACTTGGGGCCATCCCGGCGACTGCGAATCACCGGACGCCGTGGGCACACACCGAGGTGACGGTCGCCGACCGCGACCTTGTCGGCCTGGTGGTGCCGATCGGCGACGGGGTGACGGTCTCCGGGCGTGTTGAATTCTCCGGCAGCGCGGCTGCACCCTCTGCGACCGTGCTCGAAACGGTGCGCGTGGCACTCCTGCCGCTTGAGTTCACCATGAGCACACTCGCCTCGATTGGCAACTCCGGCACGGTGGGGGACGGTGCGCGGATTGACGGAAGTGGTCAGTTCACGATCGGCGGGCTTCCGCCGGGCCGCTATCGAGTGGTGGTGACCGTGCCGAACTCTCCGTGGCGCATGGTGCGACGTGTGAGCCCACCGGCGTCAGGCACGCTGGTCGACGTCATCACCGTGGGCTCTGAAGATGAGACGGGCGTGCTGGTGGTCGTCTCCGATGCACCACCGGCCGTCCTCACCGGGTCGGTCGTGTTCGCGCGTTACGAATCGCCCGGGTACGCACGCGCGATGATTTTTCCAATGGACGCGTCAACGTGGATAGAACCTGAACGGTACCCGCTGCGGTTCCAGCCCATCTTCATCAGGCCGGATGGATCCTTCCGCCTGGACACCGTTCCGCCCGGCGACTACTACGTGGCCCGCGGCTCCTCCTTCGACGCCGAAATGTCCAAGAGCGCGCTTGAGCGCTGGGCGAAGACCGCACAGCGCGTCACGCTCCGCGCAGGGGAGACGACGACGGTGGCGTTGAAAAGATAGACGAAGGTAGCCTGTGGCCTTTAACCTTTGGCCTTCCTATCAATCCGAAAACTCCTTCGCCAGCTCCGTGAACTCGCCCTCGGGATCGAGTTCGCGATAGTGCTGCCAATGGGGTTTGGCTTCGGCGGCGCGGCCGAGTTTTTCGAGCGTCACGGCGAGATAAAAATGCGCCTCGGGGTACGACGGGTTGATCGCGAGCGCTTCGCGATAGTTGACCACCGCTTCGGGATACCGCGCGAGGTCGTGAAAAATGTTGCCGAGGTTAAAATACGCCTCGAAACATTCGGGATCGATGCGAATGGCCTTCTCGTAGATCGCGTCCGCTTCCACAAGTTCGTCGCGTTCGTAGTGGATGTTCGCGAGGTTGACGAGCGCCGGCACGAGTTGCGGATCAAACAACAGCGCCCGACGATACGAGGCCGCTGCCATATCCAAATTCCGCTCATCGCCATCGTCGAGCTCGGCGCCCTCGAGGAAATATTTTGCCGCCAGCGTGTAGTTCGCTGATTGGATTTGTGCCGCGCGGTCGGCGGCGCCACGCGCGTCGCGTTTGACAGTCGGCAGCGAGACCACACGCGCGCGCGGCGAGTCCATGCGCGACGGCTGAAAGTCGAACGCCAGTTGTCCGGTGCGCTCCGCGAGTAGACCGCGCAGGATGCCGTTGAGGGGCACACCGCGGCCCAGATCGGCCGCTGCCGCTTTGATCACGTGGAGGTCGTTGAACGAATACCGGCCGGCGACCGGACGAATAAGGCCCCACTTGCCCAGGTACCGCAGGTGGTCCTCGCGTAGACCCGGATACATGCCCTGCAGGTCGCGCGCTGAGTAGTACCGGGTGCGCAACATCTCCAGATCGGGCAATCCCGCCGCGCGGCACACCGCGTCTTCGGTCAGCACCTCGCGCACATGCGCGGGCCAGCCCTCGGCCGGGGCGTCGCCCGTGCGAATGACGATGGTGGTGTGGTCGGAGAGGGTGAAGGCACACGTGCCCCCCAGGCGCTCGACCAGCGCGCGCATGTCGCGGCGCGAGAGCACGCCGCCCTTGCCGAGCACGGCGACGTGTTGTCCCGCAAACGGCCGCTCGGCCGGAAGGGTCAGAGACGCAGGAACGGCCACGGGGAGATCGTAACAGAGAGGGGAAAAGGGAAAAGGTCAAAGGCGACAGGCTAAAGGTACGGACCGGTGTAGCAGAGGCGTTTCCGTACCTTTGCCCTGTGGCCTCCGACCTTCTACCTTCCACTTGGCAGTATCATCTGCCGATGCTTCTGGCGGGAGATATTGGTGGCACCAAGACACTGCTCGGCCTGTTTGAACCTGCGGGGGAACGCCCGCGGTCGTTGGTCGTGCGTGAATACGCGACGCTCGATTTTGACAGCCTTGAGGAGTTGATTCAGGTCTTCCTTGACGACACCCGTGCGGAGTCGCAGCTGCGGGGCTTCTGCCTCGGCGTGGCGGGCCCGGTCTCGGGCCTGGTCGCCCGTCTGACCAACGTCCCCTGGCTGGCCGATGCCTCGGTGTTTGCCGAGCGGTGGCCCGGCTGCCCCATCCGGCTGCTCAACGACCTTGAGGCGATGGCCCACGCGGTGCCGGTCCTGGAGCCCGACGAACTGGCCGTGCTGCAGGCGGGCGTGCCCGTCCCATCCGGCAACGCGGCGCTCATCGCGGCCGGGACGGGCCTGGGAGAGGCCCTCCTCCACAACGTGCGGGGTGAATTTATCCCGTCGGCCTCCGAGGGCGGGCATGCGGACTTTGCGGCCAGGACGACGCGAGAGTTGGCGCTGGTCGAACATCTCACCGCCATCTACGGGCGCGTCGATAACGACCGCGTGATCTCCGGCCCAGGCCTGATCAACCTGTTTCGCTTCACGCATGGCTTCGGAGCGGGTGCCGGCACGTGTGAGGCGATTGGCCCGGAGGTGGAAAACGGTGAACTGCCTGCGGCCATCAGCGCCGCCGCCATGAGTGGACGATGTGAGCAGTGTTTGGAGGCGCTGGACATGTTTGTGGAGGGGTATGGCGCTGCCGCCGGCAACCTGGCTCTGCGGTCCGTGGCCACGGCAGGCCTCTACATTGGCGGCGGCATCGCCCCGAAGATACTCCCCGCCCTCGAACGGGGGCCGTTTTTGGACGCCTTCCGCGCCAAAGACCCGCTGACGGACCTCCTCCGGACCATTCCGGTATCGGTCATCCTCAATCCCGCTGCTGGGTTGCTGGGCGCGGCGGTGGGGGCTCACAGCCGCTCCTGACGTTGGCAATGGGGCAATGGGGCAATGCATTGCCCCATTGCCCCATTGCAGCAAGTGTCCGTGACCGGATAGCATCCTTTGCACTTGCGTTTACGGTGTCTTTACTCCTTTGGAGGATCAATGCGTCATAAGTTCGTTCTTCTCGCGGTCATGGCGGTGCTACTGGCACCGGTGGTCGCTCTGGCTCAGCAGACGGGCACGATCGCCGGTCGTGCCGTCGACAGCAGCGGTGGTGCCCTTCCGGGGGTGACCGTTGAAGCCACCTCCACGTCATTGCCGACCGCGCGTGTCGTCGTGACGGGCAACAATGGCGAGTACCGGATGGCGGCGCTGCCTCCCGGCACCTACAGTGTCAGCTTCACCTTGTCCGGCATGCAGACGCTGACCCGCAATGCGCAGGTCCAGCTCCAGCAGGATACGGCGGTCAACGTCACGATGTCCGTGTCTGGCGTCACCGAAACGGTGAACGTCACCGCGACGGCGTCCTACGTGGACACCAACTCGGCCACGGTCAAGAGCGGCATCTCCGCGACGCAGATCGCCGGCTTGCCCGTCGGTCAGGAATATCGCGACCTGATTCGCCTGATTCCCGGCGTGCAGTTCACGGCCGACCAGGTGCGTGGCCCGAGTGCGGGTGGCAGCGGCCAGGACAACGTGTATCAGTTCGACGGCGTCAACGTGACGCTGCCGCTCTTTGGCACACTCTCGGCCGAGCCCTCCTCACACGACATCGCCCAAGTGACGACCATCAAGGGTGGCGCGCGTGCGATCGACTTCGACCGCTCGGGTGGCTTCACGATCGACTCGGTGAGCAAGTCGGGCACCAACCGGTTCACGGGTGAACTGAGCTACAAGTTCCAGACGGCCGGCATGGCTGCCGACCTGGTCAGCGGCTCGGTCTCGCAGTACGAGCAGGACCAGGCGTGGATGACGGGCAACATCGGTGGTCCGCTCCTGCCTGGCAAGGTGACGTTCTACGGCTCCTATTACCGTCCAGAATTTTCGCGTACAAACCAGGCGAACGCCTACGGCCCGCTGCCGCAGTTCGAACGGATTCGCAACGAATACTTCGGCAAGCTCACCTTGACGCCGATCCGGAATGTGCTGGTCAACGTCAGCTACCGTGACTCACGCCGTGAGGACAAGAGCACCCTGTTCGGTGGGTTTTCGACGTCCACGACCGGCACGGGTGAAGAGAGCGAACAGAAGATCACGACCGCAGAAGGATCCTGGATTCTCGGCAAGGGTCTGGCCACGTTCAAGTACACGCGCTTTGTCAATGAAAACCTGGGGCGTCCCGACAACATCTCGTCGGCTACGTCGAGTGAGGCCATCGGGTCCCTGTTGAACATCGCCAGCCTCGAGACGCAGGGGCAGGTCAGCCTGCCGACGCCGATCGCCGGCAACACGGCGTTTAATACGTTCCTGCAGCCCTTCATCGACAGATACGGCTACGTGGGCACGACTGGCGCGCGCGTCGGAGGCTCGACCTTCGGATTCGCGACCCTGCTCAACGATCAGGACTTCTTCCGCGACAACATCCAGTTCGCCTACAACGTCACGCTGGGTTCGAACGTCACGCACGAACTGCATGCCGGTTACCAGTGGTATCGCGACTCCGAAGAACTGCTCCGCAGCTCCAACGGCTGGGGCAGCATCACGCTCCAGGGTGGCCGCGTGTCGACCGCCGGACAGCCGATCTTCTACACCGCGCGGTACCAGCGCCAGACGGCGGGCCTGCCCGCCATCGTGTCGGACTACGAGTCACAGAGCATCGAGTTCAACGACATGATCCGCTGGAATAACTGGACGTTCAACATCGGCGCCATCGCCAGCAACGACTCGTTGTTTGGTCAGGGCCTCCAGGAAGACAGCTCGACCCTGTCGGGCTACCGGTCAGCGCCGGGCAACCGCTACAACATGTATGAGCTGCCCTTCAAGAAGATGATCCAGCCACGCCTGAGCGTGGTCCGCAGCTACAACGGAGCCGACACGGTCTACGCGAGCTTCGCCCGGTACAACCCGGCTGCCAACTCGCTGCCGCGTGCGGCGTCGTGGGATCGCAACCTGGTGGGTCAGTTCATCGACGCCCACTTTGATGCCTCCGGCCGGCTCTTCGCCGCCGTCCCGGTGGGTTCGTCGTCGGGCAAGTTGTTCGTGCAGGACATGACCCCCCGCACGACCGACGAGTACCTGCTCGGCACGAGCATGGAGCTCAACACCAACTGGTCGGCGCGTGTCTATGGCCGGTACCGCAACAGCACCCACTTCTGGGAAGACACCAACAACAACGCCCGGGTCGCCTTCGCCCCACCCGCCGGGGTGCCGCGCGAACTCTACATCCCGGACCTGACGGCACGTGTGGCCCAGATCGGTTCCGGTTCCTCCTACGTCATCGCGGAACTCGACGGCGCCTTCACGAAGTACTACGAAGCCACCGTGGAGTCCGAGTACCGCAGCAGCAACATGTTCCTGCGTGGCTCGTACACCTGGAGCCACTACTTCGGCAACGTGGACCAGGACAACACGACGGGCAACAATGACGCGGCGATCTTCATCGGCTCCTCGAACCTCGCCGACGGCGGTGGTCGTCAGATCTGGGACAACAAAAACGGCGACCTGCGCGGTGACCGTCGTCACATGGTCAAGGCCTACGGTTATTACTCGCTGCCCTGGCAGGCGACCTTCGGCGGCTACGTCGTGGCGCAGTCGGGCCAGCCGTGGGAAGCCTGGAACTACCGCGCGTACTCCACCGCGATCATCGGCACCAACACGAGTGACCTGATCCGCTACGCGGAACCCGCGGGTTCACGTGTGACCAAGGCCCACTATCAGCTGGACCTCAACTACACGCAGAACTTCCGGTTGCCTGGACGCGCAAACTTCCAGGTCGTCGCGGACCTGTTCAACGTGACCAACAATCAGACGGGCTACAATCCGCAGCCGAGTCAGAACGTCACGTCATTCGGGCTGGCACGGTCGTACTTCCCGCCGCGTCGACTCCAGGTGGCTGCGAAGATTCAGTTCTAACACGCACCGAGCGTACACATGGACGCGGGGGGCTTCGGCCCCCCGCGTTTTTTTGTGCCCTGATTTTTTTTTTAAAAACCAAAAGACCTCCGTGGCTCTGTGCCTCCCTGTGAACAATAACGGGGCTTATTGCCGCAGCATGAGGCGACGGATTTGTGTGAACGGCAGATCCCCAAACGAAATCAGTTCGTCGTGGAAGGCCTTGAGTGAAAACGCAGGGCCCTTGGCGCTCTGGATCTCATCGCGCAACTTCAGGATCATGAGCTCGCCGATGATTTCGCGGCCGGGCGGCGAGGGTGACTGCGAGTCGCGCTGGACTTCGATGAATGAGTTGCCGGGCTCCATGCCGATGCGGTCGATGTAGGCCTGCACGGCCTGATCAAACGTCATCTCGCCCTTGGCCATCTTGAGCTTGGTGAGGATCCGCTGCACCCGCCACATCCGCATCTGCCGGCGCGCCATCTGCGTCTTGAGATTCTCCATGTGCGGCAACGTGTCGAAATAACCTTCGTCCTCGAACAATTTCTCCAGATAAAACGACCACGACTGGCTGAAGTAGCTGCTGTTGTACATCCGGCGCATCGGCCGTGTGACGTTGGCCCGCGCCGAGGCGATCTGCACGGTGTGACCGAGCCACTCGTGGTACGAAATGACGTGCGTCCAGTACGGGTTGTAGGACTTGAGCCGGCTCAACTTCTCCTCTGGTGTCAGCCGATCTTCGAGTGGCGTGAGGATGTAGAAGCCGGACTGTTTGCCGTCAATGGTGGGCCCAGACGTCGCACCGCCAAACGACAACGTCCGTCGCGCCATCGGCGGTGACAGGCGCGCGCCGTAGCGCAGGTAGTCCGGAATGGTGACCACGTGCTGCCCAGCCCCACGCAGCCAGTCACTGGCGAGGTCCACGTACTTCTGCGCCATGGGGATGACTTCGTCCCACGGAGGCGCCTCATTCTTCATAACTTCCCACGCCGTGCGGAGATCACCTGATGGGTGGATGCGCTTCGCCAGTGCCTCCATCTCCGACCAGAGCTTTTTGTCTTCAGCCTCGGCCACACGAATCATCGCATCCACACCGTAGTCGTCGAGCTGTTCGTGGACGAACTGGTAGAACTCGATCTGCGCAGGGGTCCACGTCGGCGGACGCGTGGACCTGGGCAAGAGGACTTTCTCCAGCCACGCCTCGTGTTCCGCAATCACCGGGACCGCAGCTTTGGCCGCCGTCAGGAACTCCGTCCGCAGCGCCGGATTGGCGATCTCCAGCAACTGCACCTCCTTCTCCAGCATCGTCTTTGCGTAGTACGCCTGGTATTGCGCGTTCTCTGTCCACGTCCGCGCGGGGGTGGTCAGGCGATCGCGATCGGCTTTGATCGCGTCGGCCAGACCGCGCAGTTGCGCAATCGCGGAGCGGACGTTCACCTCGGGTAACGCGCCGTCGCGCAGGAACAATCCGCTGACGGCGCCGACGTTGATCACGCCGGCCGCATTGACCTCCCACTGCCGCAGTTCGGTCTGTTCCCATTGGCGTGTGCGCGCGTGTGACCGAAGCAGGTCGTAATCCACCTGATCGTCAAGGTCGAGCGCCGCGCGATTGATGCGATCCAGACTGGCGAGAATCGGTCCCCACTCGCCCCCACGCACCGCCTGGGCCTGCGTGATCAGCGCAGCGAGTTGAGGGTTGGTCGCGGCGGGCGGCTGCTGAGCCGATACCCCCGCAACGAGGCACAACGTAACGGCAACAAAAAGACTCGGAGATTTCATGAACACTCCTTGAATGAGGCAATGAGGCAATGAGGCAATGAGGCAATGAGGCAATGATTTCAGCGTGACGCAACACTCTTCGTTGGCCCATTGGCTCACTCCCTATGTGTAAATAATCTTTCGGTCGCAATCAGCCGACGCGTCGTCGCGTCGGCCCCACGTTTGGCGGCGGCGATGCGATCCGCCTTGCCGGGCTCATTCAGCAGCACACTTACCTGGGCACGTTTGAACAACACCATCGGGTACTCGGGGTGTGATGACGGAATGCGATCGAAGGACTGGCGGGCGTCCCCGAGGCGTTTGGCAGCGAGATAGAGGACGCCGAGTTCGAGGTCGCCCACAAATGCGGCGCCTTGCCCCTCACGCGCGCGCTCGTATCCCCAGATCGCCTGATCGGTCTGGCCCAGCGACATGGCGAGCTGGCCGAAACGAATGGCCTCCACGGCGGTGGGAGGCCGCAGTGCAAACACCTTGCGGAAGAGCGTCAGACTCTCGGCCGTCTTGCCTTCGCGCTCGCGCAGCAACGCGAGCGTCTCCAGAGCCGGAAGGCGCTCGGGCGAGTTCGCGAGAATGCCTTCCAGGAGCGGCACGGCCTGCGGCCATCGAGGGCCTTTCGCGTGGTGCAACGCGAGATACAACTTCACGTCGGGCGACTCCGGCGCCAGGGTCTGCGCGCGCTTGAAGGCCGCGAGCGCCTGTGCGTCCTGCCCCAGGGCCGAATGCGCGGTCGCCAGGCGCATGGTGGCATCGAGATGGTTCGGGTCTGACTTCAGAATTTTCTGGAGCAGCGGAATCACCTGCGCATAGCGCTGCTGCACAAACAGGCCCGACGCCTCGTCAATTACCGAAAACAGATGCGCCATATCGGCCGGGCGCGGCGCGTCCTTGCGGACGGTGGGTGTCGCGGTGGCGCTGACGTAGCCGAGGCTGGCGAGTTTCTGCTTCGCCTCGGCGTCAAGGGCCGAGGGGGCCGCAGCCGGTGCGACCAGAGACGGCACGGGGTAGTCGTCCATCGCCATGCGGATGGCGGCGGGCAGCGTCGCGGCCGTCTTGAGGTCGGTCGCCTCGTTCGGATCCTTCGCCAAGTCGTAGACCTCGGTTGGTCCTGCGAGGATGGCCTTCAGTGTGCCCTCCACGGCCATGATCTGCGGCTGCCACCCGTACTGGAGATGCGGCTTCATGGCTTCGCCCAGGACCACCTCAGAGGTCACCTCAGGTGCGCGCAGCGACTCGGGTGTCGGCCGCCCTGCCCAATCCATGATTGTGTGGAAGATGCGACGCGTACTGACCGGCGTATCTTCCTCACCCGTGGAGACGCCAGGCCCGGACATCGCCAGAGGCACGTGCATCGTGGACTGGTAGACCAGATTGCCGTGCTGGGCCTCGCCGTGGTCGCCAAGACCTTCACCATGGTCACTGGTCACGACCACCGCGGCATCCCGACCGGCGGCCGCAGCCGCGGCCTTGAACGCCGTGATGAGCCGGCCCATCTGCGAGTCGGCAAACGCGACCTCGCCCAGATACGGCTGGCCACCCGCGGCGGTCAGATGCGCAGCAGGAGGCGCGTACGGCGCGTGGGCGTCAAAATAGTGCGTCCATAAAAACGCCGGTTTGTCAGCGCCAAGCGTCTTCACATGGGCAATCGCCCGCTCCGTGGTGGCGGCTCCGTCCCGCTCACTCGCCCCGTTCGCCAGCTCATCGTCGTACACATCGAAACCACGGGCAAGGCCGAACCGCTTGGCCAAGACAAAGGCCGAGACCACAGCCCCGGTGTTGTACCCGGCCTTCTTGAGCTCCTCAGCCAGCACCGGATGGGTTGTCGTGAGGAACCGGCCGTTCTCGTGAACCTTGTGCCCTCCAGGGTAGAGGCCCGTCATCATGGACGCGTGGGACGGCAACGTCTCAGGCACGGTGGCGTGGGCGCGGGTGAATCGTCGACCGGCCTTCGCGACGGCTTCAAAAGCCGGCGTCAGCTTCGGACTCATCGCGTCGGCCCTGGTGGTATCAAGCGTGACCAGGAGTATCCAGGGCGGCGGTGGAGGCGGCACCTGCTCCCGGGTGCAGCCGGCACTCGGCAGGAGCATCGCGAGCAGAAGAACAGTCGCTCCACAGAAGGGAACCCGCATGTGCATTCACCCGCGATTATAATCGTCCCCATGCGACGACTCTCCTCCGCTCTGCTGCTGGTGCTCGTGATTCCGGTGTTTGCCGTTCAGGCCCAGCAAGGGGTCAACCTGGCCACCCTCAAGACCACAGCGGAGGCGTCGGACTTCAAGTCCACGTCCACGTATGCCGAGGTCGTGGCGTTCATGGAGACGGTGGACAAGGCGTCGCCGCTGATTCACATGACCAGCTACGGCACCACGTCGGAAGGGCGGTCCATGCCGATGGCGGTGGTCGGGACGGGGCTCAAAGACGCGTCGGCGGCGTCGGTGCTGGCGAGCGGCAAGTTGCGGGTC
>CAYZLT010000045.1:13831-16383 GCA_964479175.1 uncultured Solibacteraceae bacterium | reverse complement strand
GACGTGGATCGTATCGATGAACCGGATCTGATGCGGTTCGTTCTGCATGACGATCGAACTGGTGCGTGTCCCGTGGCCGAAGAACCGCACGCCCTTCATCAGCGCGCCGTCAGTCACGCCGGTGGCCGCAAACGTGATGTTCTGCCCTGCGGCCAGATCCTCGGCGCAGTAAATCCGCCGGAAGTCCTCGATGCCCATCTTGCGGCAGCGCTCTTCATCTTCGGGCTTGTTGATGACGAGGCGAGCGAGAATTTCTCCGCCCAGACACCGCATGGCCGCCGCCGTGAGCACCCCTTCAGGCGCACCGCCGGTCCCCATGACCGCGTGGATCCCCGACCCGTCCACCGCCGCGGCAATACTGGCCGACAGGTCGCCGTCGCCGATCAGCTTGATGCGGGCACCCGCGCTGCGGATGTCGCGAATCAATCGTTCGTGGCGCGGTCGGTCAAGCACGATGATGACAAGGTCGTCCACGTCACGATCGAGCGCTTTGGCGATCGACTTGAGATTGTCTTTGACGGGCCGGTCGAGGTTCACCGCGTGTTTGGCGCGCGGGCCCACCACCAGCTTCTCCATGTAGAGGTCGGGGGCGTGGAGCATGCCGCCCTTGCTCGCTGAAGCGAGCACCGCGATCGCGTCGTTGGTCCCCAACGCGCAGAGGTTCGTGCCCTCCAGCGGATCCACGGCAATATCCACCTCGGGCAGCCCGGTGACGCCCGCCGCGCCCTGGCCGACGCGCTCCCCGATGTACAACATCGGCGCTTCGTCCCGCTCACCCTCGCCGATGACGATTGTGCCGTCGATGGGCACGGTGTCCAGGGTCCTGCGCATGGCCTCCACCGCAGCTTGGTCGGACCCGTGCCGATCACCCTGGCCCATGGTGTGGGCGCAGGCTATGGCGGCCTGTTCGGCCACGCGGAGCATTTCGAGGGAGAGGTCAGTAGCCATGCGTAACAGAATACCCCGACGTTACGCCCGTTGTACCGAGGCCTTCGCACCTACCGCGACGCCCAGGACCTCGGCCGCACTGGCCGCGTGGGCCGCACACTCCAGATGATCCGTACTGCCGTAGAGGGCACAGACCTCTCCGGCGGCGATCTCCGAGAAGGTCGACACAAACCGCGCGACGGTGAAGCCGCCAATGACAATCGCCAACGGCTCCCCGGCCGGCGATAGCCGTTCGCACAATTTCCGGTCGATGTTGGTGACGACGTTGCCGAATCGGTCGATTCGCACCACTTCGCCGCTGATGTGCCCCTGCTCCACGGTGGGCTGGACCAGCGGAATCTGGACGTAGTCGGTCACCGGGCGCCCCAGCGCGGACAACTGAATCCCCTTGGCGAGCCACGCACCGGCCGGCGCAAAACGGTCACGGCCCTCAAACGTCCGGCTCACGGTCGGACGGGCATAGCGACGTTCGGTCAGCTCGACCACCTTCTTGGGCGGCGCCTCCTGCAACACGGACGTCAACACGCCGTTATCAGGCGCCACAAATTTCCAGTCGCCCACGTCGGCGGCAATGCCGCGCCGCGCCGATCCAACCCCGGGGTCAACGACGACGACGAAGATGGTGCCCACGGGAAAATATTTGTAGGTCGCGGCCAGTTCCAGCGAGGCAAACGGAATGTCATGCGCGGGCAGGTCATGCGACAGATCCACCAGCACCGCATCCGGGCAGATCGTCAGCACGACGCCCTTCATCACCCCGGCATAGTGATCGCGTGTACCGAAGTCACTGAGGAAGGCGACGATGGGCTTGGCCATGTCTGCGACGATATCGCAGATCCGATCCGTTCACCGGGAGACACGGAGAGAGTTTTTACAGGGAGGTACCGCGGCACGGCGTCTTTTTGGGGGACTTCTACTCGAAGCGGATCAGACAAATGCCTCTCCGTGTCTCAGTGCCTCCCTCTGAAACAAGGCTCTACAGGCGACGGAAGAGCGTTTCGCGGGTGCTGCTCTTGAGCAACACGGATTCGGCGACGCTCAGTCCCTCGAACATCTTGGTGATGTCGCGGGTCAGGAGTACGGTGCGTTTCACCGGGGTCGCCGGGCTGTGCTGGAGTCGGAAACGATCTTCCTTCTCGATGACGTAGCGGGTGTAGTGCTTCAGCTCGATCGGCGTCGTCCCGAAGAAACCGTACACAGCTCCGCCAGGCTTCAGGAGCCTCGCGAGTTCACCGGCGAGCAATTTGCCGGCTTTGGCGTCGATGAAATCAAACAGGTCCCAGCAGAGGATGCCGTCAAACATGTCCCCCGCGTGCGTGAGGCGCGCGAGAAAGGCTTCGGCGACACCGGCCTTGTTCCCCGTGCGGGCCGCCGCTTCGAGATCCAGGTAGAGGTTCTCGATGTAGAGCTTGCAGGCGAGACGCTCACCAAAAAACTCCACGTTTGATCCGACCACCGGACCCAAATCAAGAACCACAGGTCGTTCCTGATGAGCCACGGCGGTCAGAAAACGTGGAAACACCTTCGAGGTCGTCGTGACCTCGTCGAGTGCTGCTGGTGACGGCGCGGTGGGCGCCGGCGCGGGTTTTTGACTCCAGGAGAAG
>CAYZLT010000045.1:7500-13821 GCA_964479175.1 uncultured Solibacteraceae bacterium | reverse complement strand
CATAACTATTGAGCCCTTCGCCCTGCTGGGCTTGAGAAGACGGCCACGAGCCCGGCGAGTCCCCTACCTGACCGCCGCAGGTTCGGGCGTCGTCGCGGGCTTGACGTCTGCGGGTTTTGCGTCCGAAAGTTTGTTGTCGCCCGGCTTGGCGCCCGCCTTCTGCATGTCGATCGATCCGCGGAAATGCGCGCCCTCGGAGATCGCCACACGTGGCGAGACCACATCGCCGTCCATGGAGCCGGACTCCCGGAGATCCACCTTCTCGGTGGCGGTGATGTTGCCGTGCACTTCGCCCTGCACAATGACCGACTTGGCGAACACCTGAGCCTTGATCTTGGCATTGGGCCCGATCGTCAGCACGTTCTGCCGCAGTTCAATCTTGCCCTCAACGGTCCCTTCGATCGTCAGATCTTCAGACCCGCTCAGTTCCCCTTTGATGACGACACTTTTTCCGATGTTCACCATGTCCCTCTCTATTGTCGGACGACTTGCAGTGGTATCCGGCGCGCTCTGAGGCGGAACACCGGGGGCTGTCGCTGATGGTGGCCGTACGGCCTCGTCTCGCTTCCACATGTATTGAACCTCCACCACACTGACCGCGCTTCTTTGAGATGGGGAGTCAGGTTTCCGGCAGTATAACGCGGCAGTGCTACGATACGACGACGCCGTGCGTATTTATCTCGACTACAACGCCACCGCGCCCGTGGCACCGGGTGTGGCAGATGCCGTTTGCCGCGTGCTCACCGACGAGCCGGGCAACCCGTCGTCGATCCACGCCTTCGGCCAGCGCGCCAAGGCACGACTCGACGAGGCCCGGCAGGCTGTGGCCGCCCTGATCGGGGCCCCGGCCGCCGAGGTCGTGCTCACCGGCGGCGGCACTGAGGCGATCAACCTCGCACTGCGCGGCATCGCTGAGGCGACGGAAGGCGCAGGTCGCCGGCATGTCATCGCCTCCGCCATCGAACACGAAGCGGTCCTGATCACGCTCAAGGCCCTGGAACGCCGCGGTTGGCGCGTCACCCTGCTGCCGGTTGATCGCACGGGTCTGGTGTCGCCTGCCGCGCTTGAGGGTGTGCTCGATGACGACACCGCGCTGGTGTCGGTCATGCACGCGAACAACGAGATCGGCACGATCCAGCCCGTGGCGGCACTCGCAGCACTCGCCCGCGCCAAAGGGGCGCTCTTTCACACAGACGCCGTGCAGTCGGTGGGAAAGATTCCCGTCGACGTCACGGCTCTGGGCGTGGACCTGCTGTCACTATCCGGCCACAAGTTCGGCGCGCCCAAAGGCGTTGGAGCTCTGTGGGTGCGTCGCGGGGTGCGCGTCACCTCGCAGCTGACCGGCGGTCGACAGGAACGCAGTCGACGGGCCGGTACTGAAAACACCGCGGGCCTCGCCGGTCTGGGCGTGGCCGCGCGCTACGCGAAGGACACGATGGCCGAGTCATCCCCGCGCATCGCGAGCCTGCGCGACCAGCTCGAGTCGGCTGTCCTGGCCAGCGTGCCGGGAACGGCCGTCAATGGCGACACGTCGTCGCGTGTGCCCAACACCAGCAACATCAGCTTCGACGGCATCGAAGCCGAGTCGTTGCTGATCGCACTTGACCTTGAAGGGGTTGCGATTTCGACAGGCTCAGCCTGTTCGTCGGGAACCCTTGAGCCTTCACACGTCCTGCAGGCGATGGGCCTGCCCTCGCCCCGCACGCGCAACTCGCTTCGCTTCAGCCTCGGACCGGCCACGACCGCGGAGGAGATTCACATCGTGACCACCACAATTCCGGCGCTGGTGGAGAAACTCCGCCGTTTGACCCGCCGCGTCGCGGCCGTCGGGGTGAGCCACTAATGCGCGTTGTTGTCGCCATGTCGGGCGGCGTGGACTCGTCGGTCGCCGCAGCGCTGCTCACCGAGGCCGGCCACGAGGTGATCGGGCTGTCGATGCAGCTCTATGACCAGCGCGAAACGGTGGACGGTGCGCCAGCATTCGGATCGTGCTGCAGCCTCGACGACCTGCACGATGCGCGACGTGTGGCTGCGCAGCTCGGCATCCCCCACTACATCGTCAACTTCGAACGCGAGTTCAAGGCGACGGTCGTCAGCAACTTCGTCGCGGAGTACGCGGCAGGGCGCACGCCGATCCCGTGTGTGCACTGCAACGCGGATTTGAAGTTTGCGACGCTGGCCGAGCGCGCGGCGGGTCTCGATGCGGCGGCCGTCGGCACCGGACACTACGCGCGCGTGCTTTATGACGAGGACCTGCGCCGGTATCGATTGCTCCGCGGTGTGGACGAAGACAAGGACCAGACGTATTTCCTGTTCACGCTCACGCAGGGCCAGCTCGCCCACGCGCTTTTCCCAGTGGGACATCTGAGCAAGCCCGAGGTGCGCGCCCATGCGGCGCGGATCGGTCTGTCAGTGGCCGACAAACCCGACAGTCACGAAATCTGTTTTGTGCCCGACGGCAACACCGCGAAGTTTGTGGAGCGGCAGCTCGCCACCGCCATGCCGGTTGGCGAAATTGTCACCGCCGACGGTCAGGTGCTGGGCGAACATCAGGGGATTCACAAATTTACCGTGGGCCAGCGCAAAGGCCTCGGCCTCAGCACGCCGAAGCCGATGTATGTGTTGAAGTTGATCCCCGCCGATCAGCAGGTCGTGGTCGGAATGAAGGAAGACCTCGGCGGCGTGTCGCTCGACGCCACCGGCGTGAACTGGATTGCCGGCCCCGCGCCCGACGGCCCCACTCGCGTCACCGCGCGTATCCGTCATCGCCACCAGGACGCGCCGGCGACGGTGGAATCCACCGGTGATACCACTGCGCACCTCGTCTTCGACGAACCCCAGACCGCGATCACGCCAGGTCAGGCAGTCGTGTTCTATCAGGGAGAGGACGTCGTCGGGGGCGGGTGGATTGACTGAAGCGCAGCGCTACTCGTGCGAAGCGAGATAGCGCTCAGCGTCGAGCGACGCCATGCAGCCCGACCCCGCGGCGGTGATGGCCTGACGATAGACGTGATCCTGCACGTCGCCGCAGGCAAAGACGCCTTCAATACTCGTGCGTGAGCCGTCGTGCGTTTTGAGGTAGCCGGTCCCGTCCATGTCGAGGTGGCCCCTGAACAGTGACGTGTTCGGTGTGTGGCCGATCGCCACAAAGACACCTTCGACCGGCAGGGTCTTCTGCACGCCGGTGACGTTGTTGCGGATGACCAGGCCTGAGACCGCACCTGCGTCGACATCCAACACATCCATCACGTCCGTGTTCCACTCGAATGTAATCTTCGGATTCGCCATGGCCTTGTCCTGCATGATCTTCGACGCACGCAAGGTGTCGCGGCGATGGACGAGGGTCACACTCGATGCAAAACGTGTGAGGAACGTGGCCTCTTCGAGCGCGGAGTCGCCCCCGCCGATCACGGCGATGGGTTTGCCGCGGAAAAAAAAGCCGTCACACGTCGCGCACGTGGACACGCCATGACCCATGAGCGCGCGTTCACTCGGCAGTCCAAGCAATTTTGCTGACGCCCCGGTCGCAATGATGAGTGTCTGTGTCTCGATGGTCTCGTCACCCATCGTGATCGTGAACGGGCGCACCGACAGGTCCACCGCCGAGACATGTCCGCGCACGATTTCCGCCCCAAAGCGCTGCGCCTGCGTGCGCATGGCCGCCATGAGATCGGGCCCCATGATGCCGTCGGCAAATCCGGGAAAATTCTCGACGGCCGTGGTCAGCATGAGCTGGCCGCCGGCCTCGAGTCCTTCAATCACGAGCGGTGTCAGGTTGGCCCGCGCGGAGTACAACGCGGCGGTCAGTCCGGCGGGGCCGGACCCGATGATCGTTACGTCACGCACGGGGAACCTCAGAGGTGGCTGTCGAGCTTCGCTTTGAATTCGTTCTTGTCGACAAGGCCCACGATCGTCTCAACGACCTGCCCACCCTTGAAGACCATCACGGTCGGGATGCCCCGCACCATGTACTGCGTCGTGACCTGCGGATTTTCGTCCACGTTGAGCTTGCCGATCGACACACGACCGGCGTATTCGGCGGCCAACGCGTCAATGGTCGGCCCAAGCGCGCGGCACGGGCCACACCACTCCGCCCAGAAATCCACCAGGACAGGCGTGCTCGACTTCAACACGCTCGCATCAAAATTGCCGTCTGTAAACGTTGCCACGTTCTCCGAAGCCATAACTCTCGAATCCTCTCTGGTTCAGCCCTCACCCCACCGCACTGCGGCAGCGTGACGAGCCCGTCGATACACTTTGACATACTCCCGGGCCGACGTATCCCAGGAGTGATCTTCGGCCATCCCCCGGCGCATCAGCGCCGTCCAGACGTCCGGCTGACGAAACACCCGCAGGGCTTGGCGAACCGTGGTCACGAGGGCCTCAGCCGTCGCGTCCTTGAACTTGAACCCGTTTGCCTTTTTCGCCCGCGGCGAAAAGTGCTGCACGGTATCCTCCAGCCCACCCACCGCCCGCACCACCGGCACCGTGCCGTAACGCAGGCTGTACATCTGATTCAGGCCACACGGCTCAAATCGCGACGGCATCAGAAACAGGTCCGCGCCGGCTTCCACCAAGTGCGCCAGCCCCTCATCAAACCCGATGACCGTGGCCACCCGAGACGGATAGGCCGCCGCCAGCTCCTTCAGTCTCGACTCATACCGCGCATCACCACTGCCCACAAACACCCAGGTCGCATCCAGCGCCAACAACTCCGGCGCGGCGTCCATGACCAGGTCAATCCCTTTCTGATCCACCAGCCGCGAGACCAGCCCCACCAGCGGCCGGCTCAGCACATCGTCTCCCACCGGCAAACCGAGGCGCACCAGCAGCGCCCGTTTGCAGAGGCGCTTTCCGCTCAAATCATCCGCCGTGAAATGCGCCGGCAGATATGTGTCAGATGCCGGGTCCCACGCTGAGGTGTCGATGCCGTTAAGAATCCCGACGTAGTCCTGGGCACGGGCCCGGAGCACCCCGTCAAAGCCAAACCCCTCTTCGGGCAATACCGTTTCGAGCGCGTACGTGGGACTGACGGTCGTGATGACATCGCTGTAGGCAATGCCCAGCTTGAGATAACTCAACTGCCCCCAGAATTCGCCGGTGCCCATCGTAAAGGCCTGCCACTCCAGGCCGATTCGGGACACAATCTCGCGCGGAAAATTCCCCTGATACGCAAGGTTGTGGATCGTGCACACCAGCCCCGCGCGGGCGACTTTGGGCCAACGTTCCGGCTGCGTTCGCAGCAAGGCCGGCACCACGCCCGCCTGCCAGTCGTGACAATGGACGATGTCGATGCGAGTGGCAGAGGGGCCGTCTTGTGCCCACGCCAAGGCCGCGTGGGCCAGACCGGCGAATCGCTCAGCGTTGTCCGGGTGATCCTTGCCGGCCACCCCGTACAGGCCGTCGCGGCCAAACCACGCAGGGAGATCGACGAACACGGTTCGGCGGCGTGGGGAGTGCGTGACCACCCGCCAGGTGCCGGCGTGCCTGGTGCCGGCCATCTCCATCGTGAACGGATGGGACTCGGCGTCGGCAGGGGCAGCAACGCCACCATACAGCGGCGTGACCGTCGTGACCTGATGGCCGAGGGCGTCAAGTGCCGCAGGCAGGGCGGAGACGACGTCGGCCAGCCCTCCGGTTTTGGACCAGGGAGCGACTTCCGACGCGATGTGAAGGATGGACAGCCGCGGGGTGCGGCCGGCCAGAGGCGAACGGGAGCGCGGCGCAGGCACGGCGGCCCTTCCGCCGTTACCGGACGATCATTTCGACGCCGGGCATTTCGACGCCGGGCATTTCGGCGCCAGGCTGGTTGCCGCCGTCCAGACCGTTGGTGCGCCCAACCGCCCAGTTGAAGAGGTGTCGAACTTCGGCGAAACGAAGGGTGCTATTGGCGGCGCCGAGCACGACCACCGCAACCTGGCTTCCCTGCGGAATCTGGAGCAACGTCGCCAAGCAGTACCCGGCCTTGCTGATGAAGCCGGTTTTGCCGCCGACGACGTCCATGCCCTGCACGAGCAGACGGTTGGTGCTGCGGACGGTTACCGCGCGGCGGCTCGTATGCACCTCGTACGAGGTCTTGCGCATCACGGGTGCGAGCTGTTCATCAGCGCTGGCGTAGGCGATCAGATGCGAAATGTCATAGGCGGACGCGACGTTGCGCGCGTCCAGCCCGGACGGGTCCGCAAAGTGTGCGCTGGTGAACCCCAGTTGTTTCCCGAGCTCGTTCATCCGGCGGATAAACGCCACCGAGCCCCCGTCCGAGGTACGCGCGAGCACACGTGCGGCGGCGTTGTCGGAGGCGATCAGGGTGAGGTGCAGGAC
>CAYZLT010000045.1:0-7490 GCA_964479175.1 uncultured Solibacteraceae bacterium | reverse complement strand
GTCACCGAGGCGGACCGGGTGTCAGCCGCCGTCACCGTGACCTTGCGGTCGAGATCCGGAGCGTCGGCGATAAACGTGATCGCGGTCATCAGCTTGGTCAAGCTGGCGATCGACCGGGCGTCGTGTGAGTTTTCCTCCCACAGCACCTCGTTGGTCTGGGGATTAAAGATGATCGCCGCCGCCGCCCGCACGTCCGGGATCAGGTTGCCGAGCAGGTCGGTCTTGAATTTCGGGGTATCCGCCTCGCGCTGGGATCGGGCTGCAGCCGCCGCTCGGGCCTTGGCGGCCGCCGCCGCACGAGCACGGGCCGCAGCGGCCCGGGTAATCGTAGATTTCTTGACGGTTGTAGTCTTTTTGACTACCGTCTGGGCCAACACTGCCGTCGGACCGAGCAAGGTGGCACCGACCAACGTCAGTGCGAAGATTTTTTTATTCAGTCGGCCGAGTCCAATCAATCACTTACCTCCGGCGACGATCCGTTTATTTGTGAAGCTGGCGGATGGTACCACACCCGCCACATATACTATCGGCACAGTTCCCTGGGACCTGCACCCCTTCCATGCCCCTTCCCGTCATTACTTCCCTTCAGGACACCCCGGATCCAGCGGCTCTCGCCCACCGGCTTCGACTCCGCGAGGAAGAATATGCGGCTCTGCGCGCAACTATCCGCGAGCGCGGCACTCGCCGCATGACCCTCGTGGTCGCCTCGCTGGCATCCTGGGCACTTCTCGCCCTGCTCAGCAACGACGCCTCCTGGCCGACACCGCTGTGGACGTTGGTCCCGCTCATCGTGTTGGTCGCGGGTTTCGAGGCCGGGTTCGTGATGCACGTGGGGGTCGAGCGTATCGGCCGCTACCTGCAGGTGGAATACGAGCGTGGCCCCCGATCGCCTGGCTGGGAACACGCGGCCATGCGGTTTGGCACCGTGCCGGCGCCGGCCGGCGGACGGACCGACCCGCTGTTTTCTGTGGTGTTCATCCTCGGTGTCGCGCTCAACACCATCCCGACCATCCCGACCGTGCAGCAGCTTCTCGCCGGTGTCGTCATGCTGTCCGATGGTCAGTGGCAACACCCGAGCGTCGTGGGAGTCTAGATCGTGGCCCTCGCCCACCTGGCCGTCATCGTGCGCATCCTCCGCGCTCGGGCCTACGCCGCTCAGCAGCGAGCGCTCGACCTTGCCGCCCTCACACAGCAACCCCGCGAATAAAAAAACGTGGGGTGCCTTTTTCCAAATCTGGGCATTTAATCCAACTCCTTGTTGTCAATAATCCAACGTTCGTTGCGAAATCGACACAGGTGCGTGCAATTCTGTCGGCGGGTGTACTGCACAACGCAGGCGGATCTGCCGATTACTTCAACAGAACCGCCGGAGACCGTATCTTGGAACCCAACGGAAGTTGGGCACGTCGCTTGCATAGTCGGCAGTTGCGGGAGGCTGGGCTTCCCGTGTTTTTCGGAGGTCACGCATGAGCCTGGTTCGTTTGTTGGGGTTCACGACGCTGACCTGTGGGTGTGTCACCGGCCGCTACCGAGAAGTCGGAAGCGAGCGGGAAATCACTTACATCGAGGAAAAAGGCACCGCGTGTGCCACCTCGAGCCACGTGAGGAATCAACCGGTGAGCGCGGATCGCGTGGCTCACGGGTTTACTCCAGCGATGGCGGTTCGCGCGTAAAAGTTACATCAGGGGGTCTGTACTTCAGACCCTGAACGACCGAGAAGCCTGTGTGCATGGCACTCTCGTTACGGTCCACCACCCGCCCGGTCGCCCGGCGCTCCGCCCGACCGGCTCTCCGTTCCCTCGACGGTCCCCGCCACCAATTCGTGATTGGCCGGTCGACTTTTCGTTTTTACCTTGGCGACTGTGTACCGGTGATGGGGCGTCTCGCCCCACACAGTATCGACGCCATCGTCACCTCCCCGCCCTATAACCTCGGGATCAAATACCGCACCTACGAGGACGACATGCCACGGGCGGACTACCTGGCGTGGACCGACCAGTGGCTGCGCGCCGCGTCGCGACTGAGCGGCCCAGGGGCATCCCTATTTTTGAATGTCGGCGCCAAGCCAACCGACCCGTGGATCCCGCTGGAGGTTGCGCAGGTGGCCCGGCGGTATTACAAGCTGCAGAACACGATTCACTGGGTGAAGTCGATCGCGATCGACCGGGAGTCGACGAGCGATGCCTCAGGGATTGACCGCGACCTCTCCGTCGGGCACTACAAACCCATCAACAGTGAGCGGTTCGTCAATGACTGCCACGAGTACATTTTTCACCTGACACCGGCCGGCACCACCAAACTGGACCGCCGGGCGGTCGGGGTCCCCTATCAGGACAAGTCCAACGCCACGCGCTGGGCCACCGGTGGGGACGGCAAACGATGCCGGGGCAACACGTGGTTCATTCCGTACGAGACGATTCAGAGCCGGGATCGTGACCGTCCACACCCGGCGTGTTTTCCACCCAAGGTGCCAGAGCAGTGCCTGCGCCTGCACGGCGTTGACCGCGTGACGACGGTGCTCGATCCGTTCCTCGGACTGGGCAACACCGCCATCGCCGCCGGCCGACTCGGACTCAACTTTGTGGGGATCGAACTCGACGAACACTACCTTGAGGAAGCGGTCGCGCGCGTAAGAGAAGCGCTTTCGTAGTCCCGGGGTCCCGGGTGCCCGGAGTCCACGGCGAAGTCCCGAGGTCAAGAGGTCCCGAAGTCCCGAAGTCCCGAAGTCCGGAAAAAGGAAACGCCCCGACCAGCTCTCGCTGATCGGGGCGTTCGTGTCTCAGACCCCGAGGCCCCGGGCACTCCGAGAACCTCGGGACTTGGTTAGAAGCGCAGCCGTCCACCCAGTTGCATCTGCCACCGCGAGCGGAGGTCGTCGCGGTTGTAGCGACGGAAGCTCGAGCCCGTGAGGAAGCTGATGTTGTACGCCGTGATCTGGCCGTTCGTGAGGGTGGCCGTCACCGGGGCGATGGAGTTGAACGACGTGTACTCCTGGAGTCCCCACCCGCTGTTGAGCAGGTTCAGCACGTTGAGCACGTCGAGCGTGATCTCCGCCTTGACGCGCTGGAACGGCAGGCCCACCTTGAACGCGAAGTCCATCTGATTCTGCCAGGGCGCGCGACACACGTTGCGCGGAATGATCTGGCCGATGAAGTCGTCCAGGCAGCCTTCTTCCTGCATGAAGCTGATCAGGTTCTGGTAGGTCCCACCCGTGAACGGCACTTCCGCCGCGCTGGCCGGAATGTAAAGCAGGTCGTTTGTGCGACCGTCACCGTTGACGTCGTTGAAGAACCGCAGCGTGTACGGACGGCCCGACTGACCGGAGTAATAGAGCGACGCGGTCGCCGTGGCATCACCAAACAGACCGAACTCGTACGACGTGCTGAAGTTGATGCGGTGCCCCGGATCGTAGACCGAGGTCGCCAGCTCAGGCTCGTTCGGGTTGGTGCGGTGGAGCGTGTTGCCCCAGTTCGACGCGGCCTGGCTCGACGTGCCGTCCATGATCGACTTGGACCGGCCGTAGAGGTAGGAGCTTGAGAAGAACCAGCCATTGCTGAACGGACGACGCAGTTCCGCCACGCCGCTCCAGCTGTAGCCTTCGCTCGAGTTGGTCAGGAAGATCACGTCGCTGAACGAGGTGTTCTGACGCGTATACCGGGGAATGTTCCCCACCGGCTGCACGAGACCCGACGCGATGTAGTTCAGGTTCTGGTACTTGACGTCCTGAAGGTCCTTCGTGAAGAGGAACTCGGTTGAGCCGACCAGGCCCCAGGGCAGCTCGCGCTCGTAGGCGAGGTTGCCGCGCAGCAGCACCGGGTAGCTGTAGTCGGGATCGATCAGGTCGATTTCGTTCGTGAACGCCGACCCGCTCGCGCCGGTCACCGTCGTCGGCTGGCCCGCCGCGTTGGTGACGTACGGAATGCGGTTGTTGCCGTTGTTGGACGCGCCGATGCGCTGGAACTCGATGCCAGTGTTGCCGTACTGGTTTGACAGCCACACGTAGGGCGTTCGGCCAGAGAACATGCCGATGCCGCCACGAATCTGCTGCTTGCCGTCGCTGTTGACGTCCCAGTTGAACCCGATACGCGGCGAGTACGTGATCGCGCTCGGCGTCGTGTCCGTCGCGAAGTTGAAGTTCGCCACGGCGACCGGATTGGCCGTGGGTTTGTCACCAAACAGCGGCACATCAATCCGCGCGCCCATGGTCAGCGTCACGTTCGGACGCACGCGCCACTGGTCTCCCACATAAAACCCGAGCGACCGCACGCCGAACTCGGAGGCGGGCTTGGACGGATTCACGGGATAGCTGTAGTCGAACTGCTGCGCCAACCCCTGGTCGAAGAAGTCGAGGCTGTTGAAGGTGTAGGTGCCGAAGTTGTCACGAATGAACAGGTTCCGGAACTGGAAGAACTCGTTGTGCGTGCCAATCGTGATCGTGTGCTTCCCCTTGACGAGGGTGAAGTCATCGTGGACTTCGATGATGTCCTGATCGAGTTCGTTTGCGGTCGAGAAGTTCTCGCGGCCGACGGTGATCTGAATGCCACTGGCGATCCGCACGGTCGTGCGGGGGAACGCCTTCGTCTCAAACGGCTGCGCACCGCGCCGGTCGCGCACCCGCGTGTAGGCCACGCGGAATTCGTTGACTGCGCTGCCGAACGTGGAGTTGAGCTGCGCCACCGACCCGTTGGTCTTCGACCGGATGCGGTAGAAGCCGTCCGGCGTCGTGTAGGACGACGTGCTCGTGCCGCCGATGTCGTTGAGCCCGTCCACGTAGTTGTGGCGGAGCGTCAGGCGGTGCTGGTTGTTGAGGTTGACGTCAATCTTGCCGAGGAACTTGTCGGAGTTGGTCGTGCGGCTGAACTGGTCACGCGCGTTGTCGACCGTGTAGCCGTACTTGGTCTGCAGGATGCTGAAGAACCGATCGACATCGGCCGTGGCGCCGCGGAAGGCCTGTGGGCACCCGGTGATGCAGAAGCCGGTCGGCGTTTCACGACGGCCCCAATCGGCGCTGCCGAAGAAAAACGCCTTGTTCTCAATCAGACGCCCCCCGAAGGTGCCGCCCCACTGCTGGTCCTTGAAGGTCGAGACCGCCGTGTTGGTGATGCCCTTGCCCACCCAGTCTTCGTTGCGGCCGAAGAAAAACGCCGAGCCGCTGTACTTGTTCGAACCGCTCTTGGTCACGGCGTTGATGCCGCCACCCGAGAAGCCGCCCTGGCGCACGTCGTACGGCGACACCACCAGCTGAATCTGCGCGATCGCGTCGAAGCTCACCGGCTGAGTGTCGGTCTGACCACCAGGCGTGCCCGTCTCGGCGAGACCAAACAGGTCGTTGTTGACGGCACCGTCGATCTGGATGCTGTTGTAACGGGCATTGCGACCCGCCACCGAGACGGCCGTCACCGTGTTGTTGGTGGTGAGCGCGTTGAAGTACGGGTTGATGCGAACGACGTCGATCAGGCTGCGCGAGATGGTGGGCAGCGCCTCCTTGATTTCGTTCGAGATGTTGGCCGAGGTCCCGGCGCGCATCGTGTCAATCGCGGGCGCCGCGCCGGTGACCGTGACCGTCTCTGTCACTCCTTCGAGTTTGAGGGAGAAGTTAACCGCACGTTCTTCACCGAGGTTGACCATGATGCCGGTCAACTCTTCCTTGCGGAACCCCGACATGGTGACAGACACCGTGTAGGGTCCACCCGAACGCACGTTGAGGACCTGGAACCGGCCATCGGCCTGCGTCACAGTCTCATACGTGGTTCCTGTCGGCACGTGCACGGCCACAACCGTCGCACCGGGCAGCATGCCACCCTGCGGGTCCGCGACCGCGCCCGAAATCACGCCGGTTGTCACGGTCTGTCCCGCTGCGGGAACCGCGACGGCCAGCGTCAGTCCCAGCATCAAGCTGAAACACAGCGTTGCCTTGCTCAACAACTTCATCCTCGTCTCCAGTAGTGAAAGTAACGAATGCGAAACATACAACCGAAGGCGGGAGTCCCCGCCTCACGACCACCCGTGACTATAGCAGTACAGCCTTGTGACACCGGGCAGTCCGGTGTCACAAGCAGGTAAATTCGGCGGGTTAATTCGAGATGTGAACGAAAGGCAGAAACGCTCAGCGTTTTCGAGGAATCGGCAAAGACCACTGGGTCCGATGCACCACCTCGAGGTCGGTTCGCTTGACCTTCACCTGCAGATTCCTGACCCGGCGGAGGGGGTCCGGGTTACTCGAGTAGTACCGGAGCAGGTAATAGTCGCTGGTCTCGGCGTCGATCCGCTCGAGACCTTTCTTGAAGTCGTTCGAATTGCAGATGCAGAAGCCCCCCGTCAAGTCGGCAATCGTCTTGAGCGAGTCCACTGTGGTCTGCACATACCGGCGCCACTCACCCGTGGTCAACGTCTGGTTGTTGATATCGGGACCGGCGATCAGCCCGCGAGGATCAATCGTGTACATCGTCGCGTTCGCACGATTCGCGGCTTTGGTCAGCTCGGAGAGTTGCGACACGAGATCGGCGCCGGCAAAACCAAAGCTGCCGCTGTCAAACGGATTGATCGTGGCGCTGTTGGTGGAATCTTCCGTCGTGATCGTGCCGTCCGTGCTGCCGCGATCGGGACGCGAGTAGCGCTCCTGCTCCTGCTTCCAGCGCGAGTCGGTGAACGGGTTGAAGTCGTAGCCGGCGCTCAAATAGATAAACGCCTTGCGCCGCGTATTGACGGTCTTCATCTGTTCGAGCAGATCGTAGGCCGTTGAAAACGCCACGTTCACACGGTGCCGGATTTCCTGCGGTCCTGACGTCGACGAGGGCGCCAACAAGATGTCTTCGGGGGACATGCCGTTGCCCATCACTTTTTTGATGGACTCGGTCAGTCGGCTCCGGTCGTAGGTCGAGTTCACTTCGATCGACGACGGGCCGGTCGAAACCACGGCAAACATGTCGCCGTCGTGAATGAGCGTGTTCGTGATCTGCGTGAGCAACTGACGCACTCGCGGCGAGTCCGACGCGAGCAGATGCAGGTCGTCGATGAAGATGATGAACACACGACCCGCCACGTCCGCCACCGGACGCGTCGGCGGCAGAATCATGCCGTCAGGCGCGGCCGTTGGCGCATGAATCATCTCGACGGACAACTCACGTCCGCCATACATCAGGCGGAAGTCCGCCATGCTTTGCTCGACGCCGTCCTCTAGAACCGTGAAATCGTCCTTGGTCAGGTCGGGCACAAACTGGCCGTTCTTGTCCCGGACAATGACGTCCAGGGTGACCAGGTCGACCTGACTAGTGAAGGTCGGTCGCTGGGGGCTCTGCGACGGCGGGGGTGGCTGCGCCGGCCTCGTCTGGCCGGTCAGGGTGGCGGTCGCCAGCAGGGTCAGGATCACTGGCCACGTGGGGCGTCGAAGGCTGGAGGTCGTGGGTAGTCCCTTCATCGGTGTGTACTCGCTCTTTGATTATGACATCGGCGCCGGGCGTGTGGTCTGGACCGTCGTTGTCTTCCGATGT
>CAYZLT010000044.1:0-16389 GCA_964479175.1 uncultured Solibacteraceae bacterium | reverse complement strand
CCTGATCGACATCAACATGGACGAGGGCATGCTCGACTCGGAAGCGGCCATGACCACGTTTCTGAACTACATCGCGACCGAACCCGAGATCAGCCGCGTGCCCATCATGCTCGACAGTTCCAAATGGAGCGTGATCGAGGCCGGGCTGAAGTGCGTGCAGGGCAAGGCCATCGTCAACTCGATCAGCTTGAAGGAAGGCGAAGAGCCTTTCATCGCGCAGGCGAAGAAGGTACGGCGCTACGGCGCGGCCGTGGTGGTGATGGCGTTCGACGAAACCGGGCAGGCGGACACGATCGAGCGCAAGGTCGAGATCTGTCAGCGCGCCTACAAGCTGCTCGTCGACAAGGCGGGTTTTGATCCGTCAGACATCATCTTTGATCCGAACATCCTGGCGATCGCCACAGGTCTCGAGGAGCACAATCGCTATGCGATCAACTTCATAGAGGCGACGCGCATCATCAAGGAGAAGTGCCCGGGCGTCCACATCTCGGGCGGCGTCAGCAACCTGTCCTTCTCCTTCCGCGGCAACGACATCGTTCGCGAAGCCATCCATTCGGCGTTTCTGTACTACGCGATCAAAGCCGGCATGGATATGGGCATCGTGAATGCCGGACAGCTGGTGGTCTACGAGGACATTCCGAAGGATCTGCTCGAACACGTCGAGGATGTGTTGTTCGATCGGCGGCCCGATGCCACCGAGCGGATGGTGACACTCGCGGACTCGGTGCGAGGTGCCGGGAAAAAGCGCGAGGTCGACCTGACGTGGCGCGAGAAGCCGGTCGGTGAACGGCTTGCCTATGCACTCATCCATGGCGTGGTGGACTTCATCGAGGTGGACACCGAAGAAGCGCGGCAGCAATTCGCGCGTCCGCTTGAGGTCATCGAAGGGCCGCTGATGGACGGCATGAAGGTCGTCGGCGACTTGTTTGGCGCCGGCAAGATGTTCCTGCCGCAGGTGGTCAAGAGTGCACGGGCGATGAAACGCGCCGTTGCGTACCTTGAGCCCTACATGGAAGTCGAAAAGGCGGCCCAGGCGGCCGCCGGGATCGACATGAAGCCGCAGGGACGTGTGCTGATGGCGACGGTCAAGGGCGACGTCCATGACATCGGCAAAAACATCGTTGGCGTCGTCCTCGGGTGCAACAACTACGAGGTCATTGACCTTGGCGTCATGGTCTCGACTGACAGGATCCTCGCGGCGGCCGTTGAGCACAAGGTGGACATCGTCGGGCTGAGCGGCCTCATCACACCATCCCTGGATGAGATGGTGCACGTCGCCAAAGAGATGGAGCGTCGCGGTATGACGTTGCCGCTGCTCATTGGCGGAGCGACGACCAGTCGACAGCACACCGCCGTCAAGATTGCGCCGAACTACTCGGGTCCGACCGTGCATGTGCTCGACGCATCACGAGCGGTCGATGTGGTGTCGAGCCTCCTTAGCGACGAGAAGAAGCCGAAGTACATCGCGCAGGTGCGTGTGGATCAGGAAGAGCTGCGCGTGAAATACGCCAACCGCAGCGAACGCGCGCTGCTGACCTACGAGGTCGCGAAGGCAAATCACCTGACGACCGACTGGGACAACCTTCAGGTGGCCGTGCCGTGGTTTGTCGGCAAGCGCATCCTGGAGAATGAGCCGCTCGAGAAGATCATTCCGTACATCGACTGGACATTCTTCTTCTCCGCCTGGGATCTCAAGGGCCGTTTTCCCGCGATCTTCGACCATCCCAACTACGGCCCCGCAGCGCGGGAACTCTATGAACACGCGCAAACGTTGCTCAAACGCATCGTCGCCGAGAAACGTGTTACCGCTCGTGGTGTCTACGGCTTCTGGCCCGCCAACAGCATCGGCGACGACATCGTCGTCTATAAGGACGACGCGCGAAATGTGGAGCTGGCGCGATTCCACATGCTCCGTCAGCAGGAGCCGATTGCCGACGGCCGACCCAACCGGTCACTCGCCGATTTTGTCGCGCCGAAGGAGAGCATGGCGCCCGACTACATCGGGGCGTTTGCGGTCACGACCGGCATCGGTGTTGATGAACTCGTGAAGGAGTTCGAGGCGCAGCACGACGACTATCACGCCATCATGGCGAAGGCGTTGGCTGATCGGCTCGCCGAGGCGTTTGCCGAGTACCTGCATTCACAGGCGCGCAAGGACTGGGGTTACGGCAAGGGCGAGCAGTTCTCGTCGGAGGAGCTCGCGGCTGAGAAGTACCGCGGCATTCGCCCGGCCTTTGGCTATCCAGCCTGTCCGGATCACACCGAGAAAAAGACGCTGTTCGAGTTGCTCGACGCACCGGCTCTGGGAATCACCCTGACAGAGAACTTCGCGATGTGGCCCGCGTCCTCTGTCAGCGGCATGTACTTCAGCCATCCGCAGGCGAAGTACTTCAATGTCGGTCGTATTGGGCGGGATCAGCTAGCCGACTACGCAAAACGCAAGGGCATGAGCCTGGAAGACGCGGAGCGCTGGCTCTCGCCGAATCTCTGATTAGAAACGCCGAGCCTGGTGTGATACCATGTCGTCATAAATCCTGGAATAATGACGACATGGTATCTCGTGCCTATCCGCGCCTCCTGAAACCGCCCACGGAGAGCTTCTTTCTGCTCGGATTGCGGGGCTCGGGCAAGAGCACCTGGGCGCGCGAACATTTTCCTCGCGCGGCCAAGTACGACCTGCTGGACGAATCCCTCTACCAAGCCTACCTACGGGATCCTGGTCTCTTTGGCGGGGAACTCCGTCGCCTGCCCCGCGGCGCATGGGTGGTGATTGACGAGGTGCAGCGGCTGCCGGGATTGCTCAATGACGTCCACCGAGCCATTGAAAATCAGGGCTTGCGGTTCGTCTTACTCGGATCGAGTGCGAGGAAGCTCAAAACCGCCGGAACAAATCTTCTGGCCGGCCGCGCGATTGTCCGCTCCCTTCACCCGTTTGTCCCCGCTGAACTCGGGCGGGACTTCAATCTTGACGAGGTCCTGCGCTATGGCAGCCTGCCCATCGTCTGGCAGGCCCCGTCAAAACGTGATCGGCTTGACGCCTATGCGCAGCTCTATCTGCGCGAGGAAATTCAGGCTGAAGCGTTGGTACGCAACCTCTCCGGATTCGCCCGGTTCCTTCCAATTGCGGCGCTCTTCCATGGACAGGTCATCAATGTCGCCGGCCTGTCGCGTGATGCCGGAGTCGCGCGCACGACCGTCAGCGGATATCTGGAAATCCTGGTGGACACCCACCTGATCACGGTGTTGCCGGCGTACGAAGCGCGGTTGCGTGTAAAGGAACGCAAGCATCCAAAATTGTACTGGGCCGATCCCGGTATCGTCCGGGCGATGAAGCGCTCGTTCCATGAGCCGATTGCAGAAGAACGGGGTCCCCTTCTCGAAGGCTGGGTGGCGGAGTTGCTGAAGGCTCACAATGCGTACGCCCCCTTCTACGACGAGTTGTTCTACTGGGCACCATCCCAGGGATCGCTCGAAGTGGACTTCGTCGTCAAGCGAGGTGCCGAGCTTGTCGCGATCGAGGTCAAGTCGACCGCTCGTCCCCGTGAATCAGATTTTGCCGGTCTTCGCGCCATCGCCGGCCTGCCTCAGGTGACGCGACGCATTCTTGTGCATACCGGGCCTCGGGCCTATGACACCGCCGATGGTGTTGAGGCCCTTCCCGTGCTGCACTTCGCCGAGCTTATCGCGGCAGGCACGTTGTAGTGGGCGTAAGCTGGTTCCATGACCAGCATGCTGCTCGTGTGGATCGGCCTCAGCCTTGCGGCGCAGACTCCGGCAGCCTCGACCCAGCCGGCCCCGAACCTCATTCGGATTTATGTCCAGACTGCTGATGGGGGACACCCCGACGAACGGGACGCGCGTCGGGAATCGGTCGACCACCTGGCGACGGCACTGGCGGGGCAGAAAAAGGGCACCGTGCTGGCGATAGTGGATGCCGAGTCCAAGGCCGACGTGGTGGTGGACGTCATTCAGCGCAGCGTGACTGTTCCGAAAGTGGTGTTCGGACTCGGGCCGTCACGATCGGGTGGCGCCTCGTCGCCGTCGATGAATCCGCCGACTCGTCATGCGACGCTCCAAGTCACGCTTGAGATGGCCTCGGGGTCGGACCGGGTCGAGTTCAAGAACAAAAATCGCGCGCTGGAATCCGAGCAGGGATGGAAGTCGGCAGCCGGAGATATCGCCAAACAAATCGAAAAATGGACTGCGGACCGGCGGGCTCTGATCCTCAAAGCCCGCCAGCCCTGACCTGCCGCCACGCCTACTTCGAAAAATTGACGGTGACTTTGATCTCCACCTCAACCGGCTGACCGTTCAACATCGTCGGCGTGAATGTCCACTCGCGCATCGCGGCGACCACCGCCTCCACCAACGCCGCCGGCGGCTGTGCGCCAGACTGACCCGCTGCCGGCTCAATCTCCGTGACGAGTCCATTGACTCCAATAACGCCGGTGACCAGTACCGTCGTCTCACCAGACGGCACATCAGCCGGGCAGGCGGGCGCCACGTGTTTGGTTTTCTTCGCCTCTCGAATGTGGCCACCGACACGGATGGGCGTGGGACGATCCTGCGCGTGAAGCACCGGGAACATCGCACCAAGAATCGACGCCGTCATCGACGTCGCCGTGCACTGCACCGACATCGTTTCCGAGAGGCTGCCAATGGGCAATGTGATTGCCTGATCCACCGCGTTACCCGACGAGACGGTCACCATGCTGACGACAGGCTTGAATCCGCTCAGCCGCGCCATGAGCTCGTATTCCCCTGGCGGCAGATTCGCGAACGTGAATCGACCAATCGCGGCTGTGATCGTCGTCTGCTGGCTCTTTGTTTGCTGGTCGGTGAGCGTCAGTGTTGCACCAGGGAGCACACCGCCCGACTGATCAGTCACGCGTCCCGTCACTGACCCCGCCTGGGCGGCAGGCGCGATGGTTGCGACGGCCACCGGACGCGGAGCCGCTGCCGGGCGCGGCGTCGGATCTGACGCCGGTCGTGGCGCGGGTACCGGGGTGGTCACCGCCATCGCCTGCTGCGCAAGCGTCACCTCCGGTGGCGCCTCTTCCACGATGACGGCAGACGCAGCCGGAGCCATTCCCGCCGCGGCAAGCGGCAGGCTCACGCCGAGCGCGACCAGGGCAGCGGCGGACCATCCAAGGCGGGTCAGAGGCTGGCGATTCTTTTCTCTGTGCAACATGGCGACGATTCTCCTCTCGAGTGTTGATGGGTGAACGATGGCGGGAGCGGACGCCCACGCGACATGACGACCGGACAGTTGTTTGGCGACGGCGAGCAGATGCGTGGCGTAGCTGGTGGCCTCAACCCCGCCACCGAGCACGGCGTCGTCACACGCGTATTCACTTTCCTGGCGCAGACGATGGCAGGCGATCCACACGAGCGGGTTGATCGGCTGCATGACCCGGAGTGCCTCGCCCACGAGCTGGATTGCCGCATCGTGTCGGGTGATGTGTGCGAGTTCATGCCGGAGCACGATGCGGCGACGGTCGTCGGTCCAGTGCGTCGCCCCCGCCGGCAGGATGATTCCCGGCCTCAGCACGCCGTAGGTGACCAGGAGTGACGGGTCGGTGCTTTGCAGCAGCGTGACGTGGCGACCGACGCCGTACTCGCGCGCGAGTTCGTCTGTGAGCTCGCGCCATCGGCCAGTGACCGGAGCGGACCGCCTTCGCAGCCTCGCGAGTCGCACCAAACCAGTGACCAGCCCCCCGAGGGTCACGACCACACCGACCATCCAGACGCCGACAAACAGCGTGGCCCATTGAATCCCCTCGTCGGCGGCCCCGGTCGTCGCCGAGGATCCGACGTAGGCGACCACCTCGTCCGAGGACAGCGTCAGTCCAGACGACGGGGTTGAGGCAGGTTCGTACACCGCGATTACCGGGAGCGCGAGCTCGAAGATCGGCATCAGTGACGCGCAGACGATGGTGATGGCGAGAATGGCGTGGCGGAGTGCCGCTGACCGTCGCCGCAGCACCACGGTGGCGGCCAGTCCAAGTGCGAGCACGATGGACGCATCGATGAGGCTGGCAAACAGGAGGTTCATTTGGATCCTTCCTTTCGGGCCTTGGTGATCAGGGAGGCGATTCGGTCCAACTCGTCATCGGACAACTTCGTGGCTTCACCGCCCAGGAGTGCCGCAACGGCCTTTTCTGGCGACCCGTCAAAAAACGTTTCAATCACATGCCGGAGCGCCGACTTTCGGGCCGTCTGTCGCGCGACCACCGGAGCGTAGATAAAGCGCAGACCCTCCTGCTCGTGGCGGACGTGGCCCTTCTGCTCCAGCACACGCAGCTGCGTGCGGACGGTGGAATAGCTGGGGTCGCTGGGCAACTCGGCCATGACGTCTGCCGCTGTGGCGCGCCCCCGGCGGAAGAGGATGTCCATGATTAACCGTTCGCGGCGCGAGAGGGAGGTGTGGAGGGTTCGGCTCATGTGTTATTTTTATCGCAGCAACCTGCGAGAGAAATAACACATATGGCGCGGGCCTGTCAATAGCCCGGTCCACTGCCTGTCGGGCCAAAACCCGACGGCTCCGAAACATTGGTGTGGACTGCGATAATCTTGTGGTTGCGTGACCGACGATCGCCTGTGGATGCCCGTGTTTGTGATCTGGCTGGTGAGCCTGCTGGCCACGCTCGGCAGCCTGTTTTTCGGGGAGGTGATGGGCCTTCCGCCCTGCGCCCTGTGCTGGTATCAGCGCATCGCCATGTATCCGCTGGTGGTGATTACGTCCGTGGGGTTGCTCACCCGTGATCGCCGCGTCGCGGCGTATCTGTGGCCGTTTGTGATCGCGGGGCTCGGTCTCGTGATCTACCACAATCTTCTCTACTACCATCTGATTCCCCAGGACATCACGCCGTGTTCCAGGGGTGTGTCGTGTACCGATCGTCAGATCGAATGGCTCGGGTTCATCACCATTCCGATCATGGCGCTTGCGGCGTTTGTGACGGCTGCGGGATGCCTGCTGTGGTTTCGTGCTCTCGTGAAGGGGATTGCTCGTGAAGATCAATAACGTGAAGATCAATAACGTGAAGATCAATAAATTGACGCTTGGGGTGGTTGCGACCGTGCTGATTGGGTTGTTTGTGGTGGCCGCGAATCTCTACACACCCGTCGAGCTCGTGCCTGAGCCCGCGCCGGCGGCTGTGGCGGGCGCGACCGCGGGCACACCCGGCACGTCCATCGAGACGCTGCTCGTTCGGCCCTACAGCCCAAGCCTGGGCCCCGAACAGGCCGCCGTCACCATTGTCGAATTTTTTGATCCGGAGTGTGAGTCCTGCGCGGCGATGCATCCGATCGTCAAGCAGGTCATGTCCGAGTTTGACGGCAAGGTGAGACTGGTGGTCCGGTACATGCCGCTGCATCAAAACGCCGTGTATGCCGCGTCGCTGCTGGAGGCCGCGCGCGCGCAGAACAAATACTGGGAGTACCTCGAGATCATGATGGTGCGCCAGCCGGAGTGGGCGAGCCACACGGCGCCGCGGCCCGACCTGCTGCTGACGTATGCACCACAGGTGGGCTTGAATGTCGACCAGTTGAAGGCCGCTGCCGCCGATCCCCAGGTGCGGATGCGGATCACGCAGGATGAACGGGACGGCAATCAACTCGGCGCCAACCGGACGCCGACGTTTTTCATCAACGGCGCCCCGTTGATGCGCCTGGGCTACGAAGAGCTGCGCAACGCGATCAGGGCCGCGCTGCAGTAACACTCCCGAGCGGAGGGATATCCTCAGCTTGGGATCCAAGGGCTGATGTGCAATCGGGTACAACCGTGGGGAGCGACCGTTGGCTACGATCCCTTCATGTCTGTAGCCAAAGTGTCAGAAATCAGTTCCACGTCGACCAAGAGCTTCGAAGACGCCATTCATCAGGGGCTCACGCGCGCCAGCCAGACGATCCGGAACATCCGCAGTTCCTGGATCAAGGAGCAGCACGTGCGTGTGAACGACGGCAAGGTCACCGAGTATCAGGTCAACATGATGGTGACCTTTGTGCTCGACGACTCCGCCCCCGTCAAGGGCGCGTAAGCGACGCGCGCAACGCGCGCTACTTCCCGATGTGTTTTTCCCAGAACGCCCAGACGAGGTTCCAGGAGTCGATCTGCTCGGGAGAATCGTCGCGCTCGAGCGTGGTGGTGTTGGTGCGCCTGTTGAACGTGTGCCCGCCGCTCGCGGGACCAGGCGTGGGATTGATGTACACCTTGGTCTCCGAGATGGCGGGCTTGCGTGCGCGCAGCGCGTCGATGATCTGCTCGGCCTCTTCAAAGTTCACGTCGGTGTCGTTGGTGGCGACGTGGACCAGGAGTGGCACCTGCAGCTTGTCGACGTGATAGATCGGTGACCGCTCCCTGTAGATCTCCCGTTTCTCAAACGGCAAACCCAGCACCCGTTCCATCGTGGCAAAGCTGCGCTGATAACCTGGACCCTTGTACGACAGCCGGAAGAAGAGGTTGGTCACGGGCACCATCGCGACGGCGGCCTTGAATGGGTGTTTCTCCCGGAACACTGAGTGCAGCGCGATGAAGCCGCCGTGGCTCCAGCCCATGATGCCGAGCCGATCCGGGTTCACATGGGGGAGCGTCTTCAGGTAGTCGAC
The DNA here is from genome assembly GCA_964479175.1 of uncultured Solibacteraceae bacterium. GTDB lineage: Bacteria > Acidobacteriota > Vicinamibacteria > Vicinamibacterales > SCN-69-37 > SYFT01. Next base: position 7,782 of record CAYZLT010000044.1, on the reverse strand, counting down.
TGCGCTGATGGTGTCGTCGATTTCATAGCCACCGTAGTCGATCGATCTGTGGTGGGCCTCGCCGTATCCGGTACTGCCGCGGTACTCCGGCGCGATGATCACGTACCCCTTCTGCACGGCCTCACGCACAAACGGGAAATACGAGATGGCCCAGTTGCCATGGACGCCGCCGTGCACCCAGATCATGGCCGCACGACTGCGCGGGGCACCTTTGTCCAGGGGCTGGAACAGGTAGGCCGGAATGTCCATGTCCCCGACGCTGCTGCGGTACGTGATCTTCGTGCATTCCATCACGCCGCGGCACGCGTCCACATACCGCGCGTCTTCCTTCGCCTTGGCATCAATGGCCGACTGGTAGTTCGCGACCGGATGGTCCTCGTGCCGGTTGCTCACATAGAGCTGTCGGGCCCGGGCCTCATCCATTGGCGGCTGCGCCGCGCCGCCGCGGCCCTGCGCTGACACCACGGCGCCGGCAATCAGGGCCAGGGCCACAGTCCGAATGGGTCGAAGGAGAATTCGCATCGGCGGAGTTTACACTCTGTGGACCACCTGGAGCACAAAGGCTCCACGGCAACGACGGGATCCCCATGAATGTGATCGACACCTTCGGCAATATCGATATCTACCTCTTCGATCAGTTGCTGAAAGGGCGCATCAGCGCGCGGGACCGTATTCTGGACGCCGGATGCGGCTCCGGCCGGAACGCCCACTACCTCCTGCGCGAAGGCTTTGACGTCTACGGCGTCGATGAAAATACGCGCGCGGTGGCCGCGTTCACCGAACTCGCATCAGAGCTGGGACATCCACTCGCGGAAGGTCACGCTGGTGTGGCACCCCTGGACGCACTGCCTTTTGCCGACGACTATTTTGATGTGGTGATCTGCAGCGCGGTCCTGCACTTTGCGCGAGACGACGCACATTTCGAGGGGATGGTCACCGAGCTGTTTCGTGTCGTGCGTCCTGGCGGCCTGTTCTTCGCCAGGCTCGCCTCATCGGCGGGGATCGAGTCGCAGGTCCGCTTTCTCGAGGGCCGCCGGGCACTGCTGCCCGACGGCTCCCAACGGTACCTGGTTGACGAAGCGCAACTCATGCGCCTGACCGACCACTACGGGGCATTGCTTGATCCCCTCAAAACCACGATCGTGCACGGACAACGGTCGATGACGACGTGGGTGGTGCGCGCTACCGGTTGAGCATCTTGTCGCGCACGGCTTTGAATTCGTTGCCCGGTTTCCACTCCGGATACGTGGCGGCCATCGCGACTCGGTAACCCACAGCCAATAACAATTTGGCGTCTTCGGCGAGACCGGCCAGGTCCCAGTCGGGCTTCACCTCGTCGGACGGCGCGTGGTAGTCGCGTCTGTTGAATTCGTCGCGTTTTTGCTGCCCGTACCCCGCCGGCTTGTCGATAAACGTGGTGCCGTCATCGGTGTACAACGCTGGCACGCCGACCTTGGCGAAGTTGAAGTGATCAGACCGGTAATAAAAGCCCTTTTCTGATTCGGGATCTGGAATGAGGGTGCGGTTCTGTTCTTTTGCGGCCGTTGTCAGGTAGTCATCGAGATCTGACGCGCCGAAGCCGACCACGGTGATGTCGGAGGTCCGGCCCCACATGTTCATGCCGTCCACGTTGATATTGGCGAGCGTGCGGTCGAGGGGATACAGCGGGAATTTCGCGTAGAACTCTGAACCCAGCAGCCCCTGTTCTTCGGCCGTGACGGCGAGGAAAACGACTGTGCGTTTGGGTGTTGGGTCGATAGCCTTGAACGCGCGAGCAATTTCGAGCATGCCTGCCGTGCCGCTCGCGTTGTCCATGGCGCCGTTATTGATCGCGTCTCCATCACGCGGCATCGTCGACACGCCAAGATGATCCCAGTGGGCCGAGTAGATCACGTACTCGTCCTTGAGCACCGGATCGCTGCCGGTGATCTTCGCAATGACGTTCTGCGAATCGAGTGTCCGCATTTCCTGTGTGAGCGTGACCGATGCGGTGGTCTTGAGTGAGACCGGGGTAAAGTCGCGCGTCGCGGCCTGAGCCTTGAGCGCGTCGAAGTCGAGCCCAGCTGATTTGAAGAGGTCCGTCGTGGCTTCGAGCGAGATCCAGCCTTCGACGGCGGCACGGCTCATGTTTTTGTCTGGCGTCACGAGGTTGAAGCGTTCGCCGCCCATCCCTTGCGCGACCGAGAACGGATAACCGGCGGGTTCGGTTTCGTGAATCACCAGCACGCCGGCGGCCCCCATCTCGGCGGCTTTGGAGAACTTGTAGGTCCAGCGGCCGTAATAGGTCATCGCTTTGCCGCCAAAGACTGTCGGATCAAGGTTGCCGGGACCCGAACCGGCGATCGGCGGATCGTTGACCAGCATCAGGATGGTCTTGCCCTTGACGTCGACACCCTTGAAGTCGTCCCACTGAAATTCAGGCGCCTGGATGCCGTAGCCGACAAACACCATTTCGGAATCGGCGAGCGACACCTCCTCGGCAACGCGCGTGCTGAACGGCACGACGTCGCCAAGCACGCGGAGCGTTCGCGATTTGCCGCCCTGTGTGAGCGTGAACGGTGCGGTCACCATTGGACGCAGACCCACAAGTGGCACGTTCTGCACGTAGGTCCCGTCGGGATTCCCCGGCTCGAGTCCCGCGGCCTTGAACTGTGTCGTCAGGTACTCAACCGTGAGGCGTTCGCCTTCACCCCCGGGTGCGCGGCCCTGGAACTGGTCCGACGACAGGCGCGTGATGTCCGCGAGGACGCGGGTGGTATCAATGTTCGGAAGCTCGGCCAGGGTCTCGGGTGGGGTTCGGGCACAGGCCATGGACATGGCCAGAAGCCCGGCGAAAAATCCAGCGCGACGGAGAAGGGGTGCTGTCATCCGCACAATCTACCTCAGGTTGGGTTGCGGTAACCTGAACGCATGTGGCTCATTCCGACGATCCTGGCGCTCCTCGTGCAGGCGGCGCCTCAGCGCCAGGCGTTTTTCGCCACTCCATTGACCGCGGCCGAGATGGCCAACAAACAGGCGGTGGTCGAGACGTCCAAGGGGACGTTCGTTTTTGAGCTGCTGCCGGTGGCAGCGCCCAACCATGTGGGATTTTTCATCAAGAACGCGCAGGAGGGCGCCTTTGAGGGGACGACGTTTCACCGGGTCATTAAATACGGGATCATTCAGGGCGGCGATCCGATCAGCAAGGACCTCGGCAAGGCGGCCGCCTATGGCACCGGCGGCATGAACCGGCTGCGGCGTGAACTGAGCGCCGAATCCCACACCATCGGGACGGTGAGCGCCGTGCTCGCCCCCGGGCAACCCGACAGCGGCGGCCTGCAGTTTTTTGTCTGTGCCAATCCACAACTCGCTCTGGACGGGCAATATTCAATCTTCGGCCGTCTGGTGGAAGGCATCGACGTCGTTCAGGCGATCTCGGCGATCGACGCGGACGAGAAGGGGATGGCAAAGGAGCGCGTCACGATCACGAAGGTGACGATTCGCGACACGCCGCCACCGGTGGTCGATCCGTTTGCCACAGCCTCGGCCGGGGAACTCGGCAAGTACCGCGCGGTGCTTCAGACAACGATGGGTGAGATTGAAGTGGAGATGTTGCCGGCCGTGGCGCCCGAGACGGTGCGGAATTTCCTCCAGCTTGCGGCGGCCGGTGTGTATGACGACACGCCCTTTCATCGCGTGGTGCGGAACTTTGTGGTGCAAACAGGATCCCTGGCGGACCGCACCAAGCCGCTGACCGAGAAGCAGGCCGCGCTGATTCACAACCTGCAGCCGGAGTTTTCATCGACGCCGCATGTGCCCGGCATTCTCTCAATGGCCCGCGCTGACGATCCCGCGAGCGCGACCTCGTCATTCTTCATTTGCACCGGCGAGTGCAGTTCCCTGGATAACCAGTACGCCGTCTTCGCTCGCGTCGTTCGAGGCATGGAGACCGTGGCGAAAATTGCGGGGGTCGCGGTCTACGGGGAGACGCCGAAAGACCCGGTGATGGTGAGGAAAATTGTGGTTAATCGATTCCCCGACTAACTCACGTCACCTCTGGTGGACGGGGTCGCGCCGATGGCACAATAGACGGGCGATGCTGCCGAGAACGAGACGATGGGTGGAATCCTGGGATCGGGTCAAAACGATGCCGGAGGACGAACTCAAGTCCTACATCCTTCACAAGTGCCGGAACGGGTACCAGGTGGCCAAGAAGCCCTCGCGTGGCCAGCGCGAAGCGTGGGTCACGCTGCTTGCCGAACCCGACAAAACCCGTGACGAGCTGAGCCCGCTGGCCATGCGGGTGGTCGAGCACGTGCGCCTGAAATTGACCGAAGACGGCTACGACTTCGAGGTCAACCTCGACGACACCGGCGGCGTCGCGTACGCCGAGGCCCACTTCAAGACACTCGCCCGCAAGACGCCGACTACCGCCGCTCAAGCCTGACCGTCACCTTTTGCCGCCTCGCGGCCACTTGAAGGGTGATGGATACGATAACCAACGACGAATTGCTCTGGCAGGGCGTCCGCAAGGGCGACCGTGACGCGTTTGGACAGATTGTCGAACGCTACCAGTCCCTGGTGTGTTCGGTGGCCTACGCCGGACTCGGCGAGGTGGCCGGGTCACAGGACGTGGCGCAGGAGGCGTTTGTCGCCGCCTGGCGTCAACGCGACGACCTGCGGGAACCCGCACGACTGCGCGCCTGGCTCTGTGGCATTGCCCGCACGATGACCGCGAACATCCGCCGGAAGGACCGGCGTCGCGGCGGCGTGCCCGATTCGCTGGATCTGATCCAGGAGCCCGCCACGACCGATGACGACCCCCTCGCGCAGGCGGTCAGCCGCGAGGAGGAAGTGTTGTTATGGCGCGCGATCAGGGCCTTGCCCGAGTCCTATCGCGAGTCACTGGTGCTCTTTTATCGCGAGGACCAGTCGATCGCACAGGTCGCGATTCAGCTCGACCTGTCACAGGAGACGGTCAAACAGCGCCTCTCGCGTGGTCGCTCGATGCTGCGTGCCGAGCTGGCATCCGTGGTTGAGTCGGCACTCTCCAGGTCCCGGCCCGGACCCGGTTTCACCGCAGGGGTGCTGGCTGCGATTGCCGTCTCCATTCCCGCCACGTCCACCGCCGCCGTCGTGGGCACGGTCGTCGCATCGTCGGCGAAAGGCGCCGGCGTGGGTGCCGGCGCGGTTGTCGGTTCGGCAGCTGGTGTGATGACCACGTGGATCATGTCGAAGGTGATCCGGATGAATGCGCGATCGCCGCAGGAGCAGGTGGTCGTGGGCCGAGGATTCCGCAACGCCGTGTTGGGCGTGTGGGTGATGGTCGCGCTGTTGCTGACCGCGCTGTTGTTTGGCGGCGATGCGCTCACGCGGTCACCATGGATCATGGCGATTGGCATCTCGGCGTGGACCGCAGTGCTGCTTGGGCTCATCTTCAGGACTTCGACGCAATTGGAGAAGAACGTGGCTCGCATTCGGGTCGAGACGCGTACAACTGACGCCGAGTACGCGCCGCTCCTCGACGCGAAGGGCATGACATCGGCAGGACCACGCCGGTACGAATCACGATGGCGCTTTCTTGGACTGCCCGTGTTTGCGTTTGCGAGCGGGGGACTCGATACCGGCGCCTTCAAGTCACGATGGGCGCGCGGGTGGATCGCGGTGGGTGACCTTGCCATCAGCCCGCTGCTGGCGATCGGCGGTTTCGCCATGGCACCCATTGCCATTGGTGGCGCGACCGTGGGTCTTGTGAGCCTGAGTTTCCTTGGTGTCGCTGTTGGTGTGCTCGCACTCGGCAGCCTGGCTGCCGGATGGTGGGCGATCGGGTTTGTGGCGGTCGCGTGGAAAGGGGCGGCCGGGCTCATCGCCATCGCGCACGATTTTGCGGTGGGGCAGACGGTGCGTGCCGCCGAGGCCAACACGCTGCTGGCCGTCGAGTGGTTCCGGTCGCAGTGGTTTGTCGCGCCGTCAGCCATTTTTCTGGCGGTCATCGTCCCGGTCGTCATCGTCGCGTCGATTGTGGTGCCGGCCGTCATACTCGCGCGGCGCGGTTGGCTCCTGCGTCGGCCATTGGCGACCGTTGTGCCGCACGCTGAGGCTGTGCCACAGGCAGACCGACTGCATGGCCTGGACGCCCTTCGTGGCGTAGCGCTGCTGCTCGGGCTTGTGCTGCATGCGGCGATGCCCTACCTGCTCCCGTCGGGTGCGTGGGCGGTCGGGACCTCAACACCGGTGCCGTTCCTGGGCTGGCTTGTGTACTACCTCCACTCGTTCCGTTTGGAGGTGTTCTTTCTCATCGCTGGATTTTTTGGTGCGACGATCGTCGGCACACGCGGTGTCGGCACATGGCTGCGTCAGCGTGCGCGACGCCTACTCCTGGTGTTTGTGCTCGCGCTGTATCCGATGAAGGTGCTGCTCTCGGCAGTGTGGATCTCTGGCGGGCGTGCAACCGGCTGGTTGGAACTTCCTCCAGCGGTGGCATCCCTGCCGTTGTGGGTCATGAGTCTTGGTGCGCCGTTTCAGGAGCCATGGCCGCATATCGGCCTGACCCACCTGTGGTTTTTGTATTACCTCGCCATCATTAGTGTGTTGGTGGCCGCAGCGCGATGGATCGCGCTACGCGCAGGCGTGGCCGCAGTTCTTTCTGTCCTCGCCGATCGTGTGCTTCGACCGGTGCTGGCCAGCGGCTGGGCACCACTTGGTCTGGCCCTGATCACCACGCCGATCTTGGCCACGATGAGCGGCATGGACGTGGACACACCCGATCGTTCGCTGGTGTGGCACTGGCCGGTCATCGCACTCTACGGCTGGTATTTCGTTGTGGGGTGGGTGATCAATGCGCGGCGGGACCTGCTCGATCGGTTCGCGGCCCACTGGCGGCTATTCGTGGTCGTGGGCGTGCTGGTCAGCCTGGTCACGGTGGTGGGTGTCGCGACGCGGTATGCGCCCGGTCCCTGGGCCACGGCCAATGCCGACCTGCTCAGGTGGATGACGTCGTTTGGTACGAGCCTCACGATGGCGGCGTCGGTCCTTGGATGGATTGGGGCGTTCGTCGCGCGGCTCAATCGCCCATCACGTGTCTTCCGATTCATGGCCGATGCGTCGTACTGGGTGTACGTCGCACACCTGCCATTGATGGTGGCGCTGCAGGTCTGGTGGTCCGGCTCAGGGCTGCCCTGGTGGGTGCAGATGCCGCTGGTATTTGCCGGAACCCTGGTGCCCCTGCTGCTGACGTACTACTTCTATGCCCGACTGACCCGGCGCGGCGGTCTACAATCGAAGACATGATTGACGTCAAAGCAGAGATCGAGATCGCCGCGTCACCGGCCCACATTGCGGCCGTGATGTTCGACCCGCAGCGATCACACGAGTGGATGGAGGCCGTCAAATCGGTCGAGGTGCATGACGCCGCGTTGCAGCCGGGCGCACGTGTGACCCACAACGGCGCGTTCATGGGCAAGGAGTTCACGTGGACGACGGAAGTGGAGACCGTGCACTTTCCGCACGTGCTGGTCTTGAAGCTGGTGGATGGCCCCTTCGTCGGCACCGCGCGTATCGGCATTCAGCGATCAGGTGACGGATCGCGTGTGCAGATTCACAACACCGGGGAACTCAAGGGGCTGGGGTTTGTTCCCGAGTTCATGGTGAGTGGTCCGATGCAGTCCGCGCTCGTGGCCGACCTCGGGCGACTCAAGGCGCTGGTCGAAGTCTAGTGTGCTGCGGATGACGCTTTAGTACACGGCTTCCGGCGCCCGGCGGCCCAGGCGCGACGACCGAGAATACCGCGTGTATTTGAGGCAG
>CAYZLT010000043.1:0-16576 GCA_964479175.1 uncultured Solibacteraceae bacterium | reverse complement strand
ACCCCGCACCGAGTGCGTCGTTTAAGCAATCGCTGCTCGCCACTATCCGCGAGCAGAACAAGATTTTCTACGGCATGGTCATCGCCCAGGTGCAGACCGTGGACATCGACGGCGATCGCATCGTGTTCACCTTCGCGCCGGCGCACAAAAATCTCAAGGGCCAGCTCGAGGGCAAAAAGGGGTGGATTGAATCCCTCGCGCAACACCAGACCGGTCGCAAGATGACCGTGGAGGTCCGTGAGGGCGTCGCCATACCCACGGCGACCGAGAACCCTGGCGCGACCGACAGTGCGACCACGCCAGGCAAGCAGGCGGAGTTGCGGGATCGTGCGAAGGCGGATCCGGCGGTGCAGAACGTGCTGGACATCCTTGGCGGCGAAATCGAGGACGTGGAGGAAATCACGTGAACATTCAGAACATGATGAAACAGGCGCAGCAGATGCAGGAACGCCTGCAGCGCCAGATGGCCGAGATGAAAATTGAAGCCACGGCCGGCGGCGGCATGGTGACCGTCGTGGTGAGTGGCCACAAACAGCTGCTGTCGCTGACGCTCGACCCCGAAGTGGTGTCCAAAGACGACGTCGGGATGCTGCAGGATTTGATCGTGGCGGCAATGAACGACGCCCATCGCAAGGTGGATGAAGCGCTCGCGGGCCAGATGCAGGGCATGATGGGCGGACTCGGCCTGCCAGGGCTCGGGTGATGGCATCGCGGGCAATGACCGATCCGCTGGCGGGGCTGGTGGCCGCCCTGCAACGCCTGCCCGGCATCGGCGCCAAGAGCGCGCAACGCCTGGCCTTTCATCTGCTCAAGACACCTCGCGAAGACGTGGACGCGTTATGTGCGGCCATGTTGTCGATGAAGGATCGCGTCACCTACTGCTCGGCCTGCAGCAACATCACCGACGTGGACCCGTGTGTGTATTGCACCGATAGCGGCCGCGACGGACGCATCATCTGCGTCGTCGAGCAACCCGAAAACGTCTGGGCGGTGGAGCGCACACGCGGCTTCCGCGGTCGGTATCACGTGCTGATGGGGGCGATCGCGCCGCTGCAGGGCGTCGGTCCCGACGACCTCAAAATCAAGGGACTCCTCTCGCGTGTGGCCGACGGCTCCGTCGAAGAAATCATCGTGGCCACCAATCCCACGGTGGAAGGGGAAGCGACGGCGCTGTACATCGCGCGGTTGCTTAAGCCACTTGGTGTACGCGTAAGTCGTATCGCGATGGGCGTGCCCGTTGGATCGGATCTCGATTACGCCGATGAGTTCACGATGTCGAAGGCCATGGAAGGCCGTCGGGAGATGTAGCGTACAATTCCAAGTGGGGTCTTTATATCGATGTCGGCTGTTATCGCCATTCTGACGCGTTCTCCGTCAGACCCTCGCCTCAAGGCGCGTATCGCGCCCGTGGTGCCGAACAGTCAGCAGCGCCTCGATCTGGTGCTCGCGTTTCTTGATGATCTGGTCGAACGTGTCGGGGCGGTGGACGGTGTGACTCTCAAGGTCGCCGTGACACCGCCGCTCGAGGGCCTGCGCCTCGCGCGACCGTGGATTCGCTGGGATCAACTGTTGCCGCAGCGCGGCTCCACGTTCGGGGATCGCCTGCGTAATGTCTTTGTGGATTTGGCCAAGGCCGGATTCACACAGATCATTGTGCTCGGAGCCGATGTGCCCGATTTGCCGCTCGCAGCGTTGGACGATGCCGTTCGTCGAGTGACGGCGGACCCCCACGCCGTGGTGACGGGCCCCTCCGGCGACGGCAGTTTTTACCTTCTCGGACTGACCATCCACTCCCACGTCGTCCCGGAGTTGTTTGACAAGGCGCGATGGGGCACGCCACACATGCTTGAGGACGTCGAGGCCGCCGCCGTTGCACACGGATTGACGGTGGGGCGCACGATCGACTGGCATGATGTCGATACGCCAGAGGATGTGCGTGAGCTGGCCGATCGCGTACGGATCGCGCCAACGACCGCGAAGGCGACCGCCGAGAGACTTCGGGAACTGAAACTGATGTAGGACGTGACCTTCAGGTCCGCCGCCCTATAACGCGAGCATCCGGTCGACCGTGTCAACCACGACCTGCGGGGTCATCGGTTTTTGCATGAAGGTCGACGGTGCAGGCGGGGCCAGTTCCGGATCGGGCAAAAAACCGGACATCATAATCACGGCAAGTGTGGGACGCGTCTCGCGCAACTGCGACGTCAGCTCACGGCCGTTGATGTCGGGCAATACGAAGTCCACCAACAAGAGGTCGATCGCGTCAGTCACGGCCAGCGCCGACGTCGCATCGCCGCACTGAATCACACGATGTCCCTTGCGCTCCAGAATGCGTGCCACCAACTGCCGGATCGGCGGCTCATCGTCGACAACCAGAATGGTGGCCATATCCGAAGGATAACACCTAGCCCGCGCTCGTGCGTCGCAGGGCCCGTCGCCCCGTAATCATCAGGCCCACGGCCACCCAGGTGAGCACCCGCACCCGGCGCACCAGCGCCATCGTCAAGCCGGTGGCCGTGGTGAGGCCGATGAGATCGGCCAGGCCCGAGGCGCTGTATTCATCCACACCCACCTTGAGCGGGACCACTCGGAAGACGACGTTGATGACGCGGTTGACGGTGTCAAACAGGAACGCGTTGAGCCACAGCGATTGCCCGGTGAGCAGATAGAGCGTCAGCCACGATTCGAGGATGCTCAGCGCATGGAAGACGATCTGGCAGCCCACCACGATCACCAGGCGGGAGGACGTCGCACGCAGGCCGCGATACGCGATGCGTTCAAGGGCGCCAATTCGACCAATCACGCGCCCGAGCAGGTGCGCGTCGCTGGCGCCAAAACGTGCGGCCAGTTCGGGGCGTTTCCAGGCGAGCCAGACGGCAGCCGCCAGGATGAAGCCCATCAGTCCCAATGCGAGCCAGGACGCGGTGAGCCACGCGTCTGGCAACACGAATGTGGCGAGCAGGGTCAACGTGCCGGCGAGAATCACCAGGGCGACCGAGACGCTGTAGAAGAAGTTCTCCGCCGCGAGCGCACCGAGCGCCTCTTCGGCCGGGACGTACCGCGTGAGATAGAGCGCTTTGGCCGGCTCCGAGACGAGCAGTGAAAGAAACGACAGGTTGCCCAGGGCGTCGCCCCCGATCGTGGCCGCGATGGCACTGCGGAGCGGCACCGGCGTGTGGCCCGGCGGGGGTTCGATCAGGGTAATCCAGGCGATCGCGCGCACGGTGTAGCGCAGGAAGGAGAGGGCCAGCACCAGGACAAATCCGGTGGGACCGACCTCCTTGAAGCCCTGGACGACCGCATCAAGCCCGACCGACTGCACTTGCCAGATGACCAGCGCGATGCCCGCAAGCGCCACACCAACAGGAATCAGCCGCGAAGTCCAGGACACGTCACACACTATAATCGGGCGATGCTTCCCGCCTCGTACGCGATTCCAGTGGCCGCCGTGCTTGCGGTGAGCGGCGCGGTCGCCTGTTTTGCGGGCTACCGCCTGTTCCGCATTGTGCTGGGTGTGTACGGGTTCATTCTCGGAGCACTGATCACCTCGTCGGTGATGGGCACTGAGAACGTCTGGGCCCTGGTGCTGGCCGCGGCGGTCGGCGGACTCATTGGCGCCGGCCTGATGATCGCCGCATATTTTATCGGAGTGGGTTTGATTGGCGCCGGTCTCGCAGCGCTCGCGTTGCACGTGGCCTGGCGGGTGATCGGTGGCGATCCCCCCACGGCGGTGATTGTGATTGCGGCGGTGTTGGGTGCGCTGGGTGCGTTATCGGTGTCGCGCCACGTGGTGATTATTGGCACCGCGCTGGCCGGATCGTGGACGTTGATTGTGGGCGCGCTGGCGCTGGGCGGTGAACGTCTTAACGTGTTGTCGGTCACCCCGGACAACATCTGGGTCGTGTACGCGATGGGCCCGTGGCCGAGCAACTGGTGGGTCACCGGATCGTGGATCGCGCTGGCGATCGTCGGGGCGGTAGTCCAGACCGCCACCACAGGCAAGACAGGCAAGGCGAAGAAGAAGTAGTGGAGCCGCAGGGCTCTTGGTTTTCGGAGCCGCCAGGCTTGAGCCCGGCGGACAACAAGGGAGACACGACATGGCAGAGTTTTCACGACAGGCAACCATCAACTGGGCGGGTTCAATCATGGAAGGCACGGGCACGGTCAAGGCCGGCTCGAGCGCGTTTGATCTGCCCGTCACCTTCCCGCGCCGAATCGGTGAGCCGGAGGGCGTGACCAGCCCCGAAGAACTGATGGCCGCGGCCCACGCCGCGTGTTACGCCATGGCGCTCAACGCCACGGTCGGCAAAAAAGGTGGCGCGATTGCCAAGACGACGATCACCTGCACGGTGACGGCGGACAAGGGCGATGCGGGCATCACCATCACCACCTCCGCGCTGTCGCTGACGGTGGAAGGCCTGACCGGGATCGACGCGGCGGCGTTCCCCGAAGTGGCCGAAGCGGCCAAGAACGGCTGCCCGGTCTCCAAGGCCTATGCCGGGTCGATGACGATCACGCTCGACGTCAAAGTCGTCTGAAAATTCTTCGCAGCCCCCTGGCTTGAGCCAGGGGGACCCATTCCGTTCTTGCGCCAGTTCGGACCCACGTTCTAGAATTGGGGTTCTGCTTGTTCCTCGGTAGCTCAACGGTAGAGCATCCGGCTGTTAACCGGAGGGTTGCTGGTTCGAATCCAGCCCGAGGAGCCAACCTTCGCCAGAGCGCTCAGCGAAGCAGGGCCTAACTCCCAAACAGCATCTGGCCGACGATGGCGAGGAGGATCGCCAGCGTGGCACCCCCGATCCCGCCCAGCACCCAGCGAAACTGCGTGCGCATTTCGAGTCGGATATCGGCAAGGCCCGTGTCGAGGCGGTCGTCTGTCCGCGCAATGGACTGCTTGACTTCCGCGAAGCCAGTTCGCATCTCGCCCCGTACGTCTGCCAGGCCGGTCTGCAGTTCGCCCCGTACGCCCGCCAGGCCGGTCTGCAGTTCGCCCCGTACGTCTGCCAGGCCGGTCTGCAGTTCGCCCCGTACGCCCGCCAAGCCGGCCTGCAGTTCGCCCCGCACGTCCGCCAAGCCGGCCTGCAGTTCGGTCCGCACGGCGTCCAGGCCTGTATCCAGCCGGCCCTCGACGCGCCCGAGCGACGCCTTGATGTCGGTCATTGTCTGAGTCACCGTCTCGAACTGTTCTTCGAGTCTTGCCACGCGTTCCACCACCTCAGTCATGTGTCCCTCCACGTCAACAAGGGAGGAGCAGGTTTCATGCCCGAAAGGTGCCGCGATTTTCGGGCGGTGCGTGAATTCGTTTGCAGAATCCGCCACGTCGACGGCCGCGTACGTGGCAGTTTCTGACGACGACGCTACCATCGTCGACGGCCGTCGTCACGCGAGAAGATCGTGCCAGCCCGCTGAAGCTGAGAGCGCCGCGAGCCCTCAGCGGAGGCGGGCCTATTCGTCGCGCAACGCCACCAGCTCTCCGGCGTTCTGCTGCGTGGCGTCGTCCGCCATTTGGACGATGAAGACCGCGACCACCTCGTTGTGGACGTCATGAGTGACGAAGCGGTCACCACATCCCAAATTGAAGGCGAGGTGCTTGAACGGAGCAGTGTGCAGTCGTCCATCCGGCGGCAGCTGGGGCTCGCGGGGACACAGCACCCGGTGTGACCGGCGGAGCAGGGCATCGCCGAGATCATGGTCGATGTCTACCGCCACTTCGACACGCCGCTGGACGAACAGACGCTGTGGTTGTGGCACGGGATGGTTGCGCAAGGCCGCACTGACCTTCGGGATGTCGGCCGGTACCGCAGCGGCGGCGATCCCATGCAGGTGGTGTCTGGGCCGATGTACGCGCCCGTCGTGCACTTCGAAGCCCCGTCATCGGCAGAGGTCGGCGAGCACATGTCGCGGTATGTCGAGTGGTTCAATCGCACGGCGCCACGAGGCCAGGAACCACTTCCGGCCTTGGCGCGGGCAGGGATCGCGCACCTGTATTTTGAAAGCATCCATCCGTTCGGGGATGGCAACGGCCGTGTTGGGCGGGTGATTGCCGAAAAGGCCCTCGCTCAGGCCCTCGGTCGTCCGTCACTCACCGTGCTTGCTGCGACGATCCTCACGCGACGCCGCGAATACTACGCCGCGCTCGAAGCGGCCAACAAGGACATCGAGATCACCTCGTGGCTGCTCCACGGCACAGGTCGAATTCCTGATTGACAAGACGCGGTTGCTTGACCGGTTACGCGGACAACTCAATGCGCGTCAGCAGGCCGTCCTGTTGCGCATGCTGCGTGAAGGGCCCGGCGGTTTTGTCGGCGGCCTGAGTGCCGGCAAATACATCACCATCGCCAAAACGTCACCGGCGACTGCGACCCGTGATCTTGCCGATCTTGTCGCCAGGGGCGCGCTTGTGCGCACCGGCGACCGCCGTCATGCACGGTACCAGCTCCCGATTCCGCTTCGACCAACGTCGCGAGTCACCATCTCGGAGACGGGCGAGGTCATCGCCCACTAGCGCGGTCCGCCGCCGCCGCGCCCGCCACCCGGCGCACCAGTTGGGATCGAGTAGTCGCGCGGCGGTTCGGCGTCGAGCAGGTGGCGCACGAAGTAGTCCCACCGCCGACGCATGACGTAGTTGCTCGCCGCGCCGAACCCATGGCCCGCGTTCGGGATCATCAGCAGGTCGAACTCCTTGTTCGCCTTGATCAATGCGTCGGCCACGAGATACGTGTTGTACGGCGGCACGTTGTTGTCCATCGTGCCGTGGATCAGGAAGAGACGGCCCTTGAGGCCGGCCGCGTGTGTCTGGTTTGCCTCGATCGTGTAGTTGTCCGTGCCATCCGCGTTCTTCACGAGCGGACCCTGATACCGTTCGCCCCAGTCATCTTCGTACTGGCGCTGATCGTGATTGCCCGACTCGGCAATCCCCACCTTGAAAAAGTCGTTGTACGGTGCCTGCAGCAGGGCGCCGGCTGAAATGAACCCGCCACCCGAATGGCCCCACATCGCGGTCTTCTCGATGTCGATCCACGGGAACCGTGTCGCGAGTTCCTTCATGCCCGCCATCTGATCCGGCAAGGTGTTGTGACGACCCATCTCGCCGAAGTAGGCATCCGTAAACGACTTCGATCTGTTCGGCGTGCCGGTGCCGTCAATGCTCACCACCACAAAGCCCAGTTCGGCAAGCGCCTGGCGATCCCCACGCGCGGCTGAAAATGCGCGCGAGCCCACACTGCCCGACTGCGGCCCCGGATACGCCTGATTGATGATCGGATACTTCCTGGTTGCGTCGAAGTTCGTCGGGCGGAAAAGCAGCCCGTAGATGTCGTGTTTGCCGTCACCAGACTTCATCTTGATCTGCATCGGCGGCTTCCACCCCGTCGCCAGCAGTTTCGAGATGTCCGCCTTTTCAAGCGGCATGACCAGCGCCCCGGTCGCACCGTCGCGCAGCACGGTTTCTGGCGCCACGTCCGGCTGCGAGAACGTATCGATCACCCACTTGCCGTCGGGAGAAACCTGCGTCGAGTGTGTGCCGTTGTCCGGCGTCAGCGACACGTTGTTCTTGCCGTCAAATCCAATCCTGTAGAGATGCGTGAAGTACGGATCCTGCCCAGGCTCCTTGCCCACCGCCTCGTACCACATCGTTCTTGTCTTTTCATCGAGGCGGACGATGTTGGTGATGGGGCCGGCACCGCTGGTGATGCGGTTCTTCAAGTCGCCGGACGTGAGGTCGTAGAGGAACATCTGCGCGGTGTCCTCGCGCTGCGAATACCAGAGGACCTCGCCGGAGTCCCAGAGGATCCGCCACTGCACGCGCGTCTGCACGTGTGTGTCTTCGGTCTCGACAAACAGCGTGCGCACCGCGCCCGTGGCCACGTCGGCCACTTTCGCCGTGGACGCCTTGTGGAAGCGATCGGTCGAGACCAGGCCGAGCTTGGTGCTGTCCGGGCTCCACAGGTACTCGGTCATGTCGAGATCGTCCTCGTTCATGGCCCGGTGGAAGTCCTGAGG
The DNA here is from genome assembly GCA_964479175.1 of uncultured Solibacteraceae bacterium. Classification (GTDB taxonomy): domain Bacteria; phylum Acidobacteriota; class Vicinamibacteria; order Vicinamibacterales; family SCN-69-37; genus SYFT01. Next base: position 8,575 of record CAYZLT010000043.1, on the reverse strand, counting down.
CATCTGGAGCTTGGTGACCTGCCCTGTTTCGACGTTGATGATGACGCGCGTGATCATCGCCACCACTGGATCGCCGGCGAGTGGATACTTCCACGCGCGGAGCACCGGGTGGCCGCCGTCGACTGGGGTCTGCACCAGGTACATCTCGCCGACGTTGCGTTCATCCTGGTGCTGCGTGGCGATCTTCTTGCCGTCAGGTGACCACGACACGGACGGGCCGGCGCTGGTGGTCCACCCGGCGTTGCTCGTCGCGTAGCCGAAGTCCTTCACACCATCGGTGGTGAGCTGGCGGTCCTGGCCCGTTTTGACGTCGCGCACCCACAAGTTCCAGTCGCAGATGAACAGCGCCTTGCTGCCGTCGGGCGACATCGAGGATGGCGGCGGCCCCGTCATGCCCGTGACATTGGCGCCGCAGGTTTTGTTGGTGATTGTCATGCCGCCACCGCGACCGCCGCGTCCACCACCTGCGCGTCCGCCGGCTCCGGGTGCCGCCTGCGCCCCGGCCGGTGGCGTCGCCACCACCTCACTCGTGCGGCGGACCGGGTCCACCACGACGTTCTGCGTGCCGGTCAAAGTCGTCCGTTGATAGGAGAAGCGCCCGTCGGGCAGCCACGTTGCATTCACCGTGCCGCCGACCACCAGACCGTTGAGCGCGGGGGCCAGCATGCGTGTGGCGCGGTCGTAGTCGGCGGTGGTAACCACCGGCCGGCTTTGGGCGACCGCGACGGTGGTGCCAATGAGGATGAAGACGAAGAGACGGGCGGCTGATCGGGTCATGGGCAAGAGTCTACTCCGAGCTCATTTCACCGGCGTGGCCAGCGCCTTGATGACCTCAGCCGTCAGCGCCCACCGATCGAACCCCTGCCGCCCGTAGTCGAGCCCGCGGCGGACGATGACGAGGTCGTAGGAGGGGACGATCATCGTGAACTGCCCGCGGTTGCCGTTGGTCGAGTAAGCGTCTTTCGGCACATCCATGCGGTCATCGGGGACCAGCCAGAACTGCCCGCCGTATTCGTTGCCGCGGGTCGTGGTCGACGGCGCAGGCGTGCGCACGAAGTCGACCCACTCCTTCGAGAGCAGACGCTGGCCGTTCCACAGACCGTTGTTGAGGTAGAGCAGGCCGTGTCGCGCGAGGTCGCGCGCGTTCGTGTAGATCTGGCTGCTGAAGATGAAGTCGCCGAAGCGGTCCGTGCTCACGAGCGTGTTGCGCATGCCGATCTTGTCAAACAGCGCGGTGCGCGGGAACGCGTGATACGCCGCGTCGCTACCCAGCGCCAGCTTCATCGCGTACACCGCGAGGATCGTGTCGTAGTTTTCGTAGTCCCAGCTCGTGCCGGGTTCGCGGATTAGCGCGCGACTGCGCGCGCCTTCCACCGAACTGGCGCCTGCCCAGTAGGACATGCCTGATCCGGTCGCGTATTCGAGCCCGCCGTTGTCGATCGTCTCAAGGCCGCTCGACATGTGCAGCACGTGCCGCAACGTAATCGCCGACCGTGGATCCTTCGCGCCGGCTGGCGGCCGCGGCAGCCACTCGAAGGGCAGTGGGTCGTCCAGCTTCAGCTTGCCCTGATCCACGAGCATCCCAATCAGCGTGGCTGCAATGCTCTTGGCCGTCGACCACGTCCGAGTTCTGGTGGCCATATCCACGCCGTCCGCGTAGCGTTCGAGGATGATGCGGCCCTTGTGCACGACGAGCAGACTCAGCGTGTCCTGTTCGGGTGAGGGCCGATCAAAGGCCCAGTCGGATGCGGCCTGGAGCTTGGCGGCATCGATGCCGGCGGGAAGCGGCTCCTTGGCGACGAGGTCGCCGTCGGGCCACGCGATCATTGCCGGGTCACCGCCCACCGGCGGGGCCGTCAACTTCGGAAGGCTCTCGATATTGGCGAACGTCTGGTTCGGCGCGAGAATCACGCAGCCGATCCCTTCGCGAAACGCTGCGCGCATCACGGGCGTGGCGCCGCCTGGCTTGCCGATGGCCACGGACGTCCGCTCCGTGTCGACGATGTAGTCGCCCCCTTGCGGCGTGCCGACAGGATTGGGCAGAAACTTCAATTCGTGCGCGAACACCTGCTCAACCGTGCGGTTGGACGTGAACAGGCCGTTGCACATGAAGAGGGCCTGTTGTCCGTACCGAATCATTTCGCGCTGAGGCGCCCAGTAGTCGTAATTTTGCGCGCCACCGCCTCGCTGGGCTTCGATTGGAACCACCGATGGAACAACCGACACCATCGCCAACCCCACCAGCATCTTCAGAAGCCATCTCTGCATGAGTCGGATTCTATACATAAAAAAAGCCCGGAGGCTGCTGCCCCCGGGCTTCACGTCGTTCGGTCGCGTGTCGTTATTGACCGCGCTGAATGATGACCCGGAAGTGTCCGGAGTTGTCATCAAACGAGAGGTCGTTGATGCCCAGCCACAGACGGCCGTTCACCGGCATGCGGATGCGTTCCGGCGCGGTGCCGATGGCAAACGGCTGCCCGTTGCCGACGCGACCGATCAGGCCACCAACGGGCATCGCACGCACAGGCACCGTGCGAAGCACCGCGCTTGCGCGACCTGAGGCGTTGCCGTCTGCCGTGGCTTCATCACCCGATCCGTTGCCAAACCGGATGGTGCGTGAGACTTCAAAGCGGAGGAATTCACCCGACTTGACGTTCATCCCCGTGTCGGTCCACGGCTGGTTCGCCATGACCGCGACGGAGCCATCATTCTGCATGCCGCCCCTGTCGGGTGAGGCACCACCGGCACCGGTGCCCAGGCCCGAGCCAACCGGACGCGCCATATAGATGCGCGCCACGTCGTTTGACGTCAGATCACGGTCGCCACCCGAAGTCTTGAAGCTCAGTCGCAGCGGCGTCGTGCCACCCACGTCGTCCCAGTTGCCGAGCATGGTGTCGCCGTTTTTCATCACCACGAGGTGATTGCTGCCCGAGATGGTGTCAATGGCCGCCGGTGTCACGTTCACCGAACCACCAAAGTCGACCCACGCCACCTGATCCTTGGGGATCATGCGGGTGTCGGCACCCACCCTGACCTCAAAGCCACCGGCGCCGAGGTCGATCAGGGACGCCGAGATCGCGTCACCGTTGCGCATGTGCAGGGTGACCGAGGCCTGCGCCATAAGGACTGACGTGGCCGCGGCAGTGACCACGATGGCGCCAACGAAGAGTTTCATAATTCGAGACATGGGCAATTGCTCCTTCAGATGCATTGTTGTTGACGACGTTCAATGCAATGCAGAGGCCAAGTTTAGCGGGTCGCTATTTTTTTCGGTGTACCGGTCTGCACAGCGCAAGGTGACCACATATGGTGATATTGTGGATACATTGGAGGACCCCATGATGCAGATAGGCGTACGCGCCCTGAAGGCGCAGTTGAGCGAACATCTTCGGCGCGCCCAGGCGGGAGAGCGGTATCTCGTGACCGACCGCGGGGCTGTCATCGCGACTCTCGGCCCGGCCGCCACCCCCAAGTTGGGTCTCAGCCCCCGAATTCCCTCCCGGGGAACACTGGCCTCGACAATGGTCGTAAAAGACCGCCGGTGACGCTCTATCTGGACTCCAGCGTGCTCGTAAAGCTGTACATAGACGAGCCCGATTCGGAGTCCATCGTGGCCCGCGTGCAATCGGCCACCCTCATCGCCACGTCGGCCATCGCGTACGCGGAGGTGCGGGCGACGTTTGCCCGACGCAGGCGCGAGGGCTTGCTGTCATCGCAGGAACTCAGCACGGTCTGCCGCCGGTTTGATGCCGACTGGGCGTCTTTTCTCACGGTGGAGGCCGGCGATGCCCTCGTCCGGTCGGCCGGCGCCCTCTCCGACTCCCACGCGCTTCGCGGCGGCGATGCCATTCACCTCGCGTCTTTTGAACACCTCCTGGCGGGGGCGCAAGACGATGAGATGGAGTTCTTGTGTGCGGACGATCGACTCAGCGACGCGGCGCGCAATCTCGGGTAATCTTCCCGGCGGAGGAAAACACTGTGGCTGACGTGACGTTTTATCGCTGGGACGACATGCCGAAGGAGAAGGTCACCGACCTGCTCGATCGCCGACTCATCACCGGGGACCGGATGATGTTGGCCCATGTCTACCTCAAAAAGGGGTGCATCGTTCCACGCCACCAGCATGAGAACGAACAGCTGACCTACGTGCTTGAAGGCGCGCTGCACTTTTATATCGGTGAGGATGAAAAACAGGAAGTCATCATCCGCTCCGGGGAAGTGCTCCACATTCCGTCCATGGTCTGGCACAAGGCCGTGGCGCTCGAAGACACCCTGGATGTCGACGTGTTCAGCCCGCCTCGCGCGGACTGGCTCGCCAAGACTGACGACTATCTCCGGAGGTAATCGCCATGGATCTGGGACTCCGTGATCGTGTGGCGCTTGTGGCCGCCGGCAGCAAGGGGCTCGGGCGCGCGATAGCGCTTGAGCTTGCGGCCGAGGGTGCACAGGTCGTGATCTGTGCGCGGGGCAAAGACGCGCTCGACGCCACCGTGGCGGAGATCACTGGTGCCGGTGGCCGCGCGTTTGGCTTTGTGGCAGACGTGTCCACGTCCGCAGATGTGGCCAGGCTCGTGGAGTCGGCCCGGTCGGCGTGTGGGCCCATCGATATCTTGGTGACCAATTCAGGCGGACCGAGGTCCGGCACCTTTGATGTGTTGTCGCCGGAGGACTGGGATCAGGCGACCCGCGTGTTGCTCACAAGTGCGGTCGAGCTCACACGCGCGGTGGTCCCCGATATGCGGGCGCGCCGGTGGGGCCGGATCCTGAACATCACCTCTATTGCCGCCAAACAGCCGGTGGATGGGCTGATGTTGTCCAACAGCCTCCGCGCGGCGGTCACGGCGTTCGCCCGAACGTTGGCCAACGAGGTCGCGAAAGACGGGATTACCGTGAACAATTTACTCCCCGGCTACACCCGGACGGACCGGGTGGTGGACTTGGCCGCCCAGATGGCCGCCTCGTCGGGCACCTCGCCCGAAGCCGTGGCGGGCCGGTGGGAGGCGCAGATTCCCATGGGCCGACTCGGTGAACCCCGCGAATTTGCGGCCCTGGCCGCGTTTCTGGCCTCCGACCGGGCCAGTTACATCACCGGGCAATCCATTGCCGTGGACGGCGGCTGGATTCGCGGGCTGATGTAGCCGCCGTGTTACCCTTTCCTTTCGAGGCACCGTTACGCCGTTGTCACCGATAGAACTCGCACTCCCCATCACCCCCCGGGCCCGATTTGATGTCGTGGATATCCGGGCCCGCACGGCGGAGCTCCATGGAGACGCGGTGCAGGGGTTCCGCCACTGTTTTTATGCGTCCGAACACTCCACCGCTGGATTCCTGCCGCAGAGTCTGGCCGCGCGTCTGATTGACCGTTTCGGGTCGGTGAGCCCATACCTGGATGTCTTCCGCAACGTGTTTCCCGAAGGCGCGGGCTATCGGCACGACCAGCTGGACCTGCGCGATGAACTCGCGCCGGAGCAGAAGGCGGTCGAACCCACCAACGCAGACTCGCACCTGGCGTTCATGGGCGGTGGGATTCGTGCGTGTGTGGTGGGGGACGCCCATCGGCCCGCCCCGATCTACTTCGTCGATTTTGACGGCGTCTACAAGGACATCCCTCGTCGCCGGATCGCACGCGTCGTGGGCTACAACTCCGAAGTGGAAGTCGCGCGCGTCACGCTGGCAGTGCCGGTCTCGACCCATTCAATTGACGCGGTGAACCTGAAGGAACAGCGCCTCGGTTTTCTGGATGCCGTGCAGGCCCTGGTGCAGGCGCACGGCGTGACCAAAGGCCGAGTGCGGCTGGAGCTCGCCACGAGTGAACAGTTCGCCAGCCTGACGGTCAATGAATACGAAACGCTGCTGATGAAGCATGACCTCGCGGAAGTGCTCCAGAATCCATTGCGGTTTGCCCGCGAGAAGGTGCGGCACGCATGGAACGACCCCCGCGCAGTACCCGCCAAGGCGATCGGCTACGCCCAGTACGATCTCGTGCGCGCGATGAATCAACTGCTTGACTCGCTCGGGTTGCAGAGCTCGCGGATTGAACGCCTGGTCGCCCGCAGCCTCGAGGCACCGGCGTCACGGTTCCTGCGCATGCGCCGGTCGATCGACCTGATGGTCTCGGACGCAAAATCAGAAGGCCAGGGCCAGCTCGTCCAGGGGCTCTACCAGTCGCCGATTCTGGTCCAGTGGCGTCCGGCGCGCGGGGAAGTACGCCGCATCGACGTCGCGCTGACCCGCTTCGAATAACCTCCCCTGGACCTCGGGAACCCGGGACCCCGGGACCTCGAATACACTCTTGTTCGTATGTCCCGAATCTCCCGCCTCCTCTCGATCTGTCTCTTGTCCCTGGTGCCCACCCTGTCGTTTGCACAGGAATTGTGGCCCGGCACCCGGTATGACCCGAAGATTCCGACCATCAAAGCCGTGTTGGGATGGGACCACGGCGAGGAGATTTCCTCGCCCGACGCCATCACCACGTACCTGAAGGCGCTCAACGCGGCGGCGCCGGACCGGACGCGCCTGATTGAATATGCGCGGACGTGGGAGAACCGGCCGCTGCACGTCCTGGTCGTCGGCAACCTCGCGCGCATCGCGCAGTTGGACGCGATCAAAAAGGGCATGCAGCGCCTCGGCGATCCCCGCGGTGCCACGCAGGCCGAGCTCGATCAGCTCGTGAAGGAGATGCCGGTCATCACGTGGCTGTTCCACTCCGTGCACGGCAATGAAATCTCTGGCGCTGACGCCGCGCTGGCCGAGGCGTATCACCTGCTGGCGGCGCAGGGAAGCGCCGACGTGGACACGGTGTTGCGCGAGTCCCTGGTGCTGATCGACCCGTCACAGAATCCGGATGGTCGCGCGCGATTTGTGGCGGCCAACCAGCAGGGACGCGCCGCCGGGGTACCGGACGCTGATCCGGCCTCGGTCGAACACGACGAACCGTGGCCGGGCGGCCGCTCGAATCACTACCTGTTCGATATGAACCGCGACTGGTTCGCGATGTCGCAGCCTGAAACGAAGGGCCGCATCAAGATCATGCTCGACTTCTTTCCGCAGGTCGCCGTGGACCTGCACGAGCAAGGCGGTGACAACGAATACTACTTCGCACCGCCAGCCGACCCCGTCAATCCCCTGATCACGTCCGATCAGCGCAAATGGCTCGAAGCCATGGGACGTGCGAACGGTGACGTGTTCGACAGCCGCGGCTACGGATATTTTGTGCGCGAAGTCTACGACGCGTTTTATCCGGGCTACGGCGACTCCTGGCCGGTCTTCCACGGTGCGGTCGGCATGACGTTCGAAATGGCGTCCGCGCGTGGCCTCCGTTTTCAGCGCCAGGACGGCAAATTGCTGACCTACCGCGAAGGCGTGATCAAACACTTCACGTCCGCCATCACGACAGCGATCACGGCCGCGAAAAACCGCGAAGCGATGCTGCGCGACTTTCTCGCCTACCGCCAGTCCGCCATCCGACTTGCCGATACGGGCCCGAAGGAATACCTGATCGATGCGGGCACCGACCCCGCTCGTGCGATGCACCTGGCCCAGCGCCTCGCGGCGCAGGGCATCGAGGTTCGTCGGGCAGACGAGGCGATCAAAGTGGGCACTCGCACACTGCCGGTTGGATCGCTCATCGTGCCGCTGGCCCAGCCGGCGGGTCGTCTGGTGCGCAACCTCCTCGACGCGTCCATCGTGATGGACGACGCCTTCCTCAAAGAACAATCCCGTCGTCGTGACCGTGGACTGGGCGATCAGATTTACGACGTGACGGCGTGGAATCTCGCGATGTTGTACGACCTCGACGTGGTGCCCAATGCGACGTCGGTGACCACGCGGTCCACGATGGTGCCGCGTGAACCCGTCGCGGCGGCCGCGGGCACGCCTCTCGCCGCGTCGAAGGTCGGCTACATCATGCCGTGGGGACTCAAGGCGGCCGAAGCCGCCGTGGAATTGCTCCAGGCCGGCGTGCAGATGACCAACGTGCCGCGCACGTTCACCATCGCGGGCAAGGCGTTTCCGGCGGGTTCCGCCTTCATCCGGATTCAGGGCAACCTGCCGGATCTGCTCGCGCGTCTTGGCGCGGCGGCCGCGAAACACGGCATTGAACTGACCCCGATTGATTCGGCGTTTGTCGAGAGCGGCGTGTCGCTTGGCAGCAATGAAACCGCTGCGCTGAAGGCGCCGCGTGTCCTGCTCGCGTGGGACACGCCGACGTCGAGCCTCTCGGCCGGCTGGGCACGCTACGCGCTTGAACAGCGATGGAAGCAGCCGGTGACGACCGTGCGCACGTCGTCGCTCGGACGCATCGACATGGCCCTCTACGATGTCTTGGTGTTGCCGTCAGGCAGCTACACCTTCAGTGACGACCAGATCCGCCGACTCAAGGACTGGCTCGGTCGCGGCGGCACCCTCATCACGCTCGGTCAGGCCTCGGCCTGGGCCACGAGCGAACGCGCGGGCCTGGTACCCACCTATCTTCTGCAGCGTGACGGCTCGTCGACTGCCGCGGTTGATGACAAAAAGACGCCGCCCAAGATCGACATTGAGAAGTTCGAGTACAACGAGGCGATCAAGATCGAAC
>CAYZLT010000042.1:0-16728 GCA_964479175.1 uncultured Solibacteraceae bacterium | reverse complement strand
ACGCCGTCAGCGGTGGATTCGTAAATCATCGCCCCCGCGCCGACCGGCGACGTCCCCTTCCGCTGGTGTTGTGGCCGTCGTTTGTCGCGGTGCCGTTTCCGCGAGTCGTGTTGCCGACCCGGTACTACGTGGTCGTCGCGGTCTCCTCGCACGGCCGCAACACCAGCGGAAGGGGACGTCGCGCGGCGCGCGTGATCTGTTGCTCTCGTGACAGGGCGAGGGGGCGCTCCGCGCGGACGGGCAACGTCTCCGACCACACGGCCACGTCACCAGCCGCAGGCCGCGGATCAACAGCCGCAGCGGGGTCGGCGGGCGGCGCGTCGGGCGGCGGGGTCGGCCGCACCTCGACCGAGCCCACGAGAAAATCGCGATGCACCAACTGCGTCAGCGCCGGCGGTTCTGACCCATATCCCACCGATCGGGCGTAGATATCGACCCGGGACAGCGCGAGCGGTGTGGAGGGGTCCTGGTTGGTGGGAGGAATCGTGAAGCGCAGATGCACCCGATCGTCAACGCGCCGCGCGGCGACCTCGGACGGGCTCACCGGTACCGGGCGCAACGGCGGCAGGGGCGGGCCCTTCTGCCCGCACGCGGCGGTGACGCCGGCTGCCAGCACGACTACGGCCACCGCGAGGTGCGCGCGTCTCACAGGATGTACCGCGACAAGTCGTCGCTTTTGGCAATGTCGGCGAGCATGCGATCCACGTAGGCGGAGTCAATCGTAATCGATTGGCCGTCAAGATCGGGAGCATGAAACGAGACTTCGTCGAGCAACCGTTCCATCACGGTATGCAGTCGTCGCGCCCCGATGTTCTCCGTACGCTCATTGACCAGCGTGGCCAACTCCGCCACCCGGACAATCGCCTCGGGCGTAAACACCAGGTCGACCCCTTCGGTCGCCATCAGGGCGATGTACTGCGTGATGAGGGCACTGCGCGGTTCGGTCAGGATGCGGACGAACTCATCACGCCCGAGCGCTTCCAGATTGACCCGGATGGGGAATCGTCCCTGCAGTTCCGGAATGAGATCCGACGGTTTCGACACGTGAAACGCGCCGGCCGCGATGAACAACACATGATCCGTCTTGACCATGCCATGTTTGGTATTGACGGTGGTGCCCTCGACAATCGGCAGGATGTCCCGTTGCACACCCTCACGGCTGACATCGGGGCCGTGCCCGCCTTCCTTGCCGGCGATCTTGTCGATCTCGTCAAGGAAGATGATGCCGGAGTTCTCGACACGATCGATCGCGGCCTTGGCCACACCGTCCATGTCGATGAGCTTCTGCCCTTCTTCCTGAATCAGCATCTCGCGCGCCTCGACCACCGAGACCGATCGGCGCCGGGTGCGTCCCTGAAACATGCCGGGCATCATGTCGCGCAGATTGACGCCGATTTCCTCGACAGACGATCCCGCGATCACCTCAAATGACGGCATCGATTTCTGGGGCACGTCGAGTTCCACCATGCGCCCGTCAAACTTGCCCGCCCGCAACTGCTCCCGCAACTTCTCCCGCGTCGTCGATGCGTGGTCACGTGCCCGTTGCTCGTCGGTCGAACCCGGGCCGAACCCGGAGGTGGTGGCCGGCAGCGGCGGCAGCAGCAGGTCGAGCACGCGCTCCTCGGCCGCTTTCTCCGCGCGTTCCCGCACCTCGGTCTCACGTTCTTCGCGCACCATCTTCACCGCGATCTCCACCAGGTCGCGCACCATCGATTCCACATCGCGACCGACGTAGCCCACCTCAGTGAATTTCGACGCTTCGATTTTCAGGAACGGCGACTGCGCCAGCCGGGCAAGACGACGGGCGATCTCGGTCTTGCCGACGCCGGTCGGTCCAATCATCAGGATGTTTTTCGGCGCCACATCCTCCGCCATCTCCTGAGGCAGACGTTGCCGGCGATACCGATTCCTGAGGGCAATCGCCACCGCGCGTTTGGCGTTCGCCTGGCCGACGACGTATTTGTCGAGTTCAGCCACGATTTCCCGTGGCGTGAGGCTGTTCATCAGATCTCTTCCAGTGTCAGTCGGGCGTTGGTATACACGCAGATGTCGGCCGCAATCCCCATCGCGTGTTCCACAATGGCGCGTGGCGTCAGTGAGGAGTGGGCCACCAGGGCGCGCGCCGCCGCCATGGCAAACGCACCGCCCGACCCGATGCCCATGATGCCGTCATCGGGCTCAATCAAATCGCCCGTGCCCGACAGCAGATACATCGCCTGCGGATCGGCCACCAGAAGCATCGCTTCGAGCCGGCGCAGGGCCCGGTCCGTGCGCCAATCCTTGGCCAGTTCCACCGAGGCCCGTTCAAGGTTGCCGCGATGGGCCTCGAGCTTGGATTCAAATCGGGCATACAGCGCAAAACCGTCGGCCGCGGACCCGGCAAACCCGGCGAGCACGCGGTCCTGATACAGGCGGCGGACCTTCCGGGCCCCGTGTTTCACGACCGTCTGGCCCAGGGTGACCTGACCATCACTGGCCATGACAACTTTTCCCTGGTGACGAAGGGCGAGGACCGTGGTGGCGTGGGTCTGGATCATGGCCAATTTGGCATCGTATACGAAACACCGACAGACGACGGTGCCGTCCGCCATGGAGGCCACCCGGTGACCGGTGCCAAGGACGCCCAAGGCGCCTTGTTACCTCAGGTTTGGCCGGGATTGCCCCCTGACCAGAGTGGCAGTATTGTTGCAATAGCCAGCCACGAGAAGCCCCTGCCGAGGGTTGAAGGAGAGAACGTTATGGTCCGCTATTCGCGCTCGCTCGTGGTCCTGTCCGTCACGGCGGCTTTGGCCGTTCCCGCACTTCTGTCGGCCCAGACCGCGATTCCCCGCACAGGAGGGTCGTCCTCGTCGGGTTCGTCCGGCGGATCGTCCGGAGGGTCGTCCGGCGGCGGTTCTTCCACCTCGTCAGGTGGAGGCGAAAGCCGTGTGTCGCCGCCGGCGATGCCTTCGACACCCACCGATTCCCGCCGGCCGTCTTCGTCTTCGTCGTCGTCGTCGAGCCGGTCCGGGGCGTCTTCCTCGTCGCGCAGCGGCGGTTCCTTGTCCAGTGGCGGCGGTTCCTTGTCCAGTGGTGGCGGCGACGGGTACGTCGGCCCAGGCACGACTCGCACGGGGTCGGCGGTTCCCAGGGGAGGCGTGTCGGCGGGTGCCGGCGCCGGCTCCACATACGTCGGCTCACGATCACGTGGCGATCGCCCAGAGACCGGCGGCGCGATGGAGCGCCCGTACGGCAACGTGGGCCCCAACTACAACCTCTATTTCCCGTACGACCCGTTCAGCCCGTGGGGCCGGTGGTACCCCTGGTATTACGGTGGATACGGCTACGGATATGTCTCGTTTGACCCGTGGCGATATGGCACGTCGCGTTATTCGATGTATCGCTACGGCTCCTGGTACAACCCGTACGACCCGTGGTGTTACGGGGTCGGCTACTGGCTCTGTGACCCCTGGGGTGGCGCCACCACGTCGTCATATGGCAGTGTCGCCGTAGGTGAAGAAAAAGACGACGAGGTGCCCATGGGCTCCCTCCGGTTGCGAGTGTCACCCGCGTCCGCGAAGGTCTACGTCGATGGCGCGTTGGTGGGTGTAGTCGGCGACTTTAGTGGCCTGACCAATCACCTTGAGCTCACCATGGGTGAACACCTGGTGGAGATCAAAGCCGACGGATACGAGACGTTGGTGCCGAAGTTTGAAATGACGGCTGGTCGCACCACGACCATTCGTGGCTCGTTGAAGAAGCAGTGACGTCGTCGCGACAGTTGTCGGTCGTCGCGGGCATTTCGTTCGCGTATGACCTTGCCATCGGCCTTGCGCTGATCGTGGCGACCGACCGCTTCGCCTCTTTCTTCGGGGTTCCGGTTCCGGAACCCCGTCTTTTTGTGACCATCTGCGGGCTGTTGTTAGTGTGTGTCGGCCTGGGGTATCTCCAGCCGATGCGCGACCCCGTCCGACACCGCGCTTACCTCTGGATTTTTGGACCCGTGCTGAAAGGCCTCGGCGCATGCGTCTTTCTCCGCGAGCACTACTGGAACGGCGGACCGGAGTCCTTCCTGCTGTTTGCCGCCACCGACGGCACCCTCGCGCTCGTCACGCTGGCGATCCTGCTGCGTAAATGACGTCGGGTGTCTTTTTTCACTTTTTTCACCGGCGACGCGCAACCAGGTAGTAGAGCGGAATGCCGGCCGCGATGATGAGCAGGCCGTAGAGCGTTTCGCTGGGTTCCGTCAAGAGCCGGTGGCCGATCATCGCCGCGGAGGCCACCACAAAGAGACCGGGCCGAGGCGACGCTCGAGGGAGGGCTCAGTGGCCGGCGCGGTCACCGCACCGCCGAGTCCGTGGGAGCGGCCAACAGCAGGCGCCGCTCAGTCACGAACTCGCCGAAGGACACGATCTTTCCGCCGCGCTTCATGAACAGTTTGGCGGTGGTATCCCGGAAGAGCCGATGGTTGAACAGCTCTGCGCGGGCCTGCTCCAGTGAGAAGCCCTGCTTCGAGCGGACCACGATGGGTTCAGATAGCGCGCCGGGTGCGAGGCCGTCGCTGCCAATGGCTTTGATGATGACCTCGTCGAGTTCCTGGGGCAATTCGTCCCGGACACCCCAGAAAAAAATTACCATGTCCACCGAACTGATCGGTTCCGCGGAAATATTCTTGATGCGGAACGTCACGCTGGGCACCAGCTTGTTCAGGCCTCCCTCAATCACCCCGGCATCGTAATACCCCGATGTCAGCTCCTGGACCTCCAGGGCCGTCTTGAGATCAACCTGTGCGCAGCCCGACGCGGTCAGCGTCAGCAGCAGTGCACACGTCAGCCGTGCAGCGTGGGCCCGAAGGCGACGAACTCGTGACAACATCCCGGGGAATTGTAAATCAAAACTGCGACTCGATGACCCGCTTTCTGGCTTCTTCACGCGTGATCTTCCCCTCGTGGTACAGCGCCAGATTGACGCCGGTGATCCGGAGAATCATCGTCCGCGAATCGTCATACAAACTGTTCGGCATCGGATCATCTTCGCTGCGCGCGACGACCGACAGTGACTCGGTGGTGGGGATGTTCAACGGCCGCGAGTAGTCGAGCATGGCGTCCACGAGTTTGTCGCGCACGGCGTTGCGATAGAACTGATTCGGCTCGGTCAAAAAGGGATCCGGGACGATCGGAGATCGGGCCATGGGATCTTCGGTGATCACACCCGTGCTGCGCGTGGTGCCGTTGGCACCCGGGCCGCGGCCCGCGACCATCTGGGGGCCCGGAGGCGGCTGCGGGGGCACCATCATCTGGCTCGCGATGACCGCGCTTTCCCGGATGATCGGGATCTCGATGTCAAACACGATCCCGTACCCATCGAGCGGGAAGCCTTTGGCCTTTGCCTCGCCCATGAACAACGCGCCGATCGTCATGGTCTGTGCGCGCATCACGACTTCGACCGCGCCCTGACGCACGGCGTTGGCGAGCACCCCTTCCATCAGCTGGAACTGGAAGCGCCGCTGCTGCACCTGGGCATCAGCGGAGACCCCCTCGTTGCGAATCTGCTGGGCCGAGACGCCGATCCCCGCCACCACCACGGCGCCAATGACCAGCATCCGCGCGACATCATGTGTCTTGTTCATCTGTGTATTCACTGCTGCTGTCCTTTGGCGTTCTGCTGTTTCAGCATGTAGGCGATGTCGCTCTCAAGACTGTCGACCCGCGACTTCAAGCCGCCAAGCTCCAACTGGTATTCTTTCTTTTCGCGCACGCGCTCGTGTTGCACCGACACCACGAATTGATTCATCTGCCCCCACAGTTCCTTGTGGCGCTCGTAGACCAGTGACTCGGTCTCCCGCTTCAACTGGTCACGCACGGCCGACGACAGCCCCGGCGTGGTGTTGGCCACGCGCATCACGCCGCTGCCGGCGATCGCGCGCTGGATCAAGGCCCGCACGTCCGCCTCGTCGAGGCTGACCAAGGTCGCGGGCGGCGTGACCGGCGCGGGCGCTGGGATGTCCACGAGGGGCACCGATTCGGCCTGCGCCACCATTTGAACCGGTGAACCCGGCTCGTTGGCCATCAGTGCCTGCGCGGCGAAGCCACCGGCTGTGCCCAGCAGCAGCATCACACCTGCCGCTGCGGTGAGCGCCCACGCCGGCACCTGCTGATACCAGGGCGTGACCGGTGCCGGCGCAAACGGCGTCCACACCGATTCAAAGTGGGGCACGTCCCACGCCAGCAGGTCCTCCCGCACGCGCCGGAACGCGCGCATGTCGTCGCGACAGTCCCCGCACGACTCCAGATGTGCCTCAACCACCTGGCGTTCGGCGGGTGGCGCCTCGTCGTAGAGATAGTCCATCAATCGTTCACGTTGGTCGCACATGGTCTTCGTCCTCACTCGCGCGTGGGCGCGCGACTCCGTCGTCTACTCCGTCGCTATCTCGATCCACCGCTGGCTGAAAACGTCGCGCGTCGGAGGCTGGCGACCTCCGCTTGCTGCCGTTCGAGCCGTCGTCGCAACACCGTCAATCCCTGATACAAGCGCGTCTTGACCGTGCTGAGCGGGCAATCCAGTTGATCAGCAATCTCCTGAAAGGTCAGCCCGTGATATTCCTTCAGCATGATGGCCGTCCGCTGCTCTTCGGGCAGGTCGGCCATCGCGAGCTGCACCGCCGCCGACATCTCGCGGCGCGCGACCAGGTCCTCAACAGACTCGGTGGGCGCGGCCTGCTGGTCGGCCAGGTCAATCGGGTCCACGCCCTCGGGGGTCTGGGCGACCGGGGCGCGACGTTCCTTGCGCATCCAGTCCCGGCACAGATTCAGGGTGATTCGATAGAGCCACGAGGAAAACTTGGCCTCCCCCTTGAACCCTTTCAGCCCCCGGTACGCCCGCAGGAACGCATCCTGGACGACGTCCCGCGCCTCTTCATCCCGGCCCAGCGTGCGATAGGCCAGGGCATAGATCGGCCGCTCCCAGCGTTTGACCAACTGGTTGAAGGCGTCGTGATCTCCGGCGGTCGCACGCGCGACCAGTTCTTCATCTGACGTCATGGTGCAGGGGGGCCCACCCTCCGGGGTGCTCCAATTGTTGGTTCAGACGACTCGGGGCCGGGAACAGTCTGTACTCAATTCTGGAGGAGCAGCCGTTCCGCAGGGCTCGACGGCGATGTTATGCTGTCCCGGGTAATGACTGACGACCATTTTCTGACGACGGAAGAGGTGCTCGATTATCTGCAGGTCAATCTGCGGACGGTCTACCGCCTCATCAAGGCCGGGAAGATTCCCGCCGTCCGTGTCGGTCGGCAGTGGCGCTTTCGCAAACGGGACATCGACGCCTGGCTCGACTCCAGTCGACAGACCGGCCGCGGCGAGGGCAAGGACCGGCCCGGCGATCGCCCGCGTATCCTCGTGGTCGACGACGAGCAGGCCGTGCGCGACCTGTTGGCCAAGACCTTGACCATGGCGGACTACGACGTCGATTCGGCGCCCGACGGCGCGTCGGCGATCGACCGGCTGCGCGCTGTGGAATACGACCTGCTGATCACCGACCTCAAGATGCCCGGGATGGACGGGCTGTCGGTCATTCGAGAAGCCCGGCGGTCGGCGCCCGATCTGCCGGTCATCATCATCACGGGCTACTCGACCGAGGCCAGCGCCATCGAGGCGATCAACCTCGGCGTGGCCGGCTATCTGACGAAGCCGTTTCGACTGCCCCGGATCCTGGCCGCGACCGCACGCGCGCTTGGCGAGCCGGTGCCCACAGCCGAAGTCTGAGTCCGCCCTCGTGCCCACACGCCGCCGCGCAGGCGGACGCAGTACTCCCGCATGATCCAACTGTCCGGCCTGACCAAACGTTTCGGCGAACGCGTGTTACTCGACCGCGTGAGCTGGCAGGTCTCCGACGGCGAACGTGTCGGGTTGTGCGGCCCCAACGGCGCCGGCAAGACCACGCTCCTGCGGATGCTGGCCGGCCTGGACGAGGCCGATGCCGGCACGATCATCCGGCCCAATGGCCTCACGGTCGGCTACTTGCCGCAGGACGGGCTGGAACACAGCGGACGCACACTCGTCGATGAAGTGTCGCAGGCGTTCAGACCGCTGCTCGACGCACGTGATTCCATCTCGCGCATTGAACACGCGCTGGCGGACCCGGCCCTGCCCGACGGGGAACATGAACGGCTGCTGATCGATTACCACGACCTCACGGAATTTTTCCGCCGCGAAGAGGGACACAGCATCGACCTGCGCGTCACGCAGGTGCTCGACGGCCTGGGCTTCGCGCGCACGGACGCCCAGAAACCCGCCGAGGCGTTTTCGGGCGGATGGCAGATGCGCATTGCGCTCGCCAAGCTGCTGCTGGGCCGCCCGGGCCTGCTCCTGCTGGACGAACCCACCAACCATCTCGACCTCGATGCGCGCAATTGGCTCGAGGACTATCTCGTCGCGTATCCCCATCCCGTCATTCTTGTTTCCCACGACCGGTACTTCCTCGACGCGGTGGTGACGAAAATCGCCGACCTCTCGTTGCGCACGGTCACCGACTACGTCGGCACGTATTCGAAGTACCTCGTCGAATACGACGCACGCATGGATCGGCTGCGCAAAGCCAAACAGGAACAGGACGATGAAATCGCGCGGTTGCGCGCGTTCATTGATCGCTTCCGGTATCAGGCGACCAAGGCCGCACAGGTCCAGAGCCGGATCAAGATGCTCGACAAGGTCGAGATCATCGAAGTGCCGCCCGAACGCAAACGGGTGCACTTCACGTTCCCCACGTGTCCCAAGTCCGGCCGGATGGTCCTGGAGCTCGAACACGTCCGCAAGGCGTACGGCGAACAGGTCGTGTTCAGCGACCTGTCGCTCCATATCGAACGCGGAGATCGCATCGCGCTGGTCGCGCCCAACGGCGCGGGCAAGTCCACGTTGATGCGCATGCTCTCCGGATCTGAATCCCCCGATTCGGGTTCGCGGCGCGAAGGGCATCAGGTCGTGATGCAGTACTTCGCGCAGGACGAGGCAAATAAACTAGACCCGACGCGCACTGTCTACCAGACACTGGAGGGCGACTCGCCGATCGGCATGGTGCCGATGATTCGCAACATCCTTGGCGGATTCCTGTTTGCCGGCGACGACATCTACAAGAAGGCCGGCGTCCTCTCCGGGGGGGAACGCACACGGCTCGCCGTGGCGCGCATGCTCCTGCGCCCCGCCAACACCCTGCTCCTCGACGAACCCACCAACCACCTCGATCTGGACTCGAAGGACGTGCTCCTGGACGCCCTCGCAGACTTCGGCGGCACCTTGATCTTCGTCTCACACGACCGCTATTTCGTCGATCGGCTGGCCACCAAGATCATCGAAGTTGGCCACGGCTCCGTCACGGTCTATCCGGGCACGTACGCGGAATTTCTCTGGAGCAAAGAGCAGAAGCAGGCTCAAAAGGCTGAAGGTCAAAGGCCACAGGACAAAGGTACGAAGACCAGGTCCACTGGCCAGAAGCCTCCGTCGCCGAACGCGGAGCCCCCTGGAGCGTCCGCGCGGAAGGGGCCGGAGCCAGGCGGGGTGCAGGGGCCCACGCCGATCAAATACGAAGATAAAAAGCGGGCCGACGCGGATGCTCGGAAACTAAAAAAAGCCGAAGACGAACGCCAGGCGCGGATTGCCGACCTCGAGACTCGAATCGCCGCACATGAAGCCGAGATCAAAGCGCTCGAAGCACGAATGGCCGAACCGGGGTTTTACCAAGACCGTGCCACAGCCGACGCCGCCGTCTCCAGACATCAAACCCTGATGTGGGAAGTGGGTGACCTCATGAATAACTGGGAAACGCTTACATCTTTGTAACTGCCGGCTGTTTCTGTAATCATCTCCTCAAACTGGACCTGTTCTGATGTGGCGCAAACTGACAGTTTTGTCTGTCTATGGCCCTGCTCCGCCGGGCATGAGCCTTGCGATCAGTCACCAGGCCGATGCAGGGAGTCCGAATGTCACGTTCGTCGTCAACAAAGCCAGCACCGGCCTCAGCGCGGAAGGCGGCGGCCAAGCCGCGCACCACAACGCGGCGCACGTCCGTAGCCGCCGTCGACACCAGCCCCAACCTGGGTGATCGCTTTTTCCGACATATGGTGTTGAACCTGCGCAATGGCGTGCTCGCCATCTCGCGTGATGGCCGCATCGCGGCGATGAATGACATCGCGTATCGCGTGCTGGGCCTGCACGCAAAGGGCGCCGACCTTGGTCAGCCCTTCGCCGATGTGCTGCAGGAGTGCCCCGAGGTCGTGCGCGTTCTGCAGTCGGCCTTCGACGGATCAGACCTGCCCAATCGCGCGGAACTCCGACTGCGCAAGACGGGCCGCGCCATCGGCTACACCATCTCTCACATTCATGACGACGAGGGACAGCAGGTCGGGTTGACGCTCTTCTTCAAGGACCTGACCCGGGTGGAGCAGATCGAAGAACGCGAACGGCTGCGCGACCGGCTCGCAACGCTCGGCGAGATGGCGGCCGCCATCGCCCACGAGGTCAAGAACCCGCTGGCCAGCATCGAAGTCATGGCCGGTGTCCTGCGCCGCCAACTCACCGACCGCCCTGAGGCGATGGAAACGCTCGGCGACATCATCAAGGAATCCAAGATGGCCAACGCCATCGTCGTCGAAGTCCTGGAATTTGTGCGACCGATCCGCCTGCAGGTCGAACATGTGGCGATCGTCGAGGTGATCAAGGACGCGATCGATGGACTCGACGACGGGACCCACTTTGTCACGGTCCAGGTTGACGACGACGTACCGCTGTTGACGGCGGACCCGAACCAGCTGCGACAGTTGTTCACCAATCTCATCACCAACGCGCTCGAAGCCATGGAAGTCACGGTGGGTGAACGACGCGTGGACATTCGCGCGTCATTGGTGCCCGAGGACGCGGAGCCTGCAAGCGCCGGACAGCCGTTGCCCGCGCAGGTCCGCATTGAGGTCAAGGACAACGGCCCCGGGATCTCCGAAGACGACCTTGAGCGCATCTTCAGTCCGTTTTTCACCACCAAGCCGCAGGGCACAGGCCTTGGGCTCTCCATCGTACGTAAAGTCGTGGACGCCCACGACGGCATCATCGACGCGACCTCGGCGCCTGGTCGCGGCACCACCTTTCGGGTCACATTGCCGGTGGTTCCGGCGCCCGACTATCTGACGGAGCAATCACATGGGACGTATTCTCGTCGTTGACGATCACGATTCACTGCGCAAAGGCCTGGTCAAGGCGCTGTCCAACGCGGGGCACGACGTGGAAGAAGCGGCCAACGGAACGGTCGCCATCGAACGCCTGCAGGACAGCCAGTTTGACGTGGTGCTGACGGACCTGCGCATGGGCGGTGCTGATGGGCTGGACGTCCTGCGGACAGCCAGCAAGGTCCAGCCGCATGCCGCGGTCATCCTCATGACCGCCTTCGGCTCCATCCACACGGCAGTCGAAGCGATGAAGATCGGCGCGGTCGACTTTGTGCAGAAGCCCTTCGAAATCGAGGAGATGGAACTCAAGATCGACAAGGCGATCGAATTGCGCCATCTCAAACATCAGGTCGACTATCTGCGCAATGCCCAGCAGGAAAACTACGACTTCGATCGCATCGTCGGCGCCAGCGGTGCGCTGCAACAGGTGCTCGGCATCGTCACCAAGGTGGCGCGCAGCAACTCGACCGTGATGATCAAGGGCGAGACCGGCACGGGCAAGGAACTGATCGCCGGTGCGATTCATCACAACTCCCTGCGCGCGTCCAAGGCGTTCGTCAAGGTGAACTGTGCGGCGTTGCAGGAGAACCTGCTGGAATCGGAACTGTTCGGCCACGAAAAGGGCGCCTTTACGAGCGCCGACAAACAGCGCATCGGCCGATTTGAACAGGCCGATGGCGGCACGTTGTTCCTCGATGAAGTCGGCGACATGAGTCCGAGCACACAGGCGAAGATTCTGCGCGTGCTGCAGGAACACGAATTCGAACGCTTGGGCGGCACACGGACGTTGCGCGTGGATGTGCGCATCATCACCGCGTCAAACAGAAATCTGGCCACCATGGTGAAAGAGGGGCGATTCCGCGAGGACCTCTTTTATCGATTAAACGTCGTCTCGGTCGAGATGCCGCCCCTGCGAGACCGGAAGGACGACATCCCCGCGTTGGCCGAGTTTTTCGTCAAACGTTTCTCCAATGAACTGAAGAAACGTGTCGACGCGATCGAGCCGGACGCGCTCAAGGTGATGATGCGTCACCACTGGCCCGGCAACATTCGCGAGCTTGAGAACGTCATCGAGCGCGCCGTCCTCCTGACCGACGGCACCGTCCTCACGCTGAACGACCTGCAGATCGGTGAACAGACGTCCACCCACTCAGGGGAGCGGTCGAGCGTGGTCAAAATCCCGCCCACCGGCATTCCACTCGAGGAAATCGAGCGACAGGCCGTGACGGAGGCGCTCAAGATGTCCAACTGGATTCAGAAGGACGCGGCGGACCTGCTCGCGATCAGTCCGCGGGTGATGAACTACAAGATCAAGATCCTGAACATCGAGATCCCACGTTCGAGGCGGATGTTGCATGAGGCGATCGCTGTGTAGGCAGCGGCCCGCGCTACTTGGCTCTCGGGTGTGAGGCGCGATAGACCTCCAGCAATCGACCGAGGTCGAGATGCGTGTACCGCTGCGTCGTGCTGAGTTTGGCGTGGCCCAGCAACTCCTGGATGGCCCGAAGGTCCGCGCCTGCCTGCAACAAATGCGTCGCGAAGGTGTGGCGTAGCGCATGCGGACTGATCGTGCCCGGCACGCCAGCCTGCCGCGCTGCGTGCCTGACGATGCGGTCGACGCTGCGGGTGGTGAGACGACCACCGCGCTGATTGAGAAAGAGTGGGTGGCGCGGACGCGCGTGAGGACCCGGGCGCGCATTCTGGCGTGGCGCGGGCGGCGGCGGTGCCATGCGTGCATCGGCCAGCATGAGTCGGAGCGCCTCACCCGTGGTCTTGTTGAATGGCACCAGGCGTTCCTTGCCGCCCTTGCCGCGCACGCGCACAATGCGACCAGAGACGTTGACGTCTTCGAGATCAAGGCCGACCAACTCGCTCAGGCGCAGCCCCGACGCATAGAACAACTCGAGGATCGCGCGATCACGTCGACCCGGCAACGTCGTCGCATCCGGCACCGCGAGCACACGGTCCATCTGGTCGAGTTCCAGGTGCGACGGCAGCGACTGCTCCTTGCGCGGTGCACCCACCAACTGCGTGGGATCGTCGGGCAACAGGGATTCACGCACGAGGTATCGGGAAAAGGTGCGCAGCGCGGCCAGGCGGCGCGCCGCAGAGGCACGACTGTTGCCACGCGCGTGCAACTCATCCAGGAAACTTCGCACCGTATCGGCATCCAGCGCGCGCACGGGGACCTGACTGGGTTTGAGCTCCAGCATGCCGGCCGTGTGATCGAGAAACTGCGTCAGGTCCGTGTCGTACGCACGCACCGTGTGTGGTGAGGCGTTCTGGTTGAGTTTCAGAAACTGCAGAAACTCCCGCAACGTATCCCTGAGGGGCCGATCGCCCGCCATCAGTACGGAATCCTCACGCCCGGATCGCCAGCTGGAAAGTCCTTGGTGTTGCGTGTGACGAGCACAGCGGATTCCAACTGCGCCGTCGCCCAGATGATCGCATCGGGCAACCGCACGCGCGCCCGTCTTCTGATATCGATCGCCCGGCGCGCCACCTGCCGTGTGATGTCAATGACACGGAACTCGCGCAGGAACATGTCGATCACGTCAGCCTCACCTGCCGTTTTCGACCCAACCTGCAGTTCCATCCAGGTGACGATGCTGATGGCGCGGCGGGGGTAGCAGTCAATTTCCTGCTGCGCGTCTTCTCGGCCGATCAGGTAATCGATGAGGATGTTGGTGTCAAAGACCGCGTCGGCGAGCGGGCGCGCCACGCCTACCGCCACTCATTCCGGATTTTTTCCTGCTCAGCCAGCGCCTCGTCCGCCCGGTCGCGCCACAGCCCGAACGCGCCGGCCGCTTCACCTTTGGCCCGCTCCGCCAACATCGCCGCGACGGCCCGCCGAATGGCCTCGGCTCGAGAAATACCCTCGCGTCGGCACCACACGTCCAGGCCGGTCAGTTGCTCTTCTGGGAGCTCGATGATTGTTCGCATGATGCCGTCATCATGTCACGTTATCATCAAGGCCGTAGGCTATAGGCTACAGGCCAAAGGTACGGAGGGCATCCGTACCTTCAGCTTTGGCCTTTCACCTTTGGCCTTCCCAAAGCGCCAGCGCTTCCAACGCCCGCGCACTGGTGGCGAGCTGGCGTTCCGTCTTGCTTCTCGGTGGCTGGTCGAGCGGCGGCATGATGCCGAAGGTGATGTTGGTCGGGTTGTAGTGGGCCGGGTCGGCGTGCGACACGTAGTACGCGAGTGCGCCGATCGCGGTCGTGCGAGGAGCGGGACGCGGCTCCCGGCCCAGAGACAGGAGCGCCGCATTGCGGCCGGCGATCAAACCGGATGCCGCCGACTCCACGTAACCTTCGACACCCGAGACCTGACCGGCGAAAAACAAATCCGGGCGCGTGCGCGTCTGCCAGGTGTCGTTCAACACGGTGGGACCGTTGATGTACGTGTTGCGGTGGATCATGCCGAGCCGCACGAACTCGGCATTCTCGAGGCCGGGGATCATCTTCAGCACGCGGGCCTGTTCGCCCCATTTCATCTGGGTCTGGAAACCGACGAGGCTGTAGTGGTCGCCAGCCAGCGTGTCCTGCCGCAACTGCACTACCGCATACGCCCACCGGCCCGTCGCCGGCACATCGAGGCCCGCGGGTTTCATCGGACCGAACCGCAGCGTGTCCACGCCACGATGCGCCATCACCTCGATGGGAAGACACCCTTCAAAAAACTTCGTGTTGTCGAAGTCGTGCCCTTCCGTCTTTTCGGCCGACACGATCGCCTGATGGAACGCGATGTACTCGTCCTTCGTGAAGGGACAGTTGAGATAGTCCCCCTCGGAAATGACGTCGGGTGTCTTTTCCGATCCGTCACTCCCGGAAAAGACACCCGACGTCATTTCCGAGGGCGTTTTGCCCCGCAGCGACCGGTTCCAGCGCGAGGCACGGAACACCTTCGACATGTCGATGGATTCCGCCAGCACGATCGGGCTGATCGCGTCAAAAAACGCCAGGTGCTCACGGCCGATGAACGCGGCGATGTCAGCGGAGAGCGCGTCCGACGTGAGTGGGCCGGTCGCCACAATGACGGGATCGGTGGGAGTGGACGCCGGGATGGTCGCGAGTTCCGCGCGCTCGACGCGGATCCGGGGATGCGCCTCGATCGCGGCCGTCACCCGTTCGGCGAACTGATACCGGTCGACGGCCAGCGCCGCGCCGGCGGGCACACGCACTTCATCCGCGATGCGCAGGATGAGAGAGCCGAGCCGGCGCATTTCTTCCTTGAGCAACCCGACGGCGTTGTCGAGTTTGTCGCCACGGAACGAATTGCTGCAGACCAGCTCGGCGAGGCGATCGGTCTGGTGCACCGCCGTCGGACGCACCGGACGCATTTCATAGATCGTGACGTCCGCACCAAGCGACGCCGCCTGCCAGGCGGCCTCACACCCGGCGAGACCGCCGCCGACAATCTTCACCATGGACGCGCCCTAGTCGACCGCGTCCGCGAGCGGCGTGTCCTTCACGTAGTCGCACCCTTCAGTCGCGCAGATCAACTGCCGCCCGTGCCGCTTGGTGATTTTCTCCGTGAGGTACTCGGCCTTGCACTTCGGACACGGCTCAATAATCGGCTTGTTCCAGAGCGTGAAGTCACACTTGGGATAGTTCACGCAGCCATAAAAGACCTTGCCTCGACGTGACTTGCGTTCGGCCACATCGCCGCCGTCTTTTGGACACTTGATCTCGACCAACTGCTGCTTCACGTACTTGCATTCGGGATACCCCGTGCACGCCGTGAATTCGCCGAACCGGCCCTGCTTGACCACGAGGTTCTTCTCGCACTTCGGGCACTTCTCGTCCAGGATCTGGTCAGCCTTGGCGGCCATCGCGCCCTGCTTGGTGGCGATGATCTTGCGCGTGGTCTTGCACTCGGGATACCCGGTGCACGCCAGGAACGTGCCGAAGCGGCCACGCTTGACGATCATCGGCTTTTCGCAGTTGTCGCAGATCTCTTCAAGCTCCTCGGTGGACGCGTCCGCGACTTCGATTTCCTTCGTGTTGTCGCAGTCGGGATACGAACTGCACGCGAGGAAGATGCCGAACTTGCCGGACTTCTCCACCATCGGCGATCCGCACTTCTCGCAGATCAGATCCGTGGGCTGCCCTTCCTTGTAGCTGGGCATGATCTTCTCTGCGCGCGCCAGGTCCTTCAGAAACTGTTTGTAGAAGGTCTGAAGTGTTTTGGCGTATTTCGCCTTGCCCTTTTCGATCAGATCGAGCTGCTCTTCCATTTTCGCCGTGTAGGCAATGGCGAGCACATCGTCGAAGGCCGGATACAACAACTTCTCGACCAGTCGACGGCCGAGAATCGTCGGACGGAACCGGCCGTCGTTTTTGTTGACGTACTCACGCGACTGCAACACGTTGATGATCGACGCGTAGGTCGACGGACGACCGATGCCGTTTTCTTCGAGAGCCTTGACGAGCGAGCCCTCGTTAAATCGCGGGGGCGGCTGCGTGAACTTCTGGTCGGGCTTGAGCTCCTTGACCTCGAGCGTCTGCCCTTCCTTGAGTACCGGCAACACCGCCGTG
>CAYZLT010000041.1:0-17013 GCA_964479175.1 uncultured Solibacteraceae bacterium | reverse complement strand
GAGTCAGTCCGCGCAGGTGGCCCTGCTTATTAATCGCGGCGAGGCCGCGATGACCTACGTGATGCCGGACGTGATCGGCACCTCGGGCACACGCGTGGCCGACCTGCTGCGACGCCGGTTGTTTCGCGTGACCATTCTCGGTGAGGTGCCGTATCCCGGCCTGCCACCCGGCACCGTGGTGCGCCAGACACCCCAGGCAGGATTTCAGATTGCACCGGGTGATCCGATCACCCTGGAGGTCAGCCGATGAGCGGGACGAGTGGAAAGACCGGCAGGACGGTACAGATCGCGCCGTCGGTGTTGGCGGCGGATTTTTCGCGACTGGGCGAGCAGGTCGCGACCGTCGCCGCGGCCGGTGCCGACCTGATTCATATTGACGTGATGGACGGCCACTTCGTGCCCAACATCACGATGGGCCCCCTGGTCGTGGCGGCCATCAAACGCGCGACGACGGTGCCGCTTGATGTGCACTTGATGATCACCAACCCCGATGCCTACCTCGACGCGTTTGCGCAGGCCGGCGCCGGCACGATCTCAGTCCATGTGGAGGCGACCGTCCATCTGCACCGCACGCTCTCGCGGATCCGACAGCTGGGTCTGCGCGCGGGGGTGGCCATCAATCCCGCAACGCCATTGTCGGCCATCGGCGAGGTGTTTGATCTCCTGGATCAGGTGCTCGTGATGTCGGTCAATCCAGGCTTTGGCGGGCAGTCCTTTATTCCACGCAGTGTGGAGCGTATCGCCGACCTTCGCGCACAACTCGGCGACCGTGCCGTGGATATCGAAGTCGACGGCGGGGTTGATCTCTCAAACGCGGCGACCCTGTTCCGCGCCGGTGCCAGCATTCTCGTGGCCGGCGCCTCCGTGTTTGGCGCGCCAGACCCCGCGGCCGCCACCGTGGGGCTGCGACGAGCCGCCCTCTCGTGAGCGACGCCTCCCCCGCCCCCGTGAGCACGACGAGCACCGTCCGCGTGCGGTACGCCGAGACGGATCAGATGGGCGTCGTGTATCACGCGAACTACCTGGTGTGGTTCGAGGTCGGGCGCACCGACCTGCTCCGATCCTCAGGATGGACCTATCGCGAGATGGAAGGCACAGGCGTCCGCCTGCCGGTGCTGGAAGCCCACTGCGAGTATCGGCGCCCGGCGCGTTACGATGATGAGCTGGAAATCCACACGCAGGGCCGACTCCTGTCACCCGTGCGCCTGGAGTTTTCCTACGAGGTTCGGCAGAAGGCCGATCAGACGGTGGTGGCCTCCGGGTATACGCGGCATGCGGGTGTGGACCTTCAGGGGCGCCCGTGCCGCCTGCCGGCCAGAGTCAGGGATGTGTTTGCATGAGCGTGCTTGTCACCGGCGCGGCCGGGTTTATCGGATCGTCTCTGGCCGACGCCCTCACCCGGCGGGGCGACGAGGTCGTGGGACTGGATTGTTTTACCGACTACTACGGTCGCGACCTCAAGGAAGCCAACCTGGCGCCGTTGCGCGCGCGCGCGAACTTCCGGTTTGTGGAAGACACCATTCAGTCGGTCCCGCTCGACACACTGCTCGACGGTGTGACCCACATCTACCATCTGGCGGCCCAGGCCGGCGTGCGCAAGAGCTGGGGCCAGGACTTCCTGACCTACACCACGCACAACGTGGACGCGACGCAGCGGTTGCTTGAGGCGGTCAAGACGCGGCCGATCACCCGCTTTGTGTACGCGTCCAGTTCTTCCGTCTACGGAGACGACGTCCCGATTCCGATGCGGGAGGACGTCAAGGTGCAGCCGCTCTCGCCCTACGGGGTCACCAAACTGGCGGCCGAACACCTGTGCCTGCTCTACACGGCCAACTACGGCGTCCCGACGGTGTCCCTGCGGTTTTTTACGGTCTACGGACCGAAACAGCGGCCCGACATGGGGTTCCACCGGTTCATGCGGGCGGCCCTGACGGGGGCACCAATCACCCTGTATGGGGACGGCGAACAGACCAGGGATTTCACGTTCATTGATGACATCGTGGCGGCCCTGATGGCCGCCGGCGACCGGGGACCGGCCGGCGCCGTCTATAACATCGGCGGCGGGAGCCGGGTCTCGATCAACGAGGTGCTGGCCCGGATCGAGGAGATCGCCGGCCATCCGCTCGACATCCGGCGCGAAGCGGCCCAGATGGGCGACATGCGGGATACGTTCGCGGATACGAGCCGCGCGCGCGCGGATCTGGGCTTTGTGCCCCGGACCAGCCTGGCCGATGGCCTGCGGGCCGAGTTTGAGTGGCTCAAGGGCCTGGGGCTGTGAGGCACCGACGGGCGTCGGGATATTAGAATGGTGAAGATGTGCATGCGGCGAGTTCGAGTTCTCTTGACCCTGGTGGCCCTGATGGCCGCCGCGTCCGCGTGTGGAGGTGGTGCGACGCGCCTGCCCCCCGCCGGCATGATGGACCCCGACCAGTGGCTCTTTGAGCGGGCGACCGAAACGTTGGCCGACAAGAAGTGGTTTACGTCGCGGGAATATTTTCGACGACTGGTGGACGGATATCCGCAGAGTCAGCACCGGGAAAACGCGAAACTCGGCATCGGCGACAGTTACATCGGTGAAAACTCGATCGAATCGAACATTCTGGCGATCAACGAGTTCCGTGAGTTCCTGACGTTTTTCCCGGTCTCCCCCCGCGCCGACTACGCGCAGTACAAAATCGCGCTCGGCTACTCGCGCCAGATGTTGAATCCGCAGCGCGACCAGACCGCCACACACGACACCATCCGCGAGGTCGAGTTGTTCCTGCAGCGGTTTCCGTCGAGCCCCCTGCTGCCGGAGGCGCAGGCGCTTGAACGGGTCGCGCGTGATCGGCTGTCGCAGTCGGAATACGAAATCGGCTACTTCTACGCGCGCTTCAACGTGTGCATCGGCGCCCTCGATCGGTTCCGTGGGCTGCTCATCAAGGACCCCGCGTTCACCAACCGTGATGCCGTCTACTTCCACATGGCCGAATGTCTGGTCAAGATGGGCAATGTGGCCGAGGCCCTGCCGTGGTACGAGCGCATCCTGGTGGAGTTCGAGCAGAGCGAATACATGGAGCGTGCGCGGCGTCGTATTGCGGAGATTAAGGCCGTGCCGCCCGGTCGTCCGGGCGTGGCGGGGGGAAGCGGCGGTAATAGTCCACGGCTGACACCAGCGCGGTAATGGTCGCGATCCACAACGCGACCTGACCAATCACAAAAAACCCCTGCATATGCCCCTGGCCCAGAATGAGGACCAGGATGGCCACGACCTGCGCGACCAATTTAATTTTGCCCAGTGGTGAGGCCGGCAGCGCCTGCCCGCGCGCGTGGGCAATGCTGCGCAAGACGGTGACGGCAAATTCGCGCCCGAGAATGATGGCGACCATCCAGGCGGGCGCCAGGTTCATCTGGACCAGCGATATCAGCGCGGCGGTCACCAGGAGCTTGTCGGCCAGCGGGTCCATCCACTGGCCAAACTCCGTGACCTGGCCCCGGCGACGCGCCAGATAGCCGTCGAGCCAGTCGGTCAGCGACGCAATCCCGAAGATCGCGGCCCCGATGATCTCCTTACTGACCCCGTACAGCTCCCACCCGTCGAACTTGGTCAGCAGGACGACCACCAGGATCGGCACCAGAAAGATCCGGCCGACGGTCAATGCATTCGGAAGATTCACGCCGCAGATATTCTACAATCGAAGGCTGACATGAAAGCCATCCTGCTCGCCGGAGGACAGGGGTCGCGCCTGCGGCCTCTCACCATCACCACACCCAAACCCATTGTGCCGATTTTTGATCGGCCGTTTCTCCGGTATCAGATTGAGTTGCTCAAGCAGGTCCCCGAGATCGACGAAATCATTCTCAGCCTGAACTATCAGCCGCGCCGGATCGAGGAAGTCTTTGGTGATGGCACCGACCTCGGCGTGTCGATCCGGTACGTGGTCGAACCCCAGCCACTCGGCACGGGCGGCGCGATCAAGTTTGCGGCCGGCGATTACCCGTCTGGCCCGATCGTCGTCTTTAACGGCGACGTGTTGACGTCGGTCGACCTCCCCGCCGTGATTGCCCTGCATCGCAGCCGCAAGGCGAAGGCCACCATCGTCTTGACGCCGGTCGACAATCGGTCGGCGTACGGACTGGTGGAGTGTGATGAGGAACAGAGCGTCAAGGCGTTTCTCGAGAAGCCGACCGCTGAACAGCTCGTGCAGTCGAAGTGCGACACCATCAATGCCGGCATCTACGTGATCGAAGGCGAGACACTCGACCGCATCCCGGCCGACACGGTGTATTCGATCGAGCGGGGCTATTTCCCGTCCCTGGTCGCGCAGAAGGAAACGTTTGTCGCCTACACGTATCGCGGGTACTGGATCGACATCGGCACCCGCGAGAAGTATCAGCAGGTGCATCACGACATCATGACGGGGCGTTTCTCCGCGCCGCCCTTTGAAGGACTGGCGGGTCAGGCCGTCGTGTCCCCGGACGCGCGGATCGAACCCAACGTCACGATCGAAGGCCCGTGCTTCATCGACGCCGGCGTCGTGATCAAATCCGGTGCGCGGATTGGCGCGCACAGCGTGATCGGCGCGCATTGTCACATCGGTGAAGATGCCGTGGTGGCGGGCGCGATTTTGTGGCCGCATACGTGGGTTGACCGGGGCGCACAATTGGGCCCGCTCGTCGCAGGACGGCACTGTCAGTTCGGTCGTAATGTCGAGGTGGGCGGCCAGGCCCTGCTCGGTGACAAATCCATCATCACGGACTATTCACGCCTATGACTATTTCCCCCGACATCTTCAAAGCGTACGACGTGCGCGCGCTCTACCCGTCCGAACTCAACGAGACGGCCGCACGGTTGATTGGTCGCGCGTTTGTCGCCTACCTCGAGTCCGCAGAACCGGGACGCGCCGACGCGTTGCGCATCGCGGTGTCGCGAGACATGCGCACGTCCTCGCCGTCGCTTGCGACGGCGTTTATCGAGGGCGCGCGTGAACACGGCGCCAACATCGTCGATTTCGGCATGGCCGCGACCGACATGCTCTACTTTGCGGTTGCCGAATATGGCTTTGACGGCGGCGTGCAGGTCACCGCCTCGCACAACCCCGGCCACTACAACGGCATGAAGATGGTCCGCCGCGAAGCGTTCCCGCTCTCTGGAGATGCCGGCATCGGCGAGATCCGCGACATGGTCGTTGGCAATAATATTCCCGCACCGGCACGGCCGCAGGGCACCTATGAGACGCAGGAGATGCTCGACGCGTATGTCGAACGCGTCATGAGCTTCATCGACCCGTCGGTGATCCGGCCGTTCAACGTGGTGCTCGACGCCGGGTCAGGCATGGCCGGGCTCGTCGCGCCGCGCCTGTTCGATCGGCTGCCGTGCAAAACCACCAGACTCTGCTTTGAGGTGGATGGCACATTTCCCAATCACGAAGCCAATCCGCTCATCGAAGAAAACCGCCGGGACATTGTCGAACGCGTCATCGCCGACAAGGCCGACATCGGCATCGCGTGGGATGGCGACGCCGACCGCTGCTTCTTCATCGACGGATCCGGCGAGTTCATCGCCGGAGACTTCATCACGGCGCTGCTGGCGGAAGCAGCGTTGCTCAAGTCCCCGGGTGAAAAGATCATCTACGACCTGCGCGCGAGTTACGCGGTCAAGGACACGGTCGAACGGCTCGGCGGCACGGCGCTCATGCACCGCGTGGGTCACGCGTTCATCAAGCGCCGGATGCGCGACGAAAACGCCGTCTTTGGTGGCGAGGTCACCGGCCACTATTATTTCCGCGATTTTTATTTCGCGGACAACGGCTTCATCCCCGCGTTGCAGATGCTGGAACTGATGTCACGCAAGGGCCAGACGCTGCGTGAACTGCTGGCCCCGCTGCGCGAGAAATACTTCATGTCGGGTGAGATCAACACGAAGGTCGCGAGCATGGATTTGATCCCTGCGCGCATTGCGGCGCTTGCCGAGAAGTACAAGGACGCGCACACCTACACGATCGACGGGTTCTCGGCGGAGTACCCCGACTGGCACTTCAACGTGCGCGCGTCAAATACGGAGCCACTGTTGCGGCTCAACCTCGAGGCGCTGACACCCGAGCTCATGGAACAACGGCGGGACGAAGTGCTGGCGATCATCAGAAGTTGAAAATGCACGGAGAGACGACGTAATCTGAAGACGGAATTCGCGGGCTTAGCATAGTGGTAATGTCCTGGCTTCCCAAGCCAGTCAGACGGGTTCGATTCCCGTAGCCCGCTCCAACCTTCGCCCGCCGTAGCCAGGAGCGCAGCGACTGTTTGGCGAAGGCGGGCCTCAGCTCACCACCCGAATCGCGACCAACCTCGTCTCGGTCTTCCCCGCCACGCCGGCGGTGACCTCGATGACGTAGTCGCCGGGCGCGAGGGGGGCGAGGAGGCCGTCGACGGCCAGGACGGGACGGCCGTCGCGGGCGATTTCGGTCAGCGTGATGGTGATCGCGACGGGTTCGCCGTTGCGGCCAAGCAGCCGGGCTTCGCGTGAGTCGAGCGGCCCGGCGATGGGCCATTCAATGTGGACCCGTTCCGTCCGTCGAAACTGCTGACTCGCCACCGGCACGAGCGGCGAACGCGAGGACGGCGTGGCGCGGTATACCAGGCCGGCACCAAGCACCGTTCCGTCATCACGCGTCGTCGGCGCCTTGACCTCAAACGTCCCTGTCGCCGTCCGGACCTTCGCGGTCACCGTGATCGCGTCGGCGGCCGCGGGCACCTCGAGCGTGGCGCTGGCGGCTCGCATCGCGGCGGTCACGGGCACTTCGATGGTGCCAATCGTGGCGCCGTCAGCACCGGCCGCCGTCACCTCCAGCACCGCGTCCTTGGCCAGCGCGCCCCGTGCCACCTGCGCCGCCCCCACCTCCGCAAACGTCGTCAGGCGCGTTCCCACAAGTGTCGTGTGCACGTAGAGATCCGTGTCCGGCCGCAGTCGAGCCAGGCCACCCATCGCAAGGTCGACCGGCGATGGGCCCTTGGCCGCGATCGGATTGGCCTCGGCCTCAGCCCGGGCGGCGCGTTCGGCGGCGTTGGGCGCCGTGTATCCACGCCGGGCCGTCACCTCAACACCGGGTTGTTTCACCGTGACCTTGATACGACGCGCGCGACCGTCAAAGGCCTTGTTGGTCGAGTAATAGCCGAGCAGGTAATACGCCTTGAGCGCGTCACTCACCCGTTGCAGCCCCGCCTTGAGATCGTTGGTGTTGAGCACCGAAATCCCGTCGGTGTTCTGCGCCAGCGCCTGCATCGATCCCATCCGGTTCTGAATGTTGTCAAACCCCTGCGCAATGGGAGATTCGCTGATGTTGCCGGTGCCGAGCACACGCTCCGAAATCGCGTAGTCAAACGACTGCAGGCCGGAAGGGTTGACCGTATAGAAGACGACGTTGCTGCGATTGGCGCGGTTGATGATTTCCCGCAACCGTGATTGACCATCAATGTTGGCGTAGCGGATGAGATGCTGATCACATCCGGGCTGGCGACGGCCCGAGTACCCCATCAATCCGGAATCGCCACGAAACAGTCGCCACCCTTCGGTGAAGAGCACGATCGAGGTGCGGCCCTCGCGCAGGGTGCCCAAATACGACACGAGGTCTTCCAGGTTTTCGAGCACGGCTTCTTCGCGCGCCCGATCACGCAGGACCGCTGACAAGCGGCGGACGGCCGTGCCGTCACGAATCCACCCCTCGCCGCCGTTGGCATCTGCGGGGAAACACTGCTCGAACTCGTCCTCAAGCGGCGTATTGCGGACCGTGTCTCGTGTCCCCCACTTCCAGTTTCGAGAAATCAGGTCCTCCACACCCATCGTCCGTCGCCCGAACGTCAGACCGTTGGGGGGGACCATTGAGGTGGTCAGCGAGATGAGATCATTCTCCCCGACCAGGCGATTGAGGAAGGTGATGAGTGGCACACGTGCAGCGTTGGCTCCTCCCGCCGACACGTGTTGAATGTCGAGGTACACCACAAACGCCCGCATGCGCGCGTCTGACGCCAGGAGCAACGACTGCGCCACCGTGTTCGGATCCCGGCGCGTGGCCTCCGGTGTGGCTCCGGTCGCATCTACAAATTCGAAACTCTCGACGGCCTGGGGTTTGCCGTCTTCTTCAACGATGAAGTCGGCAGCCGTCAGCCCTTCGACGACCTTGCCGTCTTTGGTGGGATACGCATCAACGGTGACAAAGTGTGCGTCGGACCGGAAAATGGGGCGTTGGGGTTGGGCTTGCGCGGCCTGTGGTCCAGGGTCCTCCAGGGTCCAGGGTCCAAGGTTCGCGGTCAAGACCGGGGGGACAGCCACGAGTGAAGCCACGAGCAGGGCGCAGCCGAGGAGCATGGGGCGCATGAGTTACGGTACCACCTTGAATGCCAGGAACGTGCGCTTGGTCTGCCCATCTCCGGTGACGGTCAGCTCAATCGCGTAGTCCCCCGGGGCGAGCGGACTGAGCACGGCGTCCACAACAAGCACAGACGGCTCACCCACGCGCTCACTGACGGCCACCTGCACGGCCAGGGGTTTGCCATCACGCCCCACCACGCGGGCGATACGCATCTCGAGTGCCCGCGTGACGGGCCATTCGACGCGAATGCGTTCGTTGCGCCTGAAGGCCGGCGCGGTGACCGGCACGATCGGCGACCGTGGCGACGGTGTGGCCCGGAAGACGGCCGGCATCCCAAGCAGCGGCGCCGCGTCGGCCTTGAGATACCGCGAGGCGTTGAACGTCCGGTCATCGGCTGACCGGATGCCTGCGAGTACGTCGAGGGCGATGTCCAGGTCGTCGAGCGCAGGTGCCGCAACCGGATTGGCGCGTGCCACGCGCTCCTGTTCGGTCGGGGCGCGATAACTGCGCCGCGCCTTGACGTCCACGCCAGGGAGCGGGGACGACACGGAGATGCTACGCGTCCCTCCGTCAAATTTTTTGTTAGTCGAGTAATACCCCAGCAGATAGAAGGACCGGAGTTGATCGAGCACAGGGCGCAGGGCGGCGCGCAGGTCGTTGGTGGAATTGGCGGCCACGCCATCGGTCTGATCGGACAAGGTGATCAACGAGTCGCGACGCGCGTTGATACGCGCGAAGTCATCACTCGCCCCCCAACTCGAACGTTCGGCGGGATTGGAGTCGGTCGCCACCAGTCCCAGCGGATTCACCGAGAAGAACGAGACGTTGTTGCTGTTGGCGAGCCGGATCAGTTCCCGTTGTCGTGACGGCAAATCGAGCTGCGCCAGCCGTACGCCCTCCTGAATGCACGCCTGCCGTTGTCCCTGCGCGACCGTCGTGAACATCTCAATCTGTCCCCCACGGGTCCCTGCGGCGGGCTTCTCGTTGCCCGTGCGCTCAACCTCCACCTTCAACAGATGGTCGGCCCGAAACAAGCGCCAGCCTTCCGAGAACAACAACACCGACGTGCGTCCTTCGCGAAGGCTGCCCAGATACCAAGCCAGATCTTCCAGGTGCGTCAGCAGGCGGTCTTCCCGGTGACGTTCAATCAGGACCGTGGGCAATGCGCGCGTCCGTGCGCCATCTTGCACAAACCGCTCCTGGCCGTTGTCGTCGTACGCAAAACAACTCCACAGCCCGTCCTCGTCCGGCGTGCGGAGCACGCTGTCGCGCGATCCCCACGCCCAATACCGCGCCAGCTGATCCTCAATGGCCGTGACCCGACGGGCAAACGTCATCGTCGTGACGTCGTGCTCACTGGAGATCACGCTGAAGACGTCGTTGGCCGTGATGAGGCGGTTGAGCAACTCCACGAGCGGCACGCGCGAGCGATGGGCGCCCGCGATCGACACGTGCGGAATGTCGAGGTACGTCACAAAGGCGCGGGCGCGGGGATCGGCTGCGGCCTCGCGCGACTCGGCGACCGTGTTTGGATCACGACGGGTGGTCTCGGGCTCCGGCGCGGCCCCGCCGACGAACTCGAACATCTCGACCTTCTGCGGCACGCCATCTTCACGGATGACAAAATCGCCGGCGCTCAACCCTTCCACCACTTTCCCGTCACGCAAGGGGTACGCGTCGACGGTCACAAAATGGGCGTCAGACCGGAAGACCGGCCTCTGGACTTGGTCCTGGGGTCCAGGGGTCCAGGAGTCCAGGAGTCCAGGGGTCCAGACCACCAGTGCAACTGCGCACACCCACACACCGACTGTGCGCTTCATGGCACCACCCGGAACGCAAGAAGGGTGCGGCGGGGTGCACTCTGTGCGGTGATCGTCAGCTCCAGCGCATAGTCGCCGGCCGCGAGTGGCCCAAGCATGACATCAGCAATGAGCACGGTCGGTGTGCCCGCACGTTCGGTGAGCGACACCTGCACGCCGAGTGGAGTGCCGTCGCGGCCCACGACGCGGGCGGCACGGTTCTCGACCGCCTGTGTGATCGGCCACTCGACATGCAATCGCTCGCCGCGACGAAACGACGGCGCCTTCACAGCGACAACCGGCGACCGTGGCGACGAAGTGGCACGCGACACGGTCGGCGCACCAAGATAGGGCGCCAGGCTGGCCCGCAGATACCGCCGCGCATCAAAGGCGCCGTCATCGCCCACACGGATGCCTGCCAGCACATCCAGCGCCGCATCGAGCTCGGCGCGATCGGCATCGATGGTGACCGGCAGCGCGGCAGCCGCCGCCTTGGACTCGGCCTCCGCCTTCGACAACGCTCGATAGCCGCGGCGCGCCTTCACCTCGATGCCCGGCTTTCTGACCTTCACCTCAATGCGGCGAAGTGTGCCGTCCGCCTTGGTGTTGTCGGAGGCATACCCGAGCAGGTAATACGCTTCAAACTCGCGGCTGACCTCAATCACGCCCTGCACCAGGTCGTTGCGGTTGGTCACCGCGGTGCCGCCGGTGTTGGACGCCAGTTCGAGCAGGCGATCACTCGCGCGACCCTCAGGCGGCGTCATGCGCGGGGTCGGTCCCACTGGCGGTCCCTTGGGTGGCACACGCTTGGGGTCGTTCAGCGGCTTGAGCAAATCCTGATTGGGCTCGAACCACTTCCAGCCACTTGAGAAAAGAAACACAGTCTTTCTTCCCTCACGCACCTCCCCGAGATATTCCACAGTGCCTTCGAGGCTCCCCAGCAGCTGATCCTGTCGGCGTCGCGCCACCATCTCGGACACGACGTCTGGCGCCGAGGGAAAACAACTGGTGAGCGTCAGTTCTTCCGCATCGTTTACGGTGACGTCGGGGTCGCGCCAGGTCCAATGTTTCCGCAGCTGCTCTTCAACAACATCGGTCTGCCGGCCGAAGGTCAAATCGCGCGGGTGGTTCTGGGAGGTGGCCACGGCAAACAGATCGCCGGGTGCCAGGATGCGCTGGAACAACTCCACGATCGGCTGGCGACCGTAATACGCGCCGGGAATGCCCACATGGTGCACGTCCAGATAGGCCACAAACGCCCGGGCCCTCGGATCCTGCAACTCATCGAGCATCCGCTGCTGCGTGCCTGGATCACGCCTCGAGGCATTGGTCATCCGCTCATTGGCGCGCACAAACTCGAAGGATTCGACCTTTTGCACCCGTCCGTCTTCGCGCACTTCGAAGTCGTCGGCCGTCAGCCCCTCCACCACCCGGCCATCAAACAGCGGGTAGGCATCCACGGTGATGAAATTGACGTCCGACCGGAAAACCGGCCTCTGAACTTGCTCCACGGTTCGCACCGGGGCTGCGGCGATGGCCAGAGCGATCACAAGGACAGCACCGAGGCAGGACACTGGTCGCATTTTTCACCGGGACAGAACTGGCGGCTGGCGTGGCAATTGTAGCCCAGCTATGATCGGGACTTATGCGTTCTATGAAGCTTCTCCTTTCAATGGCGATTCTCGCGGTCTCGGTGGCCTGCGGCGATTCGCCGACAGCCCCGCCGCCTGTGCTGGATGTCCCGTTCTCCACCACCGACCTGACCGTTGGCACCGGCACCGACGCCACGGCCGGAAAGACCATCCGGGTCTACTACACGGGGTGGATCTACTCCACCACCGCGGCCGGCAACAAAGGCAGCCAGTTCGACGCCAGCACCATCGGGCCCGGCTTCACCTTCACGCTCGGCCTCGGCCAGGTCATCAAGGGGTGGGATCAGGGCATCGTCGGCATGAAGGTCGGCGGCAAACGCCGCATCGTCATCCCGCCAAGCCTGGGTTACGGCGAAGCCGGTGCCGGATCGACCATTCCGCCCAACGCGCACCTGATCTTCGAAGTCGAACTGCTCTCGGTCGCGGGATAGAGCTTTTTTTCACAGGGAGGCGCTCAGGCGCGGAGAATTCTTTGCAAAAATCTTAAGAACTCTGTGCCTCTGTGTCTCCCTGTAAATCCCCTGCTAGAATCATGAGTTCATGATCAGCGTAGCGAACGTCTCCATGCGGTACGGGTCGAAGGTGCTCTTCGACGATGTGACGACCACGTTCAGTCCGGGCCGCAGATATGGCCTGACCGGACCGAATGGGGCCGGCAAGTCCACCTTCATGAAGCTCCTGACCGGGGAGCTGACACCACAAAAAGGCACGGTGTCGCGCCCCAACAAAATTGGTGTACTCAGTCAGGACCAGTACGCGTTTGACCAGTTCCGCGTGATCGACACCGTGATCATGGGCAACAAACGCCTGTGGAACACGCTGCAGGAACGTGAGCGCCTGTACGAAAAGACCGAGATGACCGATGCCGAAGGTATGCGCCTCGGCGAGCTCGAGGGCATCGTTGGTGAAGAGGACGGGTATTCCGCCGAGAGTGATGCGGCGGTGCTGCTGCAGGGTCTCGATATCCCGGACCAGTTGCACGAGCGCACGATGGCCGAGTGCCAGGGTGGACAGAAGGTCCGTGTGCTTCTTGCGCAGGCGCTCTTCGGCAATCCTCGTGGCCTGCTCCTCGACGAACCGACCAACCACCTCGACCTCGACTCGATCCACTGGCTCGAGGAGTTCCTGAACCGGTACGACGGCACGCTGATCGTCATCTCGCACGACCGGCACTTTTTGAACGCCGTGTGTACGCACACCGCCGACATCGACTACGAGACGATCATCACCTACACCGGCGGCTACGACGATATGGTCCTGGCCAAAATGCAGATTCGCTCGCGCATCGAGTCGGAGAACGTTCAGCGCGAGAAGAAGATCGACCAGCTCAACGACTTCATTGCCCGCTTCTCGGCCGGCACCCGCGCGTCACAAGTCGCCTCGCGCCGCAAGGAAGTCGAGCGCCTGCAGACGACGGATCTGGCCCGCTCGAACATTCAACGCCCGTACATCCGGTTTCAGATGAACCGGCCGTCGGGCCGCAACGTACTGGAAACCGAAGGCCTCAACAAAGCCTACGGCCACCTCAAAGTGGTCAATAACTTCAACACCATCGTCTCGCGCGGCGAAAAAATCGGCCTCATCGGCCGCAACGGCATGGGCAAGACGACGATGCTGCGCGCGCTGCTGGCGGATGGCCCCGGTCAACCGGCCTCACCCGGGGACCGAGACTCCGGCACGGTGAAGTGGGGTCACGAGGCGTCGATCGGCTACTTCGCGCAGGATCACACCGGCGCGATTGAGAAGGGCACGACCGCCGCCGAATGGCTCCACTCGTTTGACCCGGACTTGACGCGCCAGGACATCCACGGGCTGCTCGGCCAGATGTTGTTCCGCGGGGAAGAAGGACTCAAGCCGACCGCAGCGCTCTCGGGCGGCGAAACCGCGCGCCTGCTCTTCTGCCGCATCATGCTGCAGAAACCCAACGTGCTGGTGTTTGACGAACCCACCAACCACCTCGACCTCGAATCGATCAACGCGCTCAACGTCGCGCTCCAGAAATTCGATGGCACGGTCTTCCTCGTCACCCACGACCAGGATCTGATCGAAGAAGTCGCCACTCGCCTCTGGGTCTTTACCGAGACAGGCGTCCAGGACTTCAAGGGCACGTACGAGGAATTTTCTGGTCAAAACGCCTGAAGGCTAAAGGTCAAAGGCCATAGGGCAAAGGTACGGACCTTTAGCGCACCTTGCGAAGGGTGCGGATCGTGCGGCCAGACGTCCCGTTTTCGAGCCGCAGCAAGCCTCGCACCGCGTAGTCGCCTGGTTCCAGCGCGCCCAGAGGCACGGTGCCCATCGCGAGGTAGCGCCCATCACCCTGTGCCTGAATCGCCAGCGGTACAGAGGCGATGGCCGGGCCGTCCATCGTGCGCGCAATCTCCAGGGACGCGGTGACGGCCGTGCCTGGCACGCCGCCGTAGATTTCGAACGACGCCAGGGCGGACGGTTCGCGGGAGAACTCCAGCCTGGGGGTCAGTTGCCCGTCGCGTGACAGACCGAGCACGAGGGCCCCGAGCGAGAGACTCCCGACCGGCGTCAACGTCGCGTCAAACCGATAGTCGGCAGCGCCGGCGCGCCCGGACGCGTCCACCGCCGCGACCCGCAGCCGGTACCGCCCTGGAGGCACCCGGAGGGCGCCCATCATCGGCAACTCACCCGCGTCGACGGCCGACCATCGCGCCACCAACCGGCCATCGCCATCCACAAGCCCGGCGCCGGCCGAGGCCAGCGTGACCCCAACGTCGACGGGCTCCCCCACCGCGATCACCGTGACCTGGCCGTCCGGCGCACTCATCGTGTACGCCCCAGCGCGGAGCGGCAGATCGGCGAATGTCGCCGCTGACATCAACATGTCCGACACCGTGAGCCTCGCCCCTGTCGAGCGATTTGCTGTGCTCGAAAACGTGATTTCCGGGCGGGCCCGGACCGTCACGCCGGGCCTGGTGACCCGGATATCGAGGCGACGCCCGCGCGGATCAAAGTCGGAGAGTTGTGGCTCAATTTCCGCGACGAGGTACGACGATGACTCGCGGGCGACCCGATCAAGCGCACCGGTGCCCTGCGCCATGAGTGGCAGTCGTACGCCGCGGGTCACACCGGCGAGATTTTCAATACCCGCCAGCGGATTGCTCGTCGCCACGGTGTCGCTGCCACTGAGCGACTCACGATCCGCCCCCGATGGTGCCCCCACATCGTCCGGCTGTGCGATGTAGAAGTTGGCGCGTGCGGCGCCGGCGGCGATACCGACCCTGTGGAAGAGGTCACTCTGCAGTTCGCACATCCCTGGCGCTCGGGCAAATGGCGCATCCCGGCGCGGCGCTGACAGCCCGGCGGTGAACAACACCACCGTCGTCGGCATCGTGCGGCTGTCGAACGACGTCAGCAGGGTTTCCACCGACTCCAGCACAAGACGCGTGCGGCACGCCATGTCCGAGCCGCTCTCATCGCCGGAGCGTTGCCCCACCAGCTGATCGATGGCCTGCTGCACGCGCCGGTGGTCATTGGTGGACCGCACGGGCACACCGCCGTACGGCATGCCCACCACCGTCACCATGTCAGCCGAACCAAGCGCTCTGAGAAACCCCGTCACGGCCGCACGAATGGGCGGCTCCTGTCCGACGCGAAATGAATTCTGGTCGACGAGCAGGAAGATCGTGCGGCCGCTGGCCGAGTCCAGGCTGGTGCCATATGGCACGTCGAGGCCGGACTCCATCAGGGCCGCCGCCGGCGCCGCCGCGATGCGCCGCAGCGCCTTCACCTCGCGTCGACGGCCGTCGATGCGCAGGTCCACCTCGGCCGGCGTGAGGTCCCGCAGGTGTGCTCCTCCGGCATCGAGCGCCAGGAAATCGACTTGCAGGAGACGCCCGGTTCGCTCCTGGGCATGCGAGGGAACAAGAACCGCCAGACAGGCGATCACGGCGCAGACACACAGGCGACTCATGGAGGGCTCAGTGTAAATGAAAAAGGGGCGGGCCCAATGGACCCGCCCCTTAACTCCTTGCTGCGCACTACGCACCGCGCACCGCGCACGACCTGTCTCTACCAGTTGAACCGAATCATCAGCTGGCCGAGACGGCCACCCGGATCGTAGGTGTTGCTGGCGTCGGTGTAGGCGCTGGTGACCTGGAAGATCGTGGCGCCCGTGCCGGGGTTGGCCGCCGGGTTGAAGTTGATGTTGTCAAACAGGTTCAACACGTCACCACGCACTTCGACGTTCATGGTGCCCCTGACGTTGAATCGCTTGGTCACACCGACATCAATACGGGTGAACCACGGAGCGCGAATCAGCGTCGTACGCGGCGCACAATCGCCCGCTCTGATCTGGATGCAGTTGGCGGAGTTCGCTGGCGCGATGTAGCGGCCCTCGGGCACACCGAGCGTGCCGTAACCGGTCGCGGACGTCGAGCTGATGGTGAAGGCGCGACGCGTGTTGAGGATGACATCCTCAGGCAGCATCCAGATTTCGGTGCGGCCGGACGTGGCATTGGTCCGACGGTAGAACTTGTACATGTCCGTCAGTTCGTCAGTGGTCATGCCCACCAGCCGGACGTTCCCGAAGTTCATCGTGCGCGCCTGGATGCGGCCGACGCCGTTCATGCTCCAGCCACCAAGCACGGCATCCAGCACAGGATGCATGTTCGCCCCGAACCGCTGACCACGGCCGAGAGGCAGCGTCCAGTCCCACTGGCCCTTGATGGCGTGACGCACGTTGCCAGCATCAATCATCGTGCGACCAAAGCTGAAGCCGTCGAAGGCCGAGCCACGCTCGATTGCGTACTGGTAGTTCGCACTCGCCGAGAGGCCCCGCGAGAGGCGACGACGCAGTTCGATCTGCAAGGCGTGGTAGTCACTGAACGCACCGGAGTCAGTCACGTTGACCGCGTTGACGCGCGGATTCGGGATGAAGAAATTCGCCGGCAATCCGGCCGCCAGCGCGTTCGCGCGGCGGGTCGAGTTGCCCTCGAAGTCACCCGCAGCACCCGTCGGGCTCGAATTGTGACGGACCAGGCGACCGGCAAACGTCGTGCTGGTCCACGTGGCCGTTCCACCTGTGTAAGCGGCCGCATTCGTGGCATCCGTCCGGCCGTTCAGGTACGCGAGGTAGGTCGGCAGCGGATTGGTGCCGGAGTTGGCACCAAAATACGCAAACGACCCCGTGCGGCTGCCGCCGGCGGCATTGTTCGCCTGCAAGTTTGCCTGGGCCAGCTTGAACTCATC
>CAYZLT010000040.1:9045-17050 GCA_964479175.1 uncultured Solibacteraceae bacterium | reverse complement strand
CAATGGGGCCGCCGCTTTTCAGCGGCGGAAATTCTGGCAATCCCTGCTAGACAAGGCCGCACAACACGCTTCAATGGGGCCGCCGCTTTTCAGCGGCGGAAATAGGATGGCAAGGTCCATCTGGAGTCTCCCACGCAGGCTTCAATGGGGCCGCCGCTTTTCAGCGGCGGAAATGGGCGTGACGAGCCACTCCTGCTCAACATCCTTCGGGCTTCAATGGGGCCGCCGCTTTTCAGCGGCGGAAATACGCCATGATCACGCCGTGGGCGAAGTCGGAAGGCCAGCTTCAATGGGGCCGCCGCTTTTCAGCGGCGGAAATCGTATCGGGTGTGGATGCAGACGCGCGCTCGGAATGCTTCAATGGGGCCGCCGCTTTTCAGCGGCGGAAATGATGACGCGCCCGGGACTTTTCCGCAGCCTGTGCAGCTTCAATGGGGCCGCCGCTTTTCAGCGGCGGAAATGCGTGAACGACAACAGCTTGTGCTGCAGCTTCTCTGGCTTCAATGGGGCCGCCGCTTTTCAGCGGCGGAAATCAACATCAACAGCGACACACAATCACGCAGGGCAGGCTTCAATGGGGCCGCCGCTTTTCAGCGGCGGAAATACCGGGAACGTCACGCCGGCTACGGGCTATCTCTAGCTTCAATGGGGCCGCCGCTTTTCAGCGGCGGAAATAGCGCAAAGGAGGCGCCCTAACCGATGCCCGAAGCTGCTTCAATGGGGCCGCCGCTTTTCAGCGGCGGAAATGACGTTCATCTGATAGAACCGCGTCTCAATGGCCGCGCTTCAATGGGGCCGCCGCTTTTCAGCGGCGGAAATGAAGCAGGGGGTTGCGCGTATATCCCTACGGGTTAATTGCTTCAATGGGGCCGCCGCTTTTCAGCGGCGGAAATATTGGAAACATCCTTGTCTATGCCGTCGAGGGAAAGCTTCAATGGGGCCGCCGCTTTTCAGCGGCGGAAATGGCGAAGGCGCAGAACAGCTACAACGCTGAGCTGCAGCTTCAATGGGGCCGCCGCTTTTCAGCGGCGGAAATGAGCCCCGCGACAAACGGCGCTGTGCGGTGAGTGGGCTTCAATGGGGCCGCCGCTTTTCAGCGGCGGAAATGTTTGAGGGTTTCGGAACTCTCGTTCCCCGCGAAGTGCTTCAATGGGGCCGCCGCTTTTCAGCGGCGGAAATGCATCCGAGGACGGGACAGGGCGCGGGACGCCATTGGGCTTCAATGGGGCCGCCGCTTTTCAGCGGCGGAAATACCGTCATTCGCGCGTGCATCGCGGACCTGCCGGCGGCTTCAATGGGGCCGCCGCTTTTCAGCGGCGGAAATACACTTCGGGACGCCCACTTGAAGCAGCGCGCGACTCAAGCTTCAATGGGGCCGCCGCTTTTCAGCGGCGGAAATCGTCCGGGCGAGTCGATCACGCTCATCATCGAGCCGGCTTCAATGGGGCCGCCGCTTTTCAGCGGCGGAAATAGCGCGCTTCGTAAGTATCCTGTTTTCAAGGACCTGAGGCAACGTTTGCGAGCGCCCGAGTGCAGGTGCCAACATTCTACCCTCTTGAAACAAGGAGTGACGCGCCAACCCCAACTCTGACAACGGCTTGCCGCCATCGAGCGAGTATGCGTGCCGCGCCGTCACCCCACCGCTCGCGAGCATCAGCGCGTCTCGAACGTCGGCCACTCTGGAATCTCCCCTGCCAAATACCTGGCCAGCAAGCGAGTCTGAATTTCAAAGACCCGGCGATAACTCACACGATAGTCGAACACCGGGTGCGTCACCAGCGTATCAATGCGCTGTTCATAGGCCCGCAACAGCCCCTTCCGCCCCTCGGGCTGCATGGAAACGGAATCCCCCACAGACACAAAATGCTCAGCGGTCACCATCCCGGTGTTGATCGCCGTAATCACCGC
This sequence comes from uncultured Solibacteraceae bacterium, assembly GCA_964479175.1. Taxonomy (GTDB): domain Bacteria; phylum Acidobacteriota; class Vicinamibacteria; order Vicinamibacterales; family SCN-69-37; genus SYFT01. Next base: position 15,142 of record CAYZLT010000040.1, on the reverse strand, counting down.
CGAGTCCGCCACCAGCGGGCGGAACATCTCCATCAGATCCAATGCCAATGCCGGTCGCCCGTAGCGCGGCTGGTGAAAGAAGCCCCAGAACGGATCGAGCCCCACAGTCGCCGCCACGATCGTCAGGTCCTTCGACAACAGGCTGTACGCCAGCGACAACAACGCGTTCACAGCGTCCTTCGGTGGCCGTCGATTGCGGTGCTCAAACGCAAACGTCGCCAGCGCGTCATCCTCGACCTTGATCATCCCACCGAAATGCTGAAAATACAGTCGCGCCGCCAATCCTTCGATCCCCAATAACTCATCAAGGGCTGTGGCACGCTCGGCCTGCTCGGCCAACGCTTTCATCCGTACCAGCATCGCCCGAGGCGGCTCCACATGATTCCGGTTCAGAAACGTCCGCTGGTTCCGGACCTTTGACGCGACAATCGCAGACGCCACTCGCAGGCAGAACGTGGGCTCGGCTGCCAGGCGGAACTGCTCGGCCCGCAAGTAGGCGTTCCGCACACCGAGTCCCTGCGTCAGTCCATAAAACCACCCGCCGGTGGAGAAATACGCGATGGGCACCTCAGCCCCGCACAACGCTTGAATGGCCGGAGCCGTGATCGACACGTTGCCAAACAGGTTGACCTGACTCGTCTGAAACAGTCGGGCATCCTGCACCACCTTCCGATCGCGATCCTTCACGCGAAGCACGTCGCCGGACCGGCCGATGCTCATGCCCTGGCCGGCCACATAGAGCGGTCGCAAGTCATCGCGTGCTGGCACCAGCCTCCGGACAGCCGGACGAGGCACGTCTGCCTCTTCTGGCGGCGCCAGCAGCCACGGTTGCACGGCATCGTCTTCAATCACATGCCGATCGCGTGCAGCCAGCGTCTCGTCCGGCATGCAGATGCCGACCAGCGAACAGCGCGGGCACTTGGGACTATCGATGAGCGGCGGCGGGATCACTCCGCCTTGCGCGGTCGTCTTGGCGTCAGCGATTGCCGCCTGGGTCTCCGCCAGCAGGGCGTCGTCCACGGGCACGCGCACGCGTTGTTTTGTCTTTGCGTAGTACAACACCGCGTCATTGCAGGTGTACCCGTTCGCGCGCAACACGATGGCCTGGACCCCGACCTGGACGCGATCGGCCGGCCACGCCTCAGGCCCGTCATCGCCGTCCCGCGGAGCGCCCTTCTTGTAGTCCACGGGCGTCGCGGATGTGCCATCGGACTCGACCAGATCGATCTTCGCGAGGACCTGCAGGTCCTCACTCGACAGTGTGACCGACCGGGCCTTGACCGGCGCGTCGTCGTCTGGGGGCGGGAGTGGATCCGCCTTCTGGTCGACTGCCGCGTGTTTGTGAGCGCCCTCGATCGTGTCAGCGCTGTGGGCGAAGACGCCTTCGACCCATTCGTAGTAGAAGAGACGCGGACAGTAGACAAACTCGTTGACCATCCGCGCCGGCAGGTAGTCCGGCAGGCTCGTGTCACGGAGCAGCGCCTTGGCGGGCCGAGCCCGATCAGGAAGAGCTGGAACGACGGGCTTCGGTTCGGCGCTCATGTGTCGTGTCTCCGTGTTTTAACCAACGATGAGGGCGGGCGCGTCCAGGTGCGAGTAGGCGCGGCCCAGGGACGTGATGACGCGATCGCCGCGGCCTTCCGTGGGCCCGAGGTCCACGAAAATGATTTGGTCTTTCTTGTGGTCGATCAGACTGGCGAGGGTGTAGCGACAGCGGACCAGGTCCGCCTTGGTCATCTGGCATTCGAACACGGAGAACTGGACGCGATCACCAAAGCCCTTCATCGCCTTGGCGACTTTGGCCAGACGACGATGATGGCTGATGTCGTAACACACGAGGTACGACTGCCGCATAGATGGACTCCCGTCTGGCTATCGACGGGTGGGCCTGGGGGCTACAGCCTGCAGCGATGGAAGGTGTGTCGAAGTGTGAAGTGGTCGATTGCGAGGCTATCTCCGGCCATCGGGATCGACGCGCAACACGGCTTCGAATGTCTGGGTCATGGTTCGCCTCCATGGCTGGACTCTCCCATCGTCGGTACCTGACGGATGGTTCTGAGGGCGAATCACCGGTGTCCGAACTCCGAAGTGGTGTATATCTGTGCTGTGCAGGCGACGGACTTCTGGAAGGCGGTCACGAGGGACCGGACTGACATGCTGGGTGAAGTGCTCGCGTTCCTGCGGGCGCATGATGTGCGCTTCTGCGCGATCGGCGGCGTGGCGGTCAACGCGTACGTCGAGCCCGTGGTGACTCTGGACCTCGATCTGGTGCTGGCCGCGCCGGATCTCGCTCGCATCGAGCCGATACTGTCAGAGGACTACCAGGTGCAACGGTTCCCGCACAGCGTGAATCTATCGAAGACTGGGAGTGACTTACGGGTGCAGTTTCAGACCGATCCCCGTTACGCGCCGTTCGTGGATCGTGCGGCGCGCGCAACAGTGCTTGGCGTCGAACTGCCCGTGGCACGGGTGGACGATGTGCTTCAGGGCAAGGTGTGGGCGGCTCTCGATCCGGAGCGACGCGGGAGCAAGCGGCAGAAGGATCTGGCGGACATTGCACGGATTCTCGAAAGCCAGCCGGCGCTGCGAGCAAACGTGCCGGCGGTTCTCCTGGATCGACTGGTCTGACAATTGCTCTCGCCGACGAGTCAACTGTTTCCATTTTGGAAACAGTTGCGGCCGAGGGAACTGGACACTGTGCCAGAGCCAGACATTCAGGAACGTTCATGGACACAGTCAGCTCCACTGAAGGGAGGCCGGTTCGAACGAGCCATAGCCGCCTTGATCGCTACGCTTGATACCGGAAGAACAGACAGCGCCGAGGCCAAGACTGATCCGGTGTAATGGAGTCAGCTCATCAACGTCTTGGGCCAGTAAGGAACGAATGACGTCACGTCCGAGAGCGACGGTCCACAGAGGCCACCGGAACTTCCCGGACTTCCATCCGCCGACGCAGCCAGTTGTAACTATTCGCGAGCCCACCGGCAGCGCTGGAAAAAACGAGAGCCCTCTCACGGCGAGCCAATCTGCGCCAGGAACGCCGAGCTTCTTGTCTGTAGAGGGGTTGCGGGCACGAAGCGCATAATCCCGCGACGCGGTCGCATCCCACCCCATCACGGGCAGAGGACGACTGTAGGTCCACGGACCCTCAACGGCTTCACGGAAGTCAGCCGCTGTCAGGCCCTCTGCGATTTCTGAAACCATCTGAAGGAACTGCTGGTTCCCGGCCGTGAAGTGCAACGCCGTCGGTTTGGTGTTGCCGTTGTTGTCGGTCGCGATGTCAGAGGCAAAGGAGGCAGCCCAATCGACACTTCTCCTCGCATCCGGACCTGATTTGTCGACCAGCGATTCAAGGTAATCCCTGAACACATCAGGGGGAGGTTTCAAGTCTCGCTTACCCGAGTACTCGAGCGTCAGGGCCGGGTCTGCCGAACAGGCCCTGCAATCTTCGTTCAGGGCGGCAACCAATGTGGCCATGTCCGCGACATCGCAGTCGAGAACGGGACGCCACACACCCTCCCACTGCCAACGCAGCGTGGCCGGCCTTGGATGAATAGCGGCAAACGTGCCCAACGCCGCGAAAAGCCCCAGAGGATTGGATCCATCGAATCCGCGCATCACGAGTTCAGGCATCACACGTCACCGGTTCCTCTGCTCACGCGCACTCTGCTGCTGATCGGCAAGGCGCAAGATCGCCTCAAGATACGCCGCGCCCCACCATCCATACTTCCGAACCACCTGCCAGAATTTTTCAGCGATGCCTGAATCCAAGCGTTCCAGATGATGGGCACTGGACGCCGACACCGCCACGCCATTCCAGTCAAGCTGCACGTCCACTGGTTCGTCGTCAGGCACCCAAGGTGCGAACGGGCGGCAATGCCCGTGATGTGAAGCGACCAGATGTGCGGCCAGGGTCCAGTCAGTTGCCGACTTGGCCAACGGCGGCCCAGCAGCAGACATGAGCGCCACAGACATCAACTCGTGCCGGCCACCCTTGGGATAACCCGCGCGTTCGCGTGCCTCGCGCCTGTCACGCGGACCGATCAACGGCACGGCCCCTTTGGCGATCGGCTCGGCTTGCACCAGAGCCTTGAACTCGCTGCCGCCGTACAGCCATCGCTGAAACCGGACATCGTGTTTGCCAGCGTCATGCCACAGTCCGCACAGCCGCATGTCAGCGACGATACTGTCGCCCATACCGCACCGTCCGGCGTACGCAGCGGCGAGTGTCGCGACCGCATCTTGGTGAGCTCGCAGAGGCACCTCCACACCGGTAAAGGACGATTCGGTACCGTCTGCAAACACGCGGTCGTCTGCCAGCGAATCTTGGTCCTTCGATCGACGACGGTTTGAGACCACGAAATAGCTGCGCCCAGCGCTCTCAGTCGACAACGGTACACGGACGACTCGCAATGCAGCCTTCGGTCCGGACCGGAGGGCTTCGACCAGCGTCCGCATCGATTCCTTGGTCTGTACCAAGTCCAGCGAAGCCAGCCAGCCGCCAACCAGGTCACGATCGCGGACCACCACCTCCTCGTCATCAGTTGGCTCTGGTCCTCGAACGCCGACGAGCGCCTGCGCGATTCGATCATGCAACCGAAGAACAGGGGGGCGTCCCGCGTGGAACGCAGCGACCTCGGCGACATCGGTCACAGGCGCAGTCGCAGCAGGATCCCAATTGCCGGCGGTGATGCCACCATAGTCGGCAGGAATCACGATGGTCTGCCCCGGCCTGATGGCCGTTGCGAGCACGACCTGCGACTTGTCCCCGCGCCACACCAGCGCGGGCTTGGGCTTGGAGTCGCCTTTTGATTTGGGGTCGTCTGGTTCATTCGGCGCGCCCTCAACGTCAGCAACGTCCGGCTCCTCGCGCCCCTCCAGCCATCGCCTTGCTGCAGCGTAGGGCAGAGACATCGCCTCGGCGCTCACCGGTGGAAGGGCCTCGACCATACCAAGCACCACTTCCAGCGCGGCAACCGAATCAGCGGCATCGCTCAGCAGCGCCTCCGTCAAATCGGCACGCCACACCACCTGCACGTCGGCGGTTCCCCGTTCCGGGCCGTGCAGCCACAAGGCCACATCCGGATCCGGTGTGGGAATCGGCGCCGTTTGCACCCAGGCGTCGAGATGCGCCGGCAGTAGCACCGGTGCGTGCGCGCGGGGTGCCAACACCCCGAGCTCGATCACATCAGCGGGCACATTCAGCGCCTCAATCCCGAAGTCGACCACTCCATCTGTTGACATGGTGTTCAACCACTCCCATGTCTTGCCAATGGCCATGCCGTACACCGGATCGTCCTTCAGCACGTCATTTGGTGCGACGACAACGCCACGGCCCTTGCCGTCCAGGTCACCGAGGCGGTCCAAGCGCCCGAAGCGCTGCCGGATCGCATCGAGGCTCGCGCACTCGGTAACCATTCCATCGAAATCGAAGTCAGCGCCCGCTTCGATCGTCTGAGTTGCGACCACGACGACTGGCTCGTCAGCGGTGCTTCGGATTCGGCCGGCTCGAATCCGAGGCAAGAGCGTGCGGTCGAGCACATCCCGGTCGAAGGGGCGCATTCGCCCAGTGACCAGATGCGCAACTCGACTCTTTTCCTGCAGGCGCCGGTGCAACTCCCGCGCGGTCTTCACCCGGTTTACCACGACACCTATCGTCGCGCCAGGGCGGCCCACCATCGTCTCGACTTGCGCCACAATATCGTCGACCAGTCTGCGCGGCTTGGCGGACACCAAAGTCACCAACTTGGACGAGCGCAAGCGCCGTGCAAGCACAGGATGGGAGCGATCGTCTTCGTCAAGGGTGAACGCCTGCGAAAAGGGTTCACCGGGAGTGGCTGACATCTCCACCACCACAAATGGGGCTGCGATCGGAACATCGGCCCAAGATCTATACCGACTGGACACGGCAGACAGGGTCTCCTTGAACGGCTGAGACAGATGTACCTCGTCCAGGAGGTAGAGCACGTCGTTGCCCAGCAGCCCTGCGTGAATGGGCTTCATCGCGTCAGTGACGCCGTATCCACGAAAGAGCAGCCGCGAGCCAACCTGATCGACCGTCGACACGGCGATCAACGGCTGGTCGGGTGTACGGCTC
>CAYZLT010000040.1:0-9035 GCA_964479175.1 uncultured Solibacteraceae bacterium | reverse complement strand
CTCTGAGTTCAGCCGTCCGCAGCGGAACGCCACCACCGGACAACGACCCGAGCCGGGCTCGAACTCGCGACAACACGTCGGCATCTCCGCTTGTGATCGCCTCCCGGAGCCGCAACGCCCGGTCATGTGCTTGGCTCACGATTGTCCGGCGATCCACCACGTAAATGATCCGGCGCGGCACCGGCATTTCTCCCCCCGCACTCAATGCCAGTGCGAACACCGCGACATCCAACGCCGCCGTCTTGCCCGTGCCTGTTGGGAGATCCAACAATCGCGGCCACCCGTCAGTGGCGACAGCTCGAATCAAGCGCTCCTGCCACGGAAATGGATCTTGGCCGTGCACGGCCCGAAAGAATGCGCTGAAGTCTGCGAGGGCAAGGGGCGGGTGTCCGCTCATGCTCCGCGCTCCGGTCGGAAAAGACCAAGCCCGACATAACGACCCGCGCCGAGAATCACCGGGCCCGCGATCGGCCGGTCGAACGTGAGGCGGGCGTGAGTCAAAACCCGCTGCGTCCGATCTTGCGGTTCCGGAAACCGCGGATAGTGCCGCGCCTTCGCCGCCAGAGCCCATGGAGCGGCTGGAAGTATCTCCACACTCAGCGGCTGCGGCAGGCCAATCCGCTCGCAGGCTTTCAGTATGGTGGCCTCCGCCGCAGCGATCGCTTCCAGTAGTTTGCGCGAGTCTCGCGATCTGAGGTCGCCGGGATTCTGGTCAAGCGCGACCGGTGTCACTGAAGACCAGACGTCGCATGGATGACACCACGCGTGTGCCGTCAGGGTCGAGGCCACTGCGCCCCACTCGACGCGTTCCAGCAGCCACTCGCCAGCGTCACCAAGGTGGAGCGGCAGAGCCGGCGTCTCCTCATCTTCGACTCGGACCGTGGCCTCCCACTTGGAGACCGCGGTGAAGACGGCCTTGCGTTCCTCATGGCCCACGGCCCGCGGCAATATGAGCGCAACGCCCAGAATCAGGCCGGAGGCATTGGCGTGACCGACGAATGGCAGAGGAACAACCGCCATGTGTGGCTGTTCGGACGGGCGGCGGTCTGAGGTGTGTCCGCTGAGCACCTCGGGAATGGGATGAGCGAATGACATAAGGGCTCGGCGCAGTTGCCGGGCAATCCCCGCAGACGCCGTCATCGGCACGTGGGGGCCACCAACCCGTCTCAGGACGAGCCAATCATCACCGAAGACGGTAGCTACCGGCGCCGGCGCTCCAGCAGCCGTCGGTCTGGTGTACAGCTGGTGTCGCGCTGGCATGACACGTGGTTCGATCTCCCGATGAATTTCGAAAGCCCGTTCCAGGGCCGCCAACTGCCCCGTCTCACACACACGGAACGGCGTTCCACCCGAGGACGACGGAATCCAGGTCGGCTCGCCCGGGGTCTCAACACTCCGCATGGACACCAGGCTTGACGAGTGGCCCAGCCGCACCACGCGGGCAAGCACACGATCCAGCGCTACACGCTGTCCACCGCCCGGCTCGGCATCGGGCCAAATGTAGGTGACGGCTGGTTCGTGCGGTGTGACCGATGGGAAGGTTCTTGGCTGTCGGCCCCGTCCTTCTGGCAACACCGCTTCACCGGTCTTCGGATCGTTGCCTGGCACAAAGACCGTGACGACGTCCCGGACCGTGGCCTCCGTCGCGCGAATTTGTGGCGCCCCCTGTTGCTCAAGCCATTCCAGAACGGCGCGTTCCTCAGCCGCATTCGGGCTCAAGGCCGAGTCTGCGGCAAAATGCGTCGCCACGAGGGCGGAGAACAGGCGGGCTGGATGAGGCGGCCACTCTCCTTCAGCACGCGTGTTGTACGCCGTCGCGACGTAGCGTCCTGTCAGGAACACCACCTCGATCGCGAGCACTACTGGTCGGCTCCTTCATCCTCACCCGAGCCAGCTGCCGTCAGTTCACGAGACTTCACAACCAGGTGAACAAGCTTTGGGGTCGGCGTCAGCGTGAAGGGCGCAGAATCCCATCCGAGACCGAGGGCCGCGGCGGCATCTGACGCTGCACGAAGGAGTGCCGCAACGTCGTCAACCACGACATGCTTAGGCGTTCCACCGTCCGAAGAGATCAGCTCGAACTCCAGCGGCTCCGAGGCAACCAGCAACGACCGTGACCGCAGGTCATATCCATTGCGCCGCTGATACACCACACCTGCGAGGGCAAGCGCAGCCAATGCCGTACGCGCTGCGACCTCAACGCCATCACGCTCCTGTGCCGGGATCACAGAACCATCAGCACGTCGCTGAAATCGCAATCGGCGAAGTCCGGCCAGTGAAATCACCACTGTGTGGACTGCGTGCGACATGGTGACACCGCCAGCGTCATGATCGATCGACGGTGGAATGTTTCCATGGTTGATTGTCGCGGGCGTCCCCTTGTCTCCTCCGCCGCCTTTTCGGCTGAACGGCTTCGGTTTCCCCTTCTCGAAGACCGCCTCTGCCTCAATACTCGTCCACTCACCACCACCGACCTTGGCCTCGAATACCGGCCCGGCCTTCTTCTCGATTGCCATTGGGTCAATGCGGCTCGCCACCTTCACACCAGCCACCGCGTCGTGTCCCACGATCTCCGAGACGACACACCGTTGGAACTTCGCTCCCAGTCCCCCCTTGGGGCCAGTGGAGTCCCACACGCCGAACAGCAGCGCTGTAGGACAATGCAGGTACATCGCCGTTGCGTGGTTCGGTCTCGCGTCCGTGCACGACACGCCGACCGACGTTTGACGGAACGGCGTCCCGTTCGCGTCGACACTGTCGCGCAAAATGGCGTCGGCCACACGGTGAGGCGCCTGCAGCGACGTGATCTGCTCAAGATCTGCCAACGCTTCGACACTGCTGAAATCAACGGAAATGACGGGAAACTTCAGCTCGCCGCGGCGCCAGCCGTCCAACAGCGACTCTTCGATTCGATTTGCTTGCGATGCAACCGAATCCAAGAGGACAGTCTGCACATCACGACCCTCAACCTTCCGCGTCTCAAAAGCATATTTGGTCGTACTCTGCTTCTCTTTCACGTAGGTCGGCGGGAACACCTTGTCAGCAGGGCCGCCAGCCGGCTCAAGCCTCGCAATTGCCCGAATGGCGACGGCCCCTCCCGCAACGGCCTCGGTCAGTTGGGACAAAGTCAACTTCAGTGGACCAGACATCAATGCTCCTTTTACAGGCTGACGGACACTGCCTTATGACAGACCTTACTGTTGGTGGCTGACAGGATAGGTCACACCACCCGACCGCAAATGGGGCCGCATCCCGTGGATGCGGATAATTGTCGCTGACGGGCCACACGACGGAAACGAGTAGAGCAATCTTCAATGGGGCCCTCCCGAGCGTTAGAGGGATATTTTCTGCGAGTCAGAGAACAGGATGCGCTGAGTTGACCTGTTTGTCAAGTTATTGCTTTAATCTTTTCCCTCGTTATATGCGTGCTATAGTTTTAAGAACTTGGAGCGGCGGTATAGTAATGCTCTGCGATGTCTCAAACTGCGAAGCGCGAATCGACTTGTGTCCGCGAGGATGTTCACGGTGTGCTGCGTGTCGGCATAAGTCGCGTCCCTTTCGCGGCGGTGGTCGCCCAGGTCAACCTGGGCCACACCCCGCTGGTAATTCTCAGCGACTATCCGACGTTGTCGTTGTCAGACGTCGAGGCGGCCATCAGCTACTACCTGCAGAATCAGAACCAGCTCGATCGGAAACTCGCCGAAGAAGAACTGATGTTGGAGCGCACGTCCGAGCCGACCAGAGCTGCACTCTCCGGCGAGAACTCGCGTTTCCTCCGAGAACTGCAAGTCCAATCGCGCAGGTGAGCTGTTGATTGCGTTGGCGGCCGACGAGGACGTGCCCGGCCTCCTCATCGCCGCGCTGCGTCGCCATATTGCCGACATCGATATCCTGACCACGGTCGACCGCCAACTGCTGGGTGCCACTGACGAGGAGCAACTCAAGTCAGCACAGGACTTGAACCGGGTACTACTAAGCTGCGACCGATCCTTGGGAACGAAGGTCTGGGCCCGGATTGCTGCGGGCGAGCTATCGATATCCGGGCTCATCATCGCAAGGCGCGATGGAAATACAACGGCGTTTCTCGACGAGATGACGCTGTTGATTGCCAGCACGCCGGCGAAGTGGACCAATCGCGTCCATTGGCTCACGACAACTCCGACGCGAGGACGTTAGCGGGACGGGCCCACGCCAAACGCCGCAAGAGCCCGAGCCATTTCACGCAACCCTTCACCGCGATCGCCGGGCCGTATCGTTGGCGACGACCACAGGTCCCACGCGATCGCGGCCGACGCCCGTTCGTCCATGGCCTGCAGTCTGGCCGCCCGTTCGGCCTCCAGGTAAGGAGCCACCCGCGCCCAGTTCTCAACCCAACGTCTCGTGGACTTCAGGATTTCCTGTTCGGTGGTCGACATGGCTGAGTTCCTCTTGGTCACACCCGCGTCGGATGTTAACAGCGATCGCGTCGTTCTTGCTCACCGATCCTGCCGGTCTACAATGGCGATCGGAGTTTGCCCATGTCGCCGCAGCGCCCGTTGTTCGATGATCTGAATCCGCCCCAACGCCCGGCTGCCGAGCGCAGTCTGACCCTTCGCGCCGATGCAGGACGGCCGCTCTCGCCGAAACAAAAAGCGTTTAATCGCCTCATCACCAGAATCGAACGGCTGCAGGCGCAGCTGGCCACCGAACAACAACGCCTCGACGAGGCGCTCATCCACTACGCCGCCCACGTTCGCCCGCGCCGAACGCAGGTGATTGCCCTGCGCACCGACCTGCTTCTCCTCCTCCGGCCCTTCCTCACCGATCGCCGGTTGAAGGCACCAGACCGCCGCATCCTGAAGACCATCGCCATCGCCCAGCTCGACGACGTTCTGGCGATCGAACCGCAGCCGTCCATCGATGTGCGAGAGCTCTTCGAGGAGCTGCACGGCCAGAGTTATGACGACGCGATCCACGACGACATGGAGACCATGCGAGCGGAGATGGAGGACATGTTCGGCGGCCTGGGGCTCGACGTGGAGTTGTCCGGATTCAAGCCGGGCATGACCGAGGAAGAACTGGCCGCGCAGACGGCCGAGTTCGCGGCGCAGCTGCGGCAACAGGCCGAAGCAGCGTCCGCGGCCACGACAGGACGACCTCAATCGAAGCGGGAGGCACGCGAGGCCGACCGAAAGCAGCGCATCGAGGATGCACGAAAAACAGGTCTGTCTTCAATCTACCGCCGACTCGCGAAAGCGCTGCACCCTGACCTTGAGCCCGACCCGGAAGCCCGCGAGCGGAAGGGGGCGCTCATGCAGGAACTCACAGCGGCCCACGCCCGGCGGGATCTCCACACGCTCCTGCGACTCGAACTTGAGTGGATCCACCACGAAGGCAGCGACACCGCCCGGCTCGCTGACGATGCGCTGGCGATCTACACGGACGCGCTCACACAACAGGCGTCACAACTCGACTTCGAGACGTCCATGCTGCGCCGCCACCCGAAATACGCGGAGGTGGTCGCCGTCTCGGAATTCGGCGTCCCGAACATCCTCGACGGCCCCACAGAAGCCGCACGGCTCGATCACGCCCTGGAGGCCTTGTCCGCCGGTGTGGAGCGGCTCCAGTCAGAACACGCCCTTGAGGAGATCCGGCAGACGATCGCGCTTCAACGCTCGGATACACGTCGGCGACGACGACGCTGATGTCGCGCGCGCTACTTTCCGCTGGCCATCACTTTCCAGGGAGCAACTTGATGGCCTCTTCGCCCCAGCCGAAGTACTTCTGGCCGAGCAGCACCTGGACTTTGTCCGCACGCAAGCACAGCTCCGGAGCCTGCCATGGTCAGGCGGCATCGTATACGATTCGACCATGCGAACACTGCACTCGATGGTTGTCGGCGCCTCCTTCCTGCTTGCATCCGGATGCGGCGGCGGGGGATCATCCGAATCCATAACCGTCACGCCACTCCGCGTCGCCAAGGCTGACTTCGGCGCGACCGCAGATGGCCGCCTGGTCGAGCAGTACACCATTCGCAACGGCCAGGGCGCCGAGATGACGGTGCTGACCTACGGCGGCATCATCCAGTCCCTCAAGGTGCCCGACCGCACGGGGGCGATCGACGACGTCGTGCTGGGATTTGATTCGGTCGCGGAGTACGAAAAGAGCTCGCCGTATTTTGGCGCGCTCATCGGACGCGTCGGCAATCGGATCGCCAATGGCGCGTTCACGCTCGACGGGAAGACGTTCACGTTGGCGAAGAACAACGACGCCAACCACCTGCACGGTGGCGTCAAGGGCTGGGACAAGGCCGTGTGGCAGGCCGATCCGTTTCAGGATGCACGCGGCCCAGGCATTCTCCTCACCCACACCAGCCCCGCTGGCGATGAAGGGTATCCCGGCAAGGTCACGGCGCATGTGCGGTATACGCTCACGGCCAAGAACGAGCTGATCGTCGAGTACCACGCCACCACCGACGCCCCGACGATCATCAACCTGACGCAGCACAGCTACTTCAATCTGGCGGGCGCGAAGGCGGCCGACATTCTCGGCCACGAACTCACGATCAACGCCGACCGGTTCACGCCCGTGGACGACGGGCTGATTCCCAGCGGTGAGTTGGCCCCCGTCGAGGGCACGCCCTTCGATTTCCGGACGCCCACACCCATCGGCGCCCGGATCGCCAGTACGGATATGCAGATGACCCGCGGTCGGGGGTACGACCACAATTACGTGCTCAATCGCACCGGCGATGGCCTCCAGCTCGCGGCCGCAGTCTACGAGCCGGTGACCGGTCGCACGATGGAGGTGCGGACAACGGAGCCTGGCCTGCAGCTCTACACGGGCAACTTCCTGGATGGGTCGTTCACCGGCAAAGGGGGGCGCGCCTATCCCCACCGGTCGGGGTTCTGCCTCGAGACCCAGCATTATCCGGACTCGCCCAACCAGCCAACCTTCCCGTCAGTCGTGCTGCGGCCGGGGCAGGACTACACGTCCGAGACGGTCTTCACATTTGGCGTGCGGTAGGACTGCTCGCGCTGCGCATACGTGTGCCGAAGGTAGAGACTCGGTCTGCTCACACGGGTTGCCAGCGACCGGACTGCGCCGACCGGAACAACGCGTCGAGAATGTCCATGTTCCTCACCGACATCTCGAGCGGGTAGGGCTGCGGCGCCTTGTCGAGAATCGCCTTGGACAACAGGTCGCCCTGCACGCGGTACTGGTCGCAGGTGTCGAACGTGAGGGTCTCGACATTTCCACCCGACAGGTCCTGGCCATCGTCCATCCACACCCGGCAGGGACGGTCATTGGGGGCGTTGAAGGGGATCTCGACTTCCAATCGATGCGTGGTGCCGAGAATCTGAACGCGTTGATAGGGAGTGATCCGTGTGCTGCACACACCCACGGCCTGGCCGGATGGGTAGTCGAGCATCATCGAGCTGAGAATGTCCACGCCGGTGGAGGCGTCACGCTCGACCAGCGCCATTACTCGTCGAGGTTCTTCGCCAAACACCATGCGCGACGTGATGACCAGATAACAGCCGATGTCCATCAGGCCGCCGCCGCCCCACTCCACCTTGTTCCGAATATTGGTCGGGTCGTCGTTGAAATAGCTGAAGACGCCGGAGTAGCTGCGGACGTTGCCGATTCGCCCCGACCGGCACAGGTCAACAACCGCGCGCCACTGGGGATGTGTCCAGACCATGAACGCTTCCTGAATGGTCACGCCCGTTCGGTCGCGAATCGCCATCAGCTCGCGGGCTTCAGCGGCGGTGAGACCGAGCGGCTTTTCGCAGAGCACGTGTTTGCCGGCCTCGGCCGCCGCCTTCGTCCACGGCAGGTGCAGGTGGTTGGGCAGCGGATTGTAGATGGCATCCACATTGGGGTCGGCGATCAATGCCTCATACGACCCGTGTGCGGTCGGAATGCCCAGCCGGTCCGCCGCCGCCCGGGCCTTCGCCGCATCACGAGACGCGATCGCCACGACGTCAGTGAACGCCCCGCCCTGCATGGCCGGAATCACTTTTTCTACGGCGATCTTTGCGGCGCCGAGTACACCCCATTTGATCTTCGGCATCTCCGGCAATTTATCGCGAATCCGGAAAGCGCGCACAGCCGTCGATTTTCAGGGGACAGGGAGGCACGGAGGCACGGAGGCACGGAGGCACGGAGAACTGTTTCTAAAATCTCTGGATTCTCTGTGTCTCAGTGTCTCCCTGTAAATCTCTTAGCCCCCTGCGAGTGCGAGCAGGGTCGCGAGCGCGATTTCAATGCCGCGCAGGCTCGGGACCTTGTCCACGGAAATCCACTCGTCGAGCGCGTGGGCGCGACCACCGCGGCCACCTGAGTCGACGGTGATGGCGGGGATCCCCAAGCTGATGGGGATGTTCGAATCGGTGCTGCTCCAACTGTAGGTCGGTCGGCCACCGGCCGCACGAATCGACGCGGCGGCCGTTTCCACAATCGGTGAGGTGATCGGCGTCTGGCCGGAGGGTCGGTCACCGATCAGTTTGATGTCGGCCGTGATCGGCCCCTGCGCGGTTGAACGCGCCTTGTTTTCTTCCTGGACGGCTTCATTGATGAGGGACATGAAACTCTCGTCCAATTGTTTGAGTTCGGCCGGCGACTCCGACCGCATGTCGACCTCCATCCAGGTCTCGAACGGGATGGAGTTTACGGACGTGCCGCCACCGACCACGCCGACGCTGTAGGTGGTCTTGGGTTTGTCGGGCACGGTGAGCCTGCCGAACTTCTGCATCGCTCCCGACATCGCGAATGCGGGGCTGACCAGACCAAAGGCCCCGTAGCTGTGCCCACCCGGGCCCTTGAAGGTCACGCGATATCGTCGGCTGCCGACGCCGCCGTGGGTGATATCCGCTCCCCCACCCGCGCCGTCCACCGAGATGAACATCGAGATGCGGTCCTTGTATTTGCCCTTGCCGAAGAGGTATTTCATGCCGCGCAGGTCGCCCTGCACCTCTTCGCCCACATTGCCGATGAAGAGGATGTCGCTCCGGGTCTGCACGCCCGCCTCGTTCATGGCCCGAAGCATCGCG
>CAYZLT010000039.1:9699-17214 GCA_964479175.1 uncultured Solibacteraceae bacterium | reverse complement strand
CCGGCAATGTCCACCGTGCGGAACGTCGCGCTCTTTGGCCGACCTGTGGCCGGCCCGGTGATCGCGTCAATCTCCTCAGTCGTGTATTTGCCCGTGGCCACCACGTCGAGCAGACGCATTACGCCGAACATCCCGAGGTGATTGGCGATAAACGCCGGGGTGTCTTTGGCCGTCACGACGCCCTTGCCGAGGCGATGGTCAATCCACGCCGAGAGATGCGCGGTGATGGCCGGGTCAGTGTCAGCGGTGGGGATGATTTCGACCAGCCGCAAGTATCGGGGGGGATTAAAAAAATGGGTGCCGAGCCAGTGTGTGCGCAGCCCTTCAGACCGGCCCTCGGCAATCGCGCTCAGAGGAATACCCGACGTGTTCGACGAGACGATCGTGTGCGGCGCGCGCACGCCGTCAATCCGTTCGAGTAGTGCTCGTTTGATGGCCAGGTCTTCGATGATGGCCTCGATGATCCAGTCGACTTTCGACAGCGGCGTGAGGTCGTCGAGACTGCCCGTGCGAATGAGTGTACGGGCCTCGGGTGTGAAGAACGGATCGGGTTTCTGCGTGACCGCACGTTTAAGTCCTGCTGCGGCCGCGTCGGCCGTGACGTCCAGCAGCCAGACCTGCACACCTGCGTTGGCAAGATGGGCGGCGATTTGTGCGCCCATGACTCCCGCACCGAGCACCGCCGCCTCACGAATCGGAGTTGTCATGCACCCTCCCGCGCACTGACGCCGTACAAAAACACATCCACCACGCCCTCGGCATCGTCAGCCAGCGTGTATTTGCGATCGCTCAGGATCCAGTTAGTGGCCATTTCGTCGAGGGCGCCGAAGAGCACTTTGGCGCCGAGAGTCGGCGGCACGTTCGCGCGGAAGACCCCTTGTGCCTGCCCTTCGGCGATGGTGTCCCGAATGACGCCGAGGTAGGTACGCAGTCGGGTGGCGGAGAGTCGCGCCATGAATTTTGTCGACTGCCGCAACTCCACTTGAAAGACCACGGCGAGATCGCGATCCCGTCCGAGGCGTTCAAGGTGCAGTCGTGCGATGCGACGCAGACGATCGGTGGGGTCGGTGACCGATTCGAGCGCCTCGCGTCCTTCGCGGATCGCGTCCTGCATGGTGCGGTCGAACAGAGAGATGAGCAGGTCGTCCTTGCTGCGGAAGTACAGGTAGACGGTGCCGGCGGCGATGCCGGCGCGGCGAGCGATGTCGGCGACCTGTGCGGCAAAAAATCCGCGTTCGGCGAAGACGTGGGTGGCGGCGTCCAGGATGAGGACCCGTTTATCGACGTCCGGGGCCGGTCTGGCTATTCGCAGGGTGCGGGACATGTGAATGAATGAATCGTCATTCATTTTAATCCTCAGGTCAAGTCCTGAAACGCCTCACAATGGCGGTCGTAGAGACTGGGTACCACTATGTTGGATGTCGCACAGCAGCAGCTTCTCGTCACTCGCCTGAACCGTATTGAGGGTCAGGTGCGCGGAATCAGGCGCATGGTTCAGGAACCCCGACTCTGTGTCGAAATCCTGCAACAACTGGCCGCGGCCGAAGCCGCCCTCAACCGGGTCAGCCTCGCTATCCTCAAGTACCACGTCGAACATTGCGTGCCTGAGGGGGTCAACATCAGCCCCGAAGAGGGCAGTATGCGTCTGAAGGAGTTGGTCGACATTTTCGACCGCTTCTCTTCCTAAATTCAACAGTTTGGACCGCCTGATCCGGCCACTCGTCACGCTGGGGTGGCCTTTCACACCATATCCATCATTTTGTTAGCAAATTTGTAAATTCCGTTGCTCCAGAAGTGGACAGGGAATTGCACATCCCTCCCCATCGGACCCAGAAGGTCGGCACTGAAGCCGCCTTCCGGGCAATGGAGGATACATGACAAGACGATTGATGCACGTGGCCGTACTGGCTTTGTGCTCGGCACTGGTGGTGGCAAATGCTTCCGCCCAGTCGTTCACGGGACGTATTGAACTGACCGTGATGGATAGCACCGGCGCAGTTCTGCCCGGCGCGACGGTCGAGCTGATGGGACAGCAGACGGCAAATACCGTGTCCGACGCGCGGGGTGAGGCACGTTTCCTCAACCTGGCGCCTGGTCGCTACACGGTGGTCGCGAAGCTGTCGGGCTTTGGCGAATGGAAGACCGAAAACATCTCGGTCAGCACCGGCCAGGTCGTGGGCTTGAAGGCCACGATGGCGGTTGGTGGCATGGCGACGTCGATCGACGTCACCGCCGGCGCGCCAACGATTGATCCCAAGCGGCAGGCGCAGTCGACGGTGGTCTCGTACGAAGAGCTGCAGTCAGTGCCGTCGTCGCGCGACCCCTGGGTTGTGCTCCAGACCGTTCCCGGTGTGGTCGTGGACCGCGTGAACGTCGGCGGCGCCGAGTCGGGTCAGCAGTCGGGCTACCGCGCGAAGGGTGCGTCCAGCGGCGAAAACACGTGGAACATTGACGGCATTGCCATCACGGACATGTCGGCCCTGGGTTCCTCGCCCACCTACTACGACTTCGACATGTTCCAGGAAATGCAGGCCACCACGGGTGGCGCGGACGTCTCCAACGTCACGCCTGGCGTGTCGCTGAACTTCGTGCTCAAGAGTGGTTCAAACTCAGCACGCGGCTCCGCGCGCTGGTATCAGCAAGACGAAAAATGGAAGATGCAGGCGAACAACCTGTCCCCCGAGCTCGCGGCCCTCATCGGCGGCGTGAGCAAGAAGGGCAACCGCATGCGCAAGTACATCGACAGCGGTTTTGAACTCGGTGGTCCGATTGTGCGCGACCGCCTCTGGGCGTGGGGCGCCTACGGCAAGACCGACGTGACCGTGGTCACGCTCGCCGATACGCCCGACCAGACGATCCTCGAGAACTACTCGCTCAAGGTCACCGGTCAGGCTGCCCAGAACCTCCGCGGCAACTTCACCTACTACCGTGGTGACAAGGTGAAATTCGGGCGCAGCGCCGGCACGAACCGTCCGCCGCCCACCACCTGGAATCAGAGCGGTCCGACGCAGATGTATAAAGGCGAAGCGAACCTGACGGTTGGCAACAACGGCTTCCTGACGGCGCGCTACGCGCACGTCAGCGGCGGCTTCTCCTTGACACCCCAGGGTGGTCTCAACGTCAACATGATTTTGGCCGACGATGCCGGCATCGGCCGCAACAGCTGGTACGAGTACGCGACAGTGCGTCCGCAGAACACGATGAACGTGGATGGCAACTACTTCCGCGGCCGTCACGAACTGAAGGTCGGTTTCGGCTACCGCACGGCCGACGTCGAGTCCGCCTACACCGTGCCCGGCAACGGCATCATCACGTACCACGATGGGTACCCAAACATGATCGCGGAGATCACCGCTTGGAACCAGATCTCGGGTACCACCGGCAAGTACATGAGCGGTTTCCTGTCCGACACGATCTCGTTTGATCGCCTCACGCTGAACGTCGGCGCGCGTTGGGATCGCCAGTCGTCCTCGGTGGCCGCCTACTCGCAGGCAGGCAATCCGCTCCTGCCCACGTTGCTGCCGAACCTCACCGGCAAGGCTGCCGATGATGTCATCGTGTGGAACTCGATCACGCCCCGCATCGGTGCGACCTACGCGATCGATGACGCGCGCAAGACCATCGCGCGCGCCAGCTACGCGTCCTTCGCCTCGCAGATGAACGCCACCGCCGGCGGCTTCTTCTCGACCGTCGGTTCGCTCCGCAGCGTGTACATCTACAACGTCCGTGACCTGAACGGCAACAGCACGGTGGATGCGGCTGAAATTGCGGGTCGGACGGCGGAGAACTGGACCGGGTTCGACATCAACAATCCAGCCAACGTCGGCACCCCGAACCACAAGGTTGGCGACTACAAGACGCCGCTCACGCAGGAATTCATCCTGGGTGTGGACCGCGAGCTGATGGCGAATCTTGGTGTGTCGGCGAGCTACACGTTCCGCCACTTCTCGAACTTCAACTGGCGCCCGATTGAAGGGCTGCGCGCTGACGACTACGTCCAGCGTGGCACCTACACGGGTTCGCTTGAGCCGGTGGGACAGTTCTCCGTGCCGTTTTTCGGCGTGAGCGCGCTGCCGGCCAACCGCACGCGCACCGAGTACATCGACCGCGAAGGCTACTCGCAGCGCTTCCAGGGCTTAGAAGTTTCTGCCACCAAGCGTATGTCCAACCGCTGGATGGCTCGCTTCGGGTTCTCGATGAACGATCATCGCGAGTACTTCGATGGCAACAACTCCCGCACCGATCCGACGTCCACGCTCGCCAACCCGAACATCGACGGTGGCGAAGTGATGGCGGCGTCCGGCGGATCAGGCAAGAGCCAGATCTATCTGGTCCTGCCGAAGTACCAGTTCGTGCTCAACGGTGTCTACCAGGCTCCCTGGGGGATCAACCTCGGCATGAACATGGTCAACCGCCAGGGGTTTGCGATGCCGTACAACCGCAGCAACGTCGCCACGGGTGACCCGCTCGGCAACAACAAGACGCTCTTGCTCGTCAAGAAAGTGACGGACTTCCGCCTGCCCCCCGTGACGTCGCTTGACCTGCGCCTCGGCAAGACGTTCGCCATCCGTTCCACGACGGCGAACATCGACCTCGACGTGTTCAACGTGTTGAACTCGGCGACGGTTCTTGGACGTCAGTACGACCTCCGTTTCGCGACGAGGGACGCGGTTCGCGAAATCATGAACCCGCGCATTCTGCGCGTCGGGTTCCGCTTCGCGTTCTAAGCGGCTCACCGTTCGACCGGCCCCGGGTTCCGACTCACGTCGGACCCGGGGCCATTTTTTTTGCCGCGAAAGACGCCGACAAGACGTCGGGTGCCTTTTTCGTTCCAAGCGTGAGCAGAAAAAGGCACCCGACGTCTTTTATGTCTCCCTGTAAAAAAAAAATCCTGCGTTGAGCTCGATTTTCGTGAAGGATGTACGTATGAAGAAACTTGTGCTCGTGCTGATTTTGCTGTGTGCCGTGCCGGCCATGGCGCTCGCGCAGGAATGGCGCGGGCAGGGTCGTATCGCGGGAAAGATCACCGATGAGGCCGGTGTCGCCATCGAGGGCGTCGTCATCAAGGCCACGCTCCCGTCGTCGGAGAACCGGGGACCCAATGCTCAAAAATCCAACGCGAAGGGCGATTGGTCGATCGGTGGTATCACTGGTGGATCGTGGGCGGTGGAGTTCAGCAAAGATGGCTACAAGACACGCACCATGACCGTGCCGGTCAGCGAAGGCAACCGTCTGCCTCCTGCCACCATCGTGCTCGAGAAGGTCGTGGTTGTGGTGGATCCCAATGACGTCATCCGCGAGCGGCTGACGGTCGCCGCCGGTCTGATGACCTCGCGGAAGTTCACCGAGGCGCGTGCGATCTACGAAGAACTCTCGAAAGAATATCCGACGGTCAAACAGTTCAAACCGCTGCTGGCGCGTGCATTCCACTCCGAGGGCAACACCCCACGGGCCATCGAACTGCTCAAGGAGGCGGTCGCCGACGAACCGGAACTGGTGGAAGTGAAGGTGCTGCTCGGCACGTTGCAGATTGGCGCGGGACAGATGGCCGAGGGCCAGGCGACGCTGGAGTCCATCGACGCGTCCCGCATCACCGACCCGACCGTCTTCGTCAACATCGGCATCAGCCTGATGAATGACAAAAAACCCGCAGATGCGATTACCTGGCTGGCCAAGGGCGTGACGACCTTCCCGAAAGATGCCAGCGCGTACTACTACCGCGGCATTGCGCAGCTGTCACTGGGCAACACGGCTGCGGCGAAAATCGATTTAGAGACGTTCGTGTCCATCGCCCCTGCCGATGCCTCAGAGCTGGCGACGGCAAAAAAGATCCTCGAGACGATCAAGACCTAAGACGTCTTTTCCTCTTTTCCTAGCGGAGCTGACGCAGCGCCTCGGCAGCCATCGTCAGACCCGGCTCCAGGCGGAGTGCTTCGCGGTAGTGCTGCGCGGCGCGGTCGAGTTGTCCCTGCATCTGGGCGAGTCCGCCGAGCGTGAACTGCATGCGCGACGGCCGGTAGCCGCTCTCAAGTAAAGTGCGGGCTTCACGTTCCGCGATGTCGAACCGTTTCAGTTGCGACGCCACGCCGATGAGCAACATGCGCGCGCGGGGGTGTGCCGGGTTCACGCTGATGGCACGTTCGTAGGCGGCCTGCGCCTCCTCGGCTTGCCCCACGGCCTGCAGCACTTGGCCACGGACCAGCGCGACATCAAATGACCCGGGATCAATTGCCGTCGCCAGGTCAAGACGTTTCCGAGCCTCTGCCGTCTGTCCAGCCGAGAGGAGCAGTTCCGCCGCTGACAGGTGCGGGGCCGCGGCGGTTGGATTGAGCAGCGCTGCCACTTCGAATTCACCGAGCGCCTCGTTCAGGCGTCCCATGCGCTGATAGGCCTCGCCTAGAAGTTGATGGAGGTCGTAGGCGCGGTTGTTGATGCGCACCAGGTCCCGCAACTTGCGCACCGAGTCGTCGAGCCGATTGGCGCGAAGGTCGTCGATGGCCTCCGACAACAAACGCTTGAACGTCCGGCGTTCCTCGATACGATCCTTCGGGTCAGGTCCACGGTCGCCGTCGGTGGTGGGGAGGGGAGACGAAGTGCCGACGTAGCCAAGGCTGCGCAGGCGCTCCATCGTCTCCCGGTTCGGGGCGGTGATCTGTGGAGCCTGGCCGCCGGTCAGTTCGCGGTCGAGTCGCGCCGCCTCAGCGACCATGCGTTCGCCGAGCGCACGTTGCCCTTCGAACACGTTGTCGGCCTCACGCGGGTCCTTGGTGATAGCGAACAGCTCCGGCCGTGGCGCATCAATGACCTTCCACCCGTCAGCGCGCAAGGAACGAAGTTCACTCCAGCCGTAGTGCAGCTTCGGGTAATACGACTCTGCGTATGCGGCGGGCACGGTCTGACGGCTGCCGCCGTCGAGGACCGTGCGCAGCGATTCGCCATCCAGGCCTGGGACTGCAGGCAGGCCCAGCAGGTCCAATGTGGTGGGCACGAGATCGATGACGCGGACCTGCTCCGTGACCACGTGCCCGGTCCGTGCGGAGGGCCCGGCGATGATCAGCGGCACACGCATGACAGACTCATAGAGGAACACCCCATGTTCGTCCTCGCCGTGTTCTCCGAGAGACTCGCCGTGGTCGGCCACCGCGATGATCAGACTGTCGTCGAGAGTGCCTCGTGCCCTGAGTGCCTCGAGCACTCGGCCGATTTGGTGATCCACGTACGCGATCTCCCCGTCATAGGGACGCGACACAAACTCGTTCCCGAACGGAGCCGGCGCGGCATACGGCGCGTGCGGGTCATACAGGTGCACCCACAGGAACGTCGGCTGTTCGGTGGGCACTGTCGCCAGCCACTGCAGGGCATCATCGACCACTTCTGAACCGATCCGTTCTGCGTTGGCCTCACGACCGGATTCCACACGATCAAAACCGGAGAACGTCGCGAATCCCTGCGCAAACCCATACGCGCGGTCGAGCACAAACGCGCCGATAAATCCGCCGGTCGAGAATCCTGCGG
>CAYZLT010000039.1:0-9689 GCA_964479175.1 uncultured Solibacteraceae bacterium | reverse complement strand
TGTTCGGCCAACGTCGTGGCCCGTTCCGGCAGCGGTGTCGTCGCGTTGTCGCGCACCCCAAACCGCGCCGGATACTGACCGGTAAAAATAGCGGCATGGGCCGGGCCTGTAATTGGTGCCGTTGTCACCGCGTCATCAAACCGCACTCCACGTCCCGCCAGCGAGTCCAGGTGCGGGGTTCGGGCCAGCGGTGCGCCGTAGACGCCGATGTGATCCGCGCGTGTCGTGTCCAGCGTGAACAGCACGACGTGTCTGGGTTGGATGGACGTCGCGGTTCTGTTGCTGACGATGACCCACGTCACGACGGCGACCGCGACCATGGTGAACCAAAAAATGAGAGCTCTGACCGAACGCTGGCGCATCACGTCATCACGTCATTACTTCAGAGGCTTCGGGACCAGGAGCAGCGACGAGGGCAGCGCGAGGTACCCACGCCGAGCACGGACGTTGATTCCGGGTCGCTTCACGCGCACCTCAATCGGTCTGAACGTGCCGTCCAGCGAGGAATTTTCTGGCTGGTATCCAATCACGTAATACCGATTCGCATCCTCGGCCACGTCCACGAGCGCCTTGCCGATGTTGTTCTGGTTGCGGATGAAAAATCCTCCGGTGTCGACTGAGAGGCTGTTGGGGGCGTCCTCGGTGATGTCAAGTCGCGCCGGTCCACCCGTGGGACTGTCGGCCAACATCTGATCGCCGATGCTCGCGTTGGTCCCGCGGTTGAGTCCGCGCACGTCAATCGCGTAAATCCTGGCTCCCGCACGGGTGGTCTGACCGACCACCGACTGCAGCGCCGACTCCATGTCCTGTGTCACGAGTCCGTCACTGAGAAAGACGATGGTCTTGGGGCCGGGGATTCGGGCCAGGCCGTTGGCGAGGGCGTTCATCGCCTTCAGTGTGTCCAGTGTGGAGCGCTGACTCTCGGCGCGGAACCGAGAGGCCTTTTCCCTGGCCAGGCCATCGGCGGTGATGCACCCGCTCTGGTCCTCTGTGCACGCGCGGGTGACCACGCGCTGAAGGGCCTCGCGGTCTTGATTGGCCACCGCCAGTGCTTCGCTTTCGTCGCGGAAGCGCGGCCACTCGCGCATCAGTTCGTTGAGCCTGGAACGGTTCTCGTTGGTGGGGCGCACACTTGGCGCCGCGGTCATGAGCTCCGACCGGACACTGGTCAGTCGGCCGTTGACCATCGTTCCGCCGGCCATCACGCCACCGAGATCCCCGTCGCGGAAGCGCTCCTTGAGAAACGTCGTTACGCCCAGGCGCGCACGGTCAAAGCCGCCCCCTGCGGTGAGGTGATTGACGTCAAAGACGAAGATCCACGTTTGCCTGGCTGCCGCGACCGGCGGGCCAGCGTTGGTTCCTTCTGGTCCGCGAGAGGTGACAAGTGGTCGCGCGGTGGCAGAGTCGCTGACGGCTGGACCCACGAAGTACAACGCACGAATCGGCTGAGGCCTGCCGTTTTCGAAAACCTCAAAATCGTCCATCGTCAGGTCTTCGGCAAACCTTCCATCGCGGGTGAACGCCCGGACGTCCACTTCGACAATCTGTGTCGCCGCGGTGAACGTCGGCGGCTGCTGTGGCGCCGCCTGCTGTGGCGGCACCTGCGCAGCCGTCGCCACACTCAGCACCACGCACGAGGCACCAAGGAGCGCCCGTCGCACTCCGCCCGTCGCACTCCGCACTCTGCACGTCGCACTCCGCACTACTGTCTTCCCTCGATTTGCAGCAAACGCTGTCTGATTTCGGTGGAGTCCGGCAGCGCGTCGAGGCCCGCTCGCAGTGCCTGGCGGGCCAGCGCAGGCTGTTGCAGCTTCAAATACCCTTCCGCCAGCGCCAGGTGGGCGGAGACCATCAACGGGTCGAGGTGGGCGGCCCCGCGCCATGAAGTGAGTGCGGCGCGTGTATCGCCGGCGCGATCGTGTGCCCATCCCAGAAAAAACGCGGTGAGTGCGTGGTCGGGTTGGGCTGATTGTGCCTGCGTCCAGGCGGTCACGGCTCCGGCGAAGTCCTCACGGACGAAGCGGGAGAGCCCTCGCACGGACTGCGCCACAAAATCACCGGCGGCGGCATTCTGTACAGCCGCCTCGGCACGTTCCCACTGACCCCTGGCCGCGTCTTCGACAGACGACGCGAGCGGAGTTGTACGTGATCGTTCGAGCAAGTCAGCGATGAGCGCCTGGCCGAGTTGGCCTTCGACGATATCCCTGGGTGCAATCGGCGGCGCCGGAGCAGGCATCGGGCGAGCAGGCGCCGGGCCGGCCGTGCCGGTAGCCACGTCCACAAATCGTGTACGTTCCGCGAGGATCGCGCCATTGCTGACAAGTGTCGCGTGCACGACGTACGCCCCTGGCTCCACGCCCGGCAATGGGATGGCAAACGGGGCCCGCACCACGAAGCCACTGCCATCAGACACTGGCGCCGGCAGCGGTGAGGTATACGAAGCCTTCGCCTCCTTGCCCTCGGTGGTGCGTACGGTGACGGTCAAACTGAGCGCCTCGAGCTGATTGGGCACACGGGCGTAGGCTTCAATCAGTCCCGTCAAGCCATCGTCGGTATGCGCAAGCGCGCGCACAGGCAACGCTATGGCCTGCGATCCAAGGATCAGATCGCTCACCGCAACGTTCGGTGTGTCCAGTGGGCGGACGTCGATGCGCCGGTCGGCACTGCCACTCAGGCCGCCGGGTTCGCGCACCACGGTCCGCATCAGGTAGTTGCCGGCCGGCAGCGGAAATTGCACACGCCATGTGCCGGTGCCCAGCGTGGCGCCCTCACGTGACGCCTGGGGCAGCGGCATGACATCCGAACCGCTGGCCACCACACGGCCGTCGCGCACGTCGCGCACGACAAAAATGACATCGGCCTGGTCAGTCGACTTGGCCTGCACGGGCAGTTGCGCAGACAGGCTCAACATCACACGCTGCTGACCTGGTGCGTCGGATTTCAACAGGTATGTCGTGTAGTCGACCTTGAGTCCCTGCTGCACAAACGGCGCTCCAAGGACCGACGAGATCGCACGCTGCCGGTCGGAGACGGAAGCCTCCGGCTTCAGCGAATATCCGGTCCGTGTGCTCACCCGT
Organism: uncultured Solibacteraceae bacterium; assembly: GCA_964479175.1. Taxonomy (GTDB): domain Bacteria; phylum Acidobacteriota; class Vicinamibacteria; order Vicinamibacterales; family SCN-69-37; genus SYFT01. Next base: position 6,612 of record CAYZLT010000039.1, on the reverse strand, counting down.
GCGCCAGGGCGGGTCACCGTCACTGTCACACGCCGATAGGCATTCCGCCCTGATCGCGCCTGTGCTGATGGCTCAAAGCCAACCAGGTAATAGTCCTGAGCCTGCGCCGCAATCTGGGTCAGCACCTCTTCACTCCGTGCGACGGCATCGATGACGAGGGTGCCGTCGGTTTCAACCGCCAGGGTCCCGAGTGGAGCGATGCGCGCCGAAATCTCCGAACCCTGCACGGTGTCCGAGACATAGGCTTCAGTGATCGAGGGCCCCCGGCGATTGAGATCAAACGCGTAAAACACCGAGTAGGTCTGCGCGGCTGCGGCAGCCACCGCTTCGAGCTCACGCGTGAGGTTGTCCTGGAAAAAACCCTCCGAGAACAGGATGACCGATTTGCGCCCTTCGATATCGCCGAGACCTCGAATGACATCGGCCAGTCGTTGCAGGAACTGACGCGACTCGGCGTCGGTCTGATTGATGATCGTGCGCGCATTTTCGGTCAGCAGACGACGCGCCACGCCCATGTCTTCACTGGCCCCACCGCCCCGACCCGACACGCTCGCGTTGGAGGAGATCCCGAGCACGTCGCCGCCACCTTCGATCGTCAGGCGCGCGATCGTGTCCATCAGCAATTTTTCGTCGCCCTGCGCAATGCGATGGGCGTCGTAGGTCGGAATGTTGCCAAACGGCGTGGCCGCGACGCGTTGATAGGAGCCACGCACCCGAACCAACTCTTCGATCACTTTGGCGCGGTCAGCCGTGAAGCCAATCTGAGGACCCGGGCCGGGGATCGCGAAGAGCGCGATGCGGTCAGACGGACGTACGTGCCGGCGAATGAACTGCTCAGCGGCCAACCGGGCCCTCTGTTCGTTGCCGGCCGTGATGTGTGCCTGGTCAAACACCAGCAGATAGAGATGACCGCGCGGGAAGCCTTCGTTTGAGGAGACCTCAGCCGTGATGGCCTTGTTGGCCGCATCGACAAATGCCTCTGCCGGCTCAGTGATGCGTTGGAACATGAGGGCGGGGCGCGTACTTCCGTCTTCGGTGATCCGCACCTCGTCTTGTCGAAGATCCGTGATGGGCCGACCTGCGGCATCCACCACGCGAATATCAAGGCGAACCAGATCAATGCCCGACCGGAACGTCAGTTGGGCTTGAGCGAACACACCGACAGTTGCGGCAACCATCGCCACCGCTGCCGGCAGGACGAGGCGAAGGGGTCTGCAGGCCACGAACTGATTCTACCGTGAGGGGGGACCCTTGATGCCGGCGCGCACACGGGCAGCGGCGGCACGGGCGGGCTCCTCGAACAGGGTCCACAGTTGCGCCGCCGCCATGTCCGTCTCGATGCCGGCGTGCAGGCGACCCTCCGACTCAAGGGCCTGCACGGTGGCAATCGCCTGCGCCCGTCGCCCCGTCGTCCAGAACACCATGGCCAGGCCCGTGCGAGCGCGGATGTGATGGGGAAACACGGCGATCTCCGCCTGAAAGAGCGGCTCCGCTTCGGAGAACCGTTGTTGGCGGGCGAGCGCATCGGCGAGCACATACCGCACGTCGGCGACCTGCTCGGTCCGGGCGGTGAGGGCTTGAACCGCCTGCGTGAGCGGGGGAATCGCTGCCGCGTAGGCCCCGGAGTTGTAGAAGATCAGTCCCTCGACAAACTCGGGCATCGGCAGGGACGGGTCTGCCGCCTTCGCGGCGGCCGCGTGGGCGCGTGCCCCCGCGAGGTCCCCGCGCTGCACGGCCAGACGTGCCAGCAATTCGTGCGCACCGGCCGGTGCCACATCAACCGCCAACTCCGCATGTGCGCGCGCCTCGTCGAATTGTCCAGTCTGCACGTACAACGATGCTGCGCCGATGAGGGCCGCAGCGTTTTTGCCGTCCCGGTTGATCACCTGGCGATAGGCGTCGAGCGCCTCGGACCGTCGGCCCGCCCGTTCACTGGCGTTGGCCAACTGCAGCCAACCGTCGATCATGTCCGGCTCGGACTGCAGCAACACCGCGTACGCGGCACTGGCATCCAGCCAGCGACCTTCGGCTGCGAGGGCTGACGCCCGTTGATACCGTCTCAGGACCTCGATTTTGTCTTTGGGATCCGCTCGTTGCGCCGAGGGGTCGTCGGGCCTCGATGTGGTCTGTGAGCCGACGTACCCCAGCGCCGCCAGTCGCTGCCGATCGGACGCCGACACCGCCGAGGGTGTGCTCACAGTGGTGCCTGCGATGAGTGCGTCCAGTGCGCCCCGCATCGCTGCATGAACCTGCGCGCGATCGCCGACGATTGAACGTGTCTCAAGGGGATCAACCGCGAGGTCAAACAACTCATCGCGTGGCGCCCGAATCAGACGATACCGGTCGTCGGTGAGCGCATACAGCTCACTCCACCCGAAGTGATACCGCGGCGACATGGCCTCGGCGTAGATGCTTGCCGTCGGGAGAGACGTGGCACCGTCAAGTACTGAACGAAGAGACCGCCCGGTCAACGCCGGGTCAGCGGCGATCCCGATCAGGTTGAGGATCGTCGGGACAAGATCGATGTGCTGTACCGGCGCGGCCACGCGGCGTCCAGCACCCTCGCTGCCGGGTCGTTTGATGATGAGTGGCGTGTGAATCGTTGATCGATACAGGAACAGCCCGTGTTCATCCTCGCCATGATCGCCCAGGCCTTCTCCGTGGTCCGACAACAGCACGATCGTCGCATCGTCATAGTCGCCGCGTTCGCGCAGCGCCGCGATGACCTGGCCGACGATCTGATCGGCAAACGTGACCTCGCCGTCGTAGCGATCCCCTGATGCCGGTAGGACCGGTGGGGTGTAGGGCGCGTGTGGTTCGTAGATGTGAAAAAAGAGGAAGTACTTTGACGACGTCTGTGCACGCAGCCAGGCCACGGTCGCCGTTGCCGTGTCAGTGCCCGCGCGCTGGATCTCGCCGAGCGGACGATCGGGTCCGGCGGCAGGCAACTGGTCGTCATAGGTTTCAAACCCGCGATCGAGTCCGACCTGTCGACGCAACACGAACGAGGACACAAACGCGCCCGTCGCGTAGCCGGCATCCTTGAGTCGATGCGCGAGTGTGATCGTATCGGGCGGAACGACAAAGCCCACGTTGTCTCTGACGCCGTGGGCAAAGGGAAGACGTCCCGTAAAGATAGAGGTGTGCGAGGGCAGCGTCTGCGGCGAGTGCGCGTAGGCGTTTTCAAACAACACGCCGTCTGCCGCCAGCTGATCGATCGTGGGCGCCGCTCCCTGACTGTAGCCGTATGCGGGCAGGCGATCGGCTCGCAGGGTATCGATCGAGATCACAATCACCGGCCCGTCGCCCCTGTGTGTATTCGACCACTTTGTGACGAACAGCACCGCGGTCGCGAGCACAGACACTGCGACCAGCCCGTATGGCCACGTCAGAAATCTTCGGGCGGATGAGCGATCCGACATGTGAATGTGATCAAGTATAACGATCGAACGTCGGGTCTGTTGTTCGGGAGTGGAGGAATACATGACACAACGCATGGCGACCGTGGTTCTGATGGCCCTTTGCCTCGCTGCCAGCGCACTGCCCGCATTCGCACAAACGTTTACGGGACGCATTGAGCTGACGGCGGTGGATGGCACGGGTGCAGTGTTGCCGGGGGTGACGGTCGAGTTGACCGGACCTCAGGCCACGAGCGCGGTGACAAATGAGCGCGGGGAAGCACGTTTTCTGAATCTCGCGCCGGGCAAATACGCCGTGACAGCCAAGCTGTCCGGCTTCGGCGACTATCGCAACCCGGATGTGCCGGTCGGTGCCGGCTCGATGGTGTCGCTGAAGGCCACGATGGCGGTGGCCGGGATGGCGACATCAGTTGATGTGCGGGCAGTGACGCCGGTCATTGAAACGAAGCGCCAGACGATTGCGACCAACGTGTCGCTTGATGAACTGCAGGGCATTCCGACCGCGCGTGACCCCTGGGTCGTGCTGCAGACGGTGCCCAGCATCATCGTGGACCGTGTGAACGTGGGTGGTGCTGAGTCTGGCCAGCAGTCCAACTACGTGGCCAAGGGCGCCGGCGGCGGCGAGAACACGTGGAACATCGACGGCATTGCGATCACCGACATGGGATCGCTCGGTGCGTCGCCGACTTATTACGACTTCGACATGTTCCAGGAGATACAGGTCACGACCGGTGGCGCCGATCCCATGACGCCCACCCCCGGGGTGCAGCTGAACTTCGTGCTGCGCGGCGGCACCAACACCTGGCGCGGTTCTGCGCGCTACTACTTCGAGAACAACGATCTGCAGTCGGACAACGTGTCGGACGACCTGCGGGGCACCTTGGGCAGCTACAACCGCGTCAACACCTACAAGGACTACGGTTTTGAGTTTGGTGGACCCGTTCTCAAGAATCGTCTGTTCTTCTGGGGCGCGTTCGGCAAGACCGAGCCCGAGATGGACATCTACACCTATGGCGCCGCCGCGAGAAATCTCGTGGTGCCGTCCAATGGCTGTGGTCCGACCGAGAGGGTCACTGCGGCCGCCGGTGCGTACGCGATTGCGTCGCGCGACTGCACAACGCTCGAGAACTTTTCGGCCAAGCTCAACGCGGAGATCAATCAGAACACCCGCGCCAACTTCACGTTTTTCCGTGGCGACAAGCTGAAGGCCGGTCGTGGCGCATCGGCGACCCGTACTGCGGAGACCACGTGGAACCAGCAGGGCCCGACGTCACTCTACAAAGCTGAGATTAACCGCACGGTTGGCAACAGTCTGTTCCTGACCGCGCGATACGCGCACGTCGAGAGTGAATTCAGTCTGGAGCCGATCGGCGGCCTGACTGCGGCGCACTATCGCGACGATGCGCGTGTGCATTTCGGCAGCTACCTGCGGTACGCCACCGTGCGTCCGCAGGACAACGTCAACGCGGACGGCAACTTTTTCAAGGGCAACCATGAGCTGAAGTTCGGCTTCGGATGGCGTTCGGCGGCGGTCACCTCCGAGAGCGGCTGGCCCGGCGTGGGGATTCAGACGCGGCACGCGACGTATCCGGCCATGACGGCCGTGATCGTGCGTGACTGGGCATCGGCGTCCAAGGGGGATTACTGGAGCGCGTACGCGGGCGACACGATCAGCTTCGATCGGTTGACGGTAAACCTGGGCCTGCGTTGGGATCGCTCGATCAGCAGCATCGAGGCCGAGTCGGTGCCCGGCAATACCGTGGTGCCCAACCTGCTGCCGGCGCTCGACGCGCCTGCAGTGAAGGACGCCATCGTCTGGAACACGATCACGCCGCGTGTGGGCGTGACGTATGCGCTCAACGAGTCGCGGAAGACGATTGCCCGCGCGAGTTATTCGACGTTTGCGTCACAGCTCGACGCGAACCGGTCGGCGCTAATCGCGTCGGCGATTCCGTACTACTCGTACGTGTATTACCGCGTGCAGGACACCAACGGCAACCGCGTGGCTGACGCCGCAGAGATCGCGGCCGGCACGTTCCTCGGTACGGCGGGTTTTGATCCGACCAATCCGCTGGGTGGCAACCCCGACACGATTGGCAACTACGGCGTGCCGCGCACGCACGAAGTGGTGATGGGCCTTGAACACGAACTGCGTCCGAACTTCGGCCTGTCGGGTTCGTTCACGTGGCGGAAATACACGAACATCAACTGGCTGCACCACCGCGGTGTGACGGGCGAACACTTCGTGAACGTCGGCAACGTGACCGGTTCGGTGGTGCCCATCGGCAGCTACTCGATCCCTCTCTACAACGTGAACTCGTCGGCGCTGCCCAGTGACAACGGCCGGGTGTATGAAAACCGTCCGGGTTACACACAGCAGTTCTGGGGACTTGAGTTTGCCGCAATTAAACGCATGGCCAACAACTGGATGATGCGCGCGGGGTTCTCCACCGGCGAACACACCGAGAACTTCGACAACCTCGGGGCGCAGTTTGATCCCACGCCAAACCCGCCGCTCGCGACGACACCGCTCGCCTCACCCAACGTCAGTGGCGGTCTTGTGCTGACGCAGACGTCGGGCAGCGGCAAGAGCAACGTGTTCCTGGTGGCGCCCAAGTATCAGTTCATTCTGACGTCGGCCTATCAGGCGAAATACGGCATCAACCTGGGCATGAACTATGTCGCGCGCCAGGGGTACTCCACGCCGTATTACCTTGGTGAACATGCCGGGACGGAAGATGATCTCAACCCGAGCGGCCGCAACATCCTGCTCACGACCAACATCGGTGATGCTCGGCTGCCGATGGTGCACTCGTTTGATGCACGCATCAGCAAGGTTATCAAGGTCAGCCGCCTGACTGCGGACCTGGATCTCGACTTCTTCAACCTGTTCAACTCGAACACGGTCCTCGGTCGGCAGTTTGATCTCAACGCGACCAACGGCGATCAGCCGCTCGAGATCATGAATCCTCGAGTGTTGCGTCTCGGACTGCGGGTGAGATTCTAAGTAGGCTAAAGGCTAAAGGCTAAAGGCTAAAGGTAAAAGGCCAAAGGTACGGATGCTAGCCCGCTCTATTCATGTAGAGGGACGCGCGAGCTGAGATCGAGTGTTTTGGAGGCCGTGCATGTCCCGACGATGCGCGATGCCGCGCGATGTGGTGGGTGGATGGGTGCGGAGGTGGTGTCGGCGTGG
>CAYZLT010000038.1:0-17536 GCA_964479175.1 uncultured Solibacteraceae bacterium | reverse complement strand
GTAAAACACCGAGAGATACAGAAACTGGCTGGCCGCATGGACCATCGTGAGGCGCCGCTGCCATTCCGCCTGTCGGAACCACAACACCTCAAAGGCCGAGGCCGAGGTGCCGTGCGTTCCGGGGTTAGAGCCGGTATCCGCCTGAGACATCGATGTTGACGCCGGTGACGTACGGCGCGTCGAGCAGATACTCGACGGCCTGGCTGATGTCGCGCATGGTGCCGGCCCGACCCAGCGGGACCTCCAGACCGATTTCGTCAGGCGGCGGCAGGTCGATGGAGTTCTCGAGTTGCCCCGGCGACACCATGTTCACGCGAATCTGCCGGTCGGCGTAACCGGCCGCCAGTGAGCGCGTGATCGACAGCAACCCGGTCTTGCTGACGTAGTAGTCGGCCCCGCGTCGATTCGCACGAATGCCCTCGAGGCCAGCCATGCCGATGCTGATGATCTGCCCCCCGTTCGGCATCATCCGCAGCGCGTGGTAACAGCAATAATAGGCGCCGGACAGATTCGCCGCCAGCGTGGCGTCCCACACCTCAGGATCGAGCTTCGTCACATCCTGCGGGTTGTAATTGCCGACATTGTTCAAGAGCAGATCCACCTGCCCTTCATTTGCCGCCACATCGTCGAACACCCGCTGGACGTTGTCATGGATACCGATGTCGGCACGAATCGTGCGGGCCGAGGCGCCCCGAGACTCAAGATCGGTGACGAGTGCCGTGGCGTCGGCGTCAGAGGAGCGATACACGATCACCACGCGATAGCCGCGACCCGACAATGCCTCGCACAGATGACGACCGAGCCGCCGAGCGCCACCGGTGACCACCGCCACACGACCACAGGTGCGGGTCATGCGCGGCGCACCCGTGCGATACGTACGAAGGAATCGGCGGCTGCGGGCACGGCCGCAGGTTTTCTGATTTCGAGACGGACTGCGGTGACGCGACGGTCGTGCTCGAGCAGCAGCGCCGCCACTTCTTCAATCATCGATTCCAGGAGCTGAAACTTGCGGTTCTGCAGCAGCGTGGTCACCAGCGTCGCCACCGCGGTGTAGTCAATCGCATCGTGGATGGCATCGGATGCCGCCGCGGGGCCGAAGTCCGAGTCGAGTTCGACGTCGACACACACCGACTGTGCGCGCTCGCGTTCATGGGGGTGAATGCCGATGATGCACTCGACGTGGAGGTTGTGCAGGCCGGTCGTGCCAGTCATTGACGGGAGGATAACAGGTCGGGGTGCGCCGCGATAAAGGTCTCGAAGTCCCGGCTCGGCGTGGTCTGCATGGCGGCTTCGACTCGTCGCATCCAGAACAGGGTGATCTCGTGATGGTATTTTTGGGCGGCACCGAGGCTCGTGGCGTACCGCTGGATGGCGTCCGCGATGCGCTGGTCGGCGGCGCGTGGTGCGTCCTGAGTCAAGTAGAGCCACGCCAGGCGGAGAGGGTTGCGATGGGTGAACTCGCTGCCAGGCAGAGTGCAGGCTTCGATCGCCTCGAGAAAGGCCGCATTGGTCATCATCACGCTCACGAGACACCGTGCCCCCCGAACACTGCCGACCGTGCCTGCGTGGCGATCGCGACCACGGCCGGATGTGTGATGCGTCGTTCGGCGGAGATGGCGTAATACCGCTCGCGAATCGCCTCGACCCGTGCGATCGCCTTGACGCGGTGTTGCCGTTGCAGCTCGCGTGACAGGACCGTGGGCGCGGCAAACACGCCGGCGCCCTGTTCGCCGAAGGCTTTCATCAGCGCGCTGTCATCAAACTCCCCCACCACCGCCGGTTGGATCTTCTGGCGCTGGCACCATTCGTCGAGCTGACGGCGAAGCACGGTGCCTTCGCCCGGCCACAACGCAGGCACGCCGTGCAGTGACGCCGGAAACCGTCGGCGGAGTTTGACAGCAAGCGCCGGTGACGCGAAAAACGTGATGTCGGACTCGCCGAGCAGGTGGCTGTACGCCTGCACACGCACGGTCGGCGGAACAGGGGTGTCCGCCAACACCAGGTCCACCTCGTGCACGGCGAGCCCCGCGAGCAGCCGCTCCACGCGGTCCTCACGGCAGATCATCCTCACGGGCTCCGGCAGATGCAGCGCAGGTGACAACAAACGGTAGGCAATCAGTTTGCTGAGCGCGTCGGTCACGCCGACCACAAACCGGACAGGTTTGCCCCCGGCGCCCGAACGCACGGTGGTCATCAGTTCGCGGCCAAGCGAAAAGATTTCGTCTGCGTAGCGGAAGACCACCTGTCCGACGTCGGTCGGTACCAGCCGACGTCCCACCTTGGTGAACAGCCGTTCCCCCAGGCTGGCCTCCAGCGCCCTGACCTGGCTGCTGACGGTGGGTTGGGACAGCCGCAGCGTCTCAGCCGCCTTGACGACGCTGCCCTCGCGCACGACGGTCCAGAAATAGAGGAGGTGGTGGTAGTTGAGCCATTCCATGGAAAAACCTATGTAACTCAAACAATATTCGTAATTGTCTCACTGTCGCAACAGCCCTACGCTGGTTGACTGTGCAAGAGGTCATTCTCTTTCCATTCGCTGAATATTGGACCTGGTACGCCGCGTTTGTCGCCGGCGTCCTGGTGGTGCTGGCTGTGGACCTCGGTGTCTTCCACCGAACCGCGCATGTCGTGTCGTTCCGGGAGTCGGTGACGTGGTCGCTCGTCTGGGTCACGCTGGCGCTGGTCTTCAACTACGGTCTCTATCAGTACGCCCTCACACAGTTTCCGCCCGACGTGGCGGAACGGATCGGGCTGGAGTTCCTCACCGGGTACCTCATCGAGAAGTCCCTGGCCGTCGACAACGTCTTTGTCTTTGTTCTGGTCTTCAGCTATTTCGCCGTGCCGCTCCAGTACCAGCATCGGGTGCTGTTTTACGGCATCATTGGCGCGCTGGTCTTCCGCGCCATCTTCATCGCCCTGGGCTCGGTGCTCATGCAGTACCACGCGGTGGTCCTGGCCTTTGGCGTCATCCTCATCGTGTCGGGGGTAAAGATGATGATCAAACCCACCGCACAGGTAGACCCGTCTAAAAACCCTCTGATCCGGTTGTTCCGGCGATGGATGCCGGTCACCGATACGCTGCATGGCCAGTCGTTTTTCGTGCGGCTTGGTGGCGTCTGGCATGCGACACCGCTGCTGATCGCGCTGATTTTTCTGGAATTGTCCGACATCATTTTTGCCGTCGACTCCGTGCCGGACATCTTCGCGATCACGGATGAACCGTTCCTGGTGTTCACCTCGAACGTCTGTGCCATTCTCGGTCTGCGCGCGATGTATTTCATGCTTGCCGGCGCCGTGGGGCGTTTCCACCTGCTGCACTACGGACTCGCGCTCATCCTGATCTTCGTCGGCCTGAAAATGGTCTGGCTCAACGACGCCTTCGGCGGCAAATTCCCGATCGAATGGTCGCTGGGGATCATTGCCGGACTGCTCTTCGCTTCAATTGCGGCATCACTGGTGAAGCCGCGCTCTTACTCTGGAGGTCTCTCGTGAATTGTCCTGTGTGTGTCTCAACCCCCCTGACCGTCACCGAGCGTCAGGGCATCGAAATCGACTTCTGCCCAAAATGCCGGGGCGTGTGGCTTGACCGCGGCGAACTCGACAAGATCCTCGATCGGTCAACCGAGACGCAGCGACCGATCCCGCCGCCGTCAACGGATCCCCGCGTTCGGTATGACCGTGACGATGACGACGACGATCGGCGCTACGGGAAGCGGAAGAAATCGTTCTGGCACGAAATCTTCGACTAAGGGCCTGCGTCAGTAGCGGTCGGCGCGGAAGGGTTCGGGGTCGAAGCGGGGTGTTTCGCCGGCCATCAACTGCGCGAGCAGCAGTCCGGTGCCCGTCGCGGTCTTGAGCCCGGTCATCTGGTGCCCGGTCGCCAGCCACACGTCGCCGCGACCCCGTGCACGGCCAATCGCCGGCATGCCGTCAGGCGTGCACGGACGCAGACCGCGCCAAATTTCGCGTGCGACCGGTGCCTCACCAATGTTGAGCATCGCCTTGGCGCCGCGCACGATCACGTCCACGCGACGGGTGTTGATTGAAAAGTCGTTGCGCACCAGTTCGAGCGTGCCGGCGATGCGCAGTGAGTCGCGATGAGGATTGACGGCCACCTTGCGCTCGATCAGATAGATCGATCGCTTCGGGTGCGGATTGGCCGGCGGCAACACCAGCGAATACCCCTTGGCGCCAATCACCGGCAGCCGGAAGCCGAGCATTTTGCCCATCGCTTCCGACCACGGACCGGTTGCGATCACCAGCTGTTGCGCCGTCATCGTCCCTCGCGTCGTTTTGAGGCGACGCGGGCCGGTGTCACTTGAGATGTCAAACACCTCGGTGTGTTCCAGGAAGGTCACACCGAGAGACTCCGCCTCCGCCCGCAGTGCCCGGACGGCCTGATAGGGTTCACAGTGCGCGTCGTCCGGGTAGAAATACCCGCCGACGGTCTTGCCCACAATGGCCGGTTCCTTCTCGCGCACATCGTCGGCCGTCCACCGCTCGGCGGGAATGCCGGCCTTGGCGAGCATGTCGATCACGCCTTTGGCGCTTTCCATGGATCCGGGCTTTTCGTACACCGCAAGCAGGCCGTGGCGCTCAAAGCCAAAGTCCACCGTGGACCTCTTGGCGACGTCCGCCCACAAATCCGTGCTGATCTTGCACAACTCCAGAAGCGCCGTCGCCCCGCGTTCAAACTTCGCCTTGCGTGACGCGAGCACAAACTCCACCAGCCAGCGCAGGAAGGCGGGATCAAGACGCGGCTGGATGTAGAGCGGGCTCTCGGGATCGAGCATCCACTTGAAGGACTTCAACAACATGGCGGGGTTCGCCAGGGGGAATGCCTGCGACGGGGTGAGCCACCCGGCGTTGCCGTAGGAGCACCCCTGCCCAACCAGATCCCGTTCGACGACCGTCACCGCCGCGCCCCGCCGCGCCAGCTCCACGGCGCTGGCCACCCCGACGACTCCCCCACCGATGACGACGACGTCCTTCATTGGGGCAATCGTAGCATCGGGCGATCGAAGACGACCTCAGAGGTCGTTTGAGGTCGTTAGCCGATAATGTCGATATGTTTCGACTGTTATTGCCTGAATGGCAGGGATACGGCCTGAGTTCCGAGGTGGCGGACGGCGCCCGGGTGTTGGCGCGGGCCTGGTGGGGCGACGAGGTCGTCACGACCATCGAGACGCCGCAGACCGAGGTTCTGACCGTCTCGGGCGGGGTGTTGGGGCTGGCCTCGATGGCGCCGCGGGCGGGCGAGGCACTGGCCCGGCTCCGGGCGGACAACCCGGCTCGTGTGCAGATGGTTGGCGGCACGTGTGGTGTGGAGGTGGCGCCCGTGGTCCACCTCAATGAACACTACGGCGGGGACCTCGCAGTGGTGTGGATCGATGGTCATGCCGACCTGAACACGCCGGCCTCATCACCCAGCGGACATTTTCACGGCATGGTGTTGCGCACCCTGCTGGGGGACGGCCCCTGCGCACTGATGCCGCACGTCTCCACACCGTTGCGTCCCGAGCAGGTGTTTCTGGTGGGCCCACGCGACCTTGATGTGCCCGAGCAGGACTACATCACCAGCCACCCCGTGACCTGGATGCGCGACGATGCGTTCACGTCACCAGCACGTCTGATTGCGGCCATCGCTGCGCGAGGCTTCACGCACGTCTACATCCACTTCGACGTCGATGTGGTGAACCCGGGGGACTTCCGCAACGCGCTGATGCGTGCGGAGGGCGGTCCCTGCCTGGCCGAAGTGGCGGACGTCGTGTTCGACCTCCATCGCCACACCGATGTGGTCGGCCTGAGTGTGCTGGAGTATTGCGACCGTATGGACGCGGACCGCGAGCGGTTGCTCACGGTCCTGCGTGCGGCGGACGTGCAGGGGTGTTGCGGGTAACGATCAGTTCGAGAACGCGGCGATACCCGTCTGGGCACGGCCCAGAATCAACGCATGGATGTCGTGTGTGCCCTCGTAGGTATTCACGACTTCAAGGTTCACCATATGGCGCATCACGCCGAACTCGTCCGTGATGCCGTTGCCGCCCATCATGTCGCGCGCCATCCGCGCAATGTCGAGGGCCTTGCCGCATGAATTGCGCTTGAGCAACGAGGTGATTTCCACCGAGTCGATGCCTTCTTCCTTCATGCGTCCGAGTCGCAGGCAGCCTTGCAGGCCCAACGCGATCTCGGTCTGCATGTCGGCCAGTTTTTTCTGGATGAGTTGGTTGGCCGCCAATGGACGACCGAATTGCTTACGCTCCATCACATAGGACCGCGACCGCAGCCAGCAGTCCTCGGCCGCACCAAGCGTTCCCCACGCGATGCCGTACCGCGCACTGTTGAGACACGTAAACGGTCCCTTGAGCCCGCGCACTGCCGGGAACGCGTTTTCCTCAGGACAGAACACGTTGTCCATAACGATCTCGCCGGTGATGCTCGTGCGAAGCCCGATCTTGCCATGAATGGGCGGCGCCGACAGCCCTTTCATGCCCTTCTCAAGTACAAACCCACAGATTTCATCCGCATCGTTCTTCGCCCAGATGATGAAGACGTCCGCGATGGGGCTGTTGGTGATCCAGGTCTTGGCTCCGGTGATCTGATATCCGCCGTCGACCTTCTTCGCGCGCGTGACCATGCCGCCGGGATCGGACCCGTAGCCGGGTTCGGTCAGACCGAAACAGCCGATCCACTCACCGGTGGCCAGCTTGGGCAGAAACTTCTGCTTCTGGGCTTCGGTGCCGAACTCATTGATGGGCACCATCACGAGTGATCCCTGGACACTCATCATCGAGCGGAATCCTGAATCCACGCGTTCAACCTCGCGGGCCACGAGTCCATACGCGACGTATCCCAGTCCCGCGCCGCCGTACTGCTCGGGAATAACGATGCCGAGCATGTCGAGCGCCCCGAACTCGCGGAAGATCGACGGGTCCACCCCTTCGTGACGGAACATCTCCAGTGCACGAGGCGCGAGCTTGTCGGTGCAATACGCGCGGGCGGTGTCGCGAATCATGCGTTCGTCAGCGGTCAATTGCTGATCGAGGAGGAAGGGGTCGTTCCAGTTAAATCGGGCTTTGGACGGTGTCGCCATACGTTCAGGCGATCATGCCACGAACCCCCATGCGTGGAACAGTTTGTGCAACTCCTTCCTGCCGGAGTGACCAATATGACAAAACGACTGATGGCAATTGCAGCGGCGGCGCTGCTGACACTGGTAACAACACCTGCGGCGGCGAGAGCCGACGTAATCTTTTCGCCTTTTCTTGGCCTGAGTTTCGGAGGGGAAGCGCGCAAAGAAGCACTGACGTACGGGGGTTCGCTGACCTTCATGGGCGGCGGCGTGTTCGGTTTTGAACTCGACGCGGCCGTGTCCCCCGATATGCTCAGCAACGACGACGACCTCGATTTGGACCTTGGCAGTAACAGTGTGGGCACCGTGATGGCCAATCTCATCATCGGCGCGCCACTCGGCAAGATTCGGCCGTATGCCTCAGGAGGTGCGGGACTGCTGCGGATCAACATTGAAGATCCGCTGGACCTTTTCGACGCGGACCGGAATACGTGGGGCGTGAACGTCGGCGCCGGCGTGATGGGCTTTTTCAGTGAACACGTCGGCATGCGGGCGGACATCCGCTACTTCCGTCGCATCAAGGATGACGACACCTCGTCCGGGGTCGACCTTGACCTGGGACAGTTCAACTTCTGGCGTGGGACCGTGGGTCTCTCGCTCCGCTTCTAAACCACTCACCGGAGGTAGTGTCATGACGTTACGCGACAATCTTGAAATCGGCTTGAAGAAGGACGCGGAATTCCGCAAAGACAACCTGCCCGAGAGTCAGGTGCGGGGTCCCGAGATCCCGGCGGGACCGGGTCGATCGCCCGTGATCCCGGCCGCGAAACATGAGGCGGAAGCGGCGGCGGAAGAACGCAGTGAAGACGGACCGCCGGAGATCCAGAAAGCCTAGACACAAAACGGCCGGCGCAGGTGTTCCCTGCGCCGGCCGTTTTTAATGCGCGTGGCTGTGGTTCAGCGGAAGCGATAACCGACGAGCACCGTGAACGTGCGGTTCTTGATCGAGCCGTCGGACGACTCCGAGTTATCAATATTGGTCAGGCCCAATGTGTAGCGCGCATCCAGCGAGACGTTGTTCATCTCGACGCCGGCGCCCAAGGTCCAGCCAAAGTCCCAGCTCTTGACCTCGTCGTCGAGGTCCTCTTCGACGCCGAGGAAGTCGTTCTCCGCCTTGGCACTCAGCTTGATGCCGATCTGCGGACCGGTGAAGGCATGAAAGTGCACATCATTGGCAGTGGTGGAACCAAACCGTGCCGTCAGCGGCAGGTCCAGGTACGTCAGACGAATGCGGGTTTCCGCCGACGTGCTGATGTCTTTGGCCCCGCGCTGGCTGTAGAGCGCTTCCAGCTGGATGCCGAGGTTCTCGGAGATGTTGCGCCCCGTGAAAATGCCGCCGACAGCGCCCCAGATGTTGCTGGTATCGAGCTGGTTGTCTTGCGTGGAGAGGGTGGATGCGTTGACGCCGGCCTTGATGCCGAACGTCATTGGGTAGGTGCTGGTTTGCGCCGCGGCGATCGCGGGCACGAGGGTGATGGCGAAAAGCGCCACCGTAACGACACGACGAAATGACATGTTTGTCTTCATATTCAGTTTCTCATTCACGATACGTGCCATTTCACCTGACCGGCACAGGGTCGCGATATGCAATAGAGCACAGCGCGGGAACGCCTCCGATCGATAGAGTCACGGCATGTGGAATAAAAACGAACGTGACGGCAAAGTTGAGGAACTGAAGGGCAAAGCGAAGCAGGTGGCTGGGAAAGCGACGAACGACCCCGCACTGGTCGACGAGGGCCAGGTGGACGAGACCGTCGGCAAGACTCAGGCGACGATCGGCACCGCCACTCGTAAGGTGGGCGAGGCCGTTGAGGACATCGGGAAAGCCATCAAGAAGTAGCCCGCTCCGCGCGGAACTGCTCAGCATCGACAGACTGGACGAGCGGGCACTGGCGCTCGCCGCCAGTCTGCCGGTTGATCCCAATCCACGCCGACGCGCCACAGACGTCATTCCTCGATTCGAGGACAACGTCCGTGTGCTGCGTTCGGCGTACCGCGCGTTGGCTGATGACGCCCGCGCCGGTCAATTCATGGTGCCGGCCGCCGACTGGCTGCTGGACAATTTTCCACTCATCTCGGCCGAACTCAGCGACATTCGGCGCAACCTTCCACGTGCGTATGCGCGCGCGCTGCCTGTCGTGGCCGCACCCGAACATCACGGGCACGCTCGGGTCTCGGTCATGGCGATCGAGTTCATCCGCCACCGTGACAGCCGGCTCGACGAGCCAGGTCTCATCGAATTTCTGGCCAGCTACCAGCGCATTGCTCCGCTGACGATTGGCGAACTCTGGGCGTGGCCCAGCATGATCAAGCTCGCGCTGGTCGAAAACCTCCGTCGTCTGGCCGACGAACTCATGGAGGCCAGAGACTCCCGGAAGACCGCACACACCTACCTGGCGGGTCACGACCGTCATGGCACGGTGCGGCCGCTGCCCCCGGATGCGTCTCCGGCGTTTCTGGTGGAACTGCTGCACGGGCTGCGCGAATACGGCGTCGGCAACCCGTCACTTCGCATGGCGATCGACGACGTACTCGACGCTCGGCAGACCAACGCGGACGAGACCATCCGTGGCGAGATGCAGCGACAAGGTGTGGCGCAGGTCTCGGTGGCCAACGTCATCACCAGCCTGCGCCTGTGCACCACGATGGACTGGCAGGACTACGTTGAAGCCGTGAGCCTCGTCGAGGAGGTGCTGCGTCGCGATCCGTCCGGCGCCTACCCGCGGATGGACTTTCTCAGTCGCGATGCGCAGCGCCGCGCCGTGGAGGCGATGGCGCCCCGCAGCGGTGAAGACCAGGTCCTTGCCGCGCACAAGGCCGTCGAAACGGCCCGGGAAGCGGCGACCGCATTCGGCGTACATGACCGCCGCGCACACGTCGGCTTCCATCTGGTTGATCGCGGCAGACCGGCACTTGAGGCCGCGCTCGCCCATCACCCAGGGCTGAAGACGCGGAGCCGACGTCTGCTCCGGCGGTTCGCGACGCCCCTCTATCTCGGTGCCATCGCGGTCGGAACCACGCTCCTGCTGGCGTCAGCCGTCCTGTACGCGCGCCAACTGGAAGCGTCGATCACGCTCCAGGTCGTCGTAGCCCTGGTTCTCGCGTGGCCTCTTGCCAACGTCGTGATCACGGCCCTGCACGCACTGATCCCACGACTACTTGGTCCCACGCGACTGCCTCGACTGAACTTCTCCACCGTCGGCGTGCCCGAATCCGCCCGCACGATGGTGGTGGTGCCGACGATGTTGACGAGTCGTCACGGTGTGGACGCGCTCATCGAACACATGGAGGTGCTGGCGCTCGGCAATCTTGATCCGTGCATTCACTTCGCGATCCTGAGCGATTTTCCGGACTCGCCGACCCAGGTCACACCTGAGGATGCCGAAATTCTGGAGCAGGCGTGCCACGGCATCATCGCGCTCAACGCGAAACTGGGCACTGGTCACGAGAATCGATTCTTCCTGTTCCATCGTGATAGGCAATGGAACGAGCGCGAACACACCTGGATGGGCTGGGAACGTAAACGCGGCAAGATTGAAGAATTCAATCGCATTCTGCGACAGGCGGCCGATACCAGCTTCACGACGTGTGTCGGCGACACCGACGTGCTGCCACTCGTGCGGTACTGTCTGACGCTCGACTCCGACACCCACCTGCCGCGTGATGCCGCGAAGCGCCTGATCGGGATCATCGCGCACCCGCTCAACCAGCCGCAGTTTGATCCCCGTGTCGGGCGCGTGACCGAGGGCTACGGCATTCTGCAGCCGCGGGTGAGCGTCACGATGGCCAGTGCGGCCGGCTCATGGTTTGCCCGCATGTACGCCGGGCACACCGGTGTCGATCCCTACACGACGGCGGTGTCGGACGTGTATCAGGATCTGTTCGACGAGGGACTGTTCACCGGCAAGGGGCTGTACGACGTCGACGCGTTCATTGCGGCACTTGAAGGACGCGTCCCGGACAATTCGCTCCTCTCGCATGATCTCTTTGAGGGACTGTTCGCGCGTGCCGCCCTGGTCACGGACGTGGAGGTCGTGGACGACTATCCGTCCAATGTGCTCGCGCACTCGCGGCGGGAACACCGCTGGGTCCGCGGTGACTGGCAGATTCTCGGGTGGCTGTTCCCATGGGTTCCGTCCCGGGCGGGGCTCGTCCGCAACCGCTTGCCGCTGCTGGCACGTTGGAAAATTTTTGACAACCTGCGCCGAAGCCTCATGGCACCGGCCACGGTTGTCGCGTTGATTGCGGCGTGGACCGTGCTGCCGGGCCGGTCCGGGACGTGGATCGCTGTGGTGCTTGGCACTCTGATGTTCCCCATGGTCTCAAGCGCGGCGGCATTACTGCGCGGTCCGCGTCTGGGGCAGGCCTGGGGTCCATTTCTGCGAACGCGCGCCGAGGACTACAACCTCGCGGTGGCCCGTGTCACGTTGCAGGTCACGTTCCTCGCGCATGACGCCGTCGCGCGCCTGCACGCCGTCGGCCTCACGTTGATCCGCCTGCTCGTGACCCGGCGCCGCCTGCTGGAATGGGAAACCGCCGCCGCGAGCGCCTCGAAGTTTGGCGCGCTGGGCCCGACACATTTTTTTCGCGAGATGGTGGCAAGTCCCCTCCTGAGCATCGCGGTGGCAATCACGATCCTGGTCGTCCGCCCCTCCGCGACGTCAGCCGCCTGGGCCGTCCTCGTCCTGTGGTGTGTCGCGCCGGTCGTCGCGTGGGGTCTCAGTCGACCCATGCCCCGTCGCCGGATCACATTGTCAGAGGCGGACCGCGCCTATCTGATCCAGTTGGCCAGACGCACCTGGAAGTACTTCGATACATTCGTCACGGCCCACGACCACCATCTGCCGCCCGACAACGTGCAGATTGGGCTCACCCAAACGATTGCCCATCGCACCTCACCCACCAATATCGGTCTGGGCATGCTCTCGACCTTGTCTGCGCACGACCTCGGCTTCATCACCACCGACGAACTCGTGCAACGGCTCGAAGCGACAATGGATACGCTCGATCGGCTGGAGAAGCACGAAGGTCACCTGCTCAACTGGTACGACACCACGACCCTGGCACCGCTGGCTCCCCGGTACATCTCGACGGTCGACAGCGGCAACCTCGCCGGCGCCCTTGTCGCGCTGTCGGTCGGACTCCAGGACGTCGCACCGGACCTTGCTCGCCGCATGACGGCATTTTTTGACGCCATGCACTTCGGATTCCTGCTCAGTCCGACACGCCAGTTGTTTGCCATTGGGTTCCGGCTCGCCGACGACGACGCTCCCGGTCGCCGGGATGTGGCCCACTACGATCTGCTGGCGTCCGAGGCACGACTCGCGAGTTTTCTCGCCATCGCCAAGGGGGATGTGCCCGAGCGACACTGGTTCCGGCTCGGTCGGCCCACCACCAGCGTGCGAAGTACTCCGGTGCTGCTGTCGTGGAGTGCGACGTTGTTCGAGTACCTCATGCCGCTGCTCATCATGCGGTCCTATCCCGAGACGCTGCTGGACCAGTCGTGTTATCTCGTCATTCGCAGACAGATCGACTACGCCTCCGAGCGCGGTGTGCCGTGGGGCATCTCGGAAAGTGCGTACAACCTCGTTGACCGTCATGGCGACTATCAGTACAAGGCGTTCGGGATTCCCGGCCTCGGCCTCAAGCGTGGCCTCGGTGATGAACTCGTCGTCTCTCCGTACTCCACGGCGCTTGCGGTCGGCATGGCGCCCACCGCCAGCCTCGCCAACTTCCGTCGCCTGGCGTCGGCCGGGCTCGAGGGTTCGTTCGGGTTCATGGATGCGATCGACTACACACCGAGAGAAACCGACCCGGCCACGACCGGGGAGAACACACCCAACACCGGTGTCGTGGTGCCCACGTACATGGCGCATCACCAGGGCATGACGCTGGTGGCGCTCGCCAACGCCCTGCTGGCGGACCGGATGGTGGACCGGTTTCACGCCGACCCCCGCATCCAGGCCACCGAACTGCTGCTCCAGGAGCGGATTCCACGCGACAGCTCAGCCGTCGTTCCACGACCCACCGACGATGCGCGTGAATCGGTGCAGGCGCCTGCCAGACCCGTGCGGCGGTACCGCACGCCCCATACGCGGTACCCGCACACGCAGTTTTTGTCCAACGGTCACTATGTGACGTCAATCACGCAGGCCGGCGGTGGCGCCAGTGTGTGGCGCGGACTGCCGGTGACCCGGTGGCGCCGCGATGCGACGCGTGATGCGGACGGTCAGTTCATCTACCTTCGGGATGTGCGGAGTGGCCTGGTCTGGTCGGCGACCTATCAGCCCACCCGTCTGGAGCCCGAATCCTACGACGTGACGTTTTCCACGGACCGCGCCACCTTCCAGCGGCGCGACCATGACATTTCCACGCGGCTCGACGTGGCCGTGGCCACCGAAGACGATGTGGAGATTCGGCGTCTCACGGTGCGCAATCACGGCACACGCACACGTGAGATCGACATCACCAGCTACGCCGAGGTGGTGCTCACGCCAGCCGCCAACGATCTCGCGCACCCGGCGTTTGGAAAATTGTTCGTCGAGACCGAGTACCACCCCCACACGTCCGCACTCATCTGCCATCGGCGCCCACGTGATCCGAGGGACATGCCGGCCTGGGCCTTTCATACTCTGAGCATGGAAAGCCGGCCGCAGGGCCCGCTGGAGTGGGAGACCGATCGCGCCCTGTTCGTGGGCCGGGGCCGGACGACCGAGAGTCCCGCGGCACTCGACGGCCGGGCATTGTCCGGGACGACCGGCATTGTGCTGGACCCCATCGTCAGTCTTCGTCAGCGGGTCCGTCTCGCGTCGGGCGCATCGGTCCGGTTGAGCTTCGCCACCGGCATGGCCACCGACCGCGAAACCGTTGAAGCCCTGGCTCGGAAGTATCAGGACCCGAAGGCCGGCGGGCGCGTGTTTGGTCTGGCGCTCGCCCATGCGGAAAGCAGTCGTTATCACCTGAATATTTCTGCAGACGAT
Source organism: uncultured Solibacteraceae bacterium (assembly GCA_964479175.1). Classification (GTDB taxonomy): domain Bacteria; phylum Acidobacteriota; class Vicinamibacteria; order Vicinamibacterales; family SCN-69-37; genus SYFT01. The sequence goes on along the minus strand of CAYZLT010000038.1, from coordinate 3,424 downwards.
GCGGTGGTGTTTGAGCGACTGGCGTCGCGAGTGCTGGGCACGGACGGCTCACTTCGAGCGGCGCCGGAAGCCCGGGCGGCCAATACCCTTGGACAGTCCGGCTTGTGGAGACATGCGATCTCCGGCGACTTGCCGATCGTCCTTGTGCGCGTGCAGACCGAAACCGACATCGCCACGGCGCACCAGGTGCTGCGCGCGCAGGAGTACTGGCGGCTCAAGGGGCTGCGTGCGGATGTCGTGATCATCAACGAACATCCACACAGCTATCTCGATGAGGTGCACGGGCGCCTCTCGGCGATGCTGACCGGCGGTGCGTTCTTGTTGCGTGGCGATCAGATCAGTGGCGCCGAGCACGTGCTGCTTGATGCGGTGGCGGCCGCGGTGCTGCGTGGGGATCTGCGCAGCCAACTTGATCGTCCCCATGTCGGTGCGGTGATTGCGGTCCCATTCGTGCCGACCGACACTCCGTCCGGCACCGCCGATGCCGTGGTCCCGACCGTGGTGGCGTTCCAGCGGCGGAACGGCGTTGGCGGCTTCACGCCTGATGGGCGCGGGTACGGCGTGGTGCTTGACGGGGCCGCGGAGACGCCGATGCCCTGGGCGAATGTGATCGCGAATCCACACTTTGGCACGATCATCACCGCCGCGGGCGCCGCGCAGACATGGTCGGGCAACAGCCGAGAAAATCGGCTGACGCCATTCGCCAACGACCCCATTGCTGATCCCACATCGGAAGCGATCTACGTGCGTGACGAGGAGACCGGGCACGCCTGGTCACCTACACCCGGACCGATGCCGCGCACCGCTGACTCCGGCCGCTGTGTGGCGACACACTCAAGCGGGCTCAGCCGGTTCGAGCGAGCCGCGTTCGGCATCACCCATCAGCTTGAGGTCTTTGTGCATGCCGAAGACCCCATCAAGTTCTCGCTGCTCACGCTAACCAACACGAGCGACCGTCGCCGACGCCTGAGCGTGCTGGCCTACAACGAATGGGTGCTCGGACCGCCGCGCGAGAGTGAGCACCTGCATGTGGTGACCGATGCGGATGGTCGCGCGGGCGCCATCTACGCGAGAAATCCGTTCAATCGCGATTTCGCGGATCGGGTGGCGTTTGCCGCGAGCTCAGACCCGGTCTCGTCATGGACGGGCGATCGGCGCGCGTTCCTGGGACGACACGGCGACGTCCGCTCCCCTGCCGCCCTGCGCGAGGCGCGTTTGTCGGGAGACACGGGGCCGGGCCTGGACCCGTGTGCGGCGTTGCAGATCGAGGTGCATTTGGAACCAGGCGAACGCCGAGAGGTCCTGTTTGTCCTTGGCGAGGGGCGCGATCGTGCACACGCCGAGGCGCTCGTGGCCGCGCACACCTCCTGTGATGCTGCCCGGCGTGCGCTGGCGCAGGTGCAGGCCGCGTGGCACGACGTGCTCACGACCGTTCAGGTGAAAACACCGGACGACTCGTTCGATACGTTGATGAATCAGTGGCTCCTGTATCAGACCCTGAGCTGCCGTGTCTGGACCAGAAGTGGGTACTACCAGCCAGGTGGGGCCTTCGGCTTCCGCGACCAGCTGCAGGATGTGATGGCGCTCCTGCTGGCGCGACCCGATGTGGCCAGGGCCCACATTCTGCGGGCCGCCTCCCGCCAATTCGTCGAAGGGGATGTGCAGCATTGGTGGCACGAGCCCATGGGCCGCGGACTTCGGACCCGGTGCTCTGACGACATGTTGTGGCTGCCGTTTGTCACGGCCGAATACATCCGCGTCACGGGAGACCTCGCCATCCTCGACGAACGGGTGTCGTACCTCGACGCGCCTCCGTTGCCTCCCGATCAGCATGAGGTGTACGGCGCCCCAGACGTGGCCGCCCAGGACGGGTCGCTCTACGAACACTGCACCCGCGCGATCGCGCGTGGCACGACGTCGGGGGACCACGGTCTTCCACTGATCGGCAGTTGTGACTGGAACGACGGGATGAATCGTGTCGGCCCGGAAGGGCGCGGCGAAAGTACGTGGCTCGGGTTCTTCCTCTCTGCCGTGCTGCACAACTTCTCGGTGGTGTGTGACGCCAGGCGCGATGCGACCCGCGCGCGTGACTATCGCGCCGAGGCACGCCGGCTGTCGACGGCATTGGAGCAGGCGTGGGACGGCGCCTGGTATCGCCGCGGCTACTACGACGATGGGTCGCCGCTGGGATCGTCAGTCAACACCGAGTGTCGAATCGACTCAATCGCACAGACGTGGGCCGTGTTGTCGGAGGCCGTGCCGCAGCGACGCGCGGAGCAGGCCATGGACGCCGTGCGATCGATGTTGGTCGATCGCGGATCACGGGTGATCCTCCTGCTGACCCCGCCGTTTGATCGATCAACGCAGGATCCCGGCTACATCAAAGGGTATCCCCCTGGCGTGCGCGAAAACGGCGGCCAGTACTCCCACGCCGCCGCATGGGTGATCATGGCGCTGGCGAAACTTGGTGTCGGCGACGAGGTGATGGAGCTCTTCCACCTCCTGAATCCGATCAATCACACACGGACAATGGCGGACGTGGTGCGATACCAGGCCGAGCCGTACGTCATGGCCGGCGATGTCTACAGTCGGGCTCCGCATGCCGGTCGTGCCGGCTGGACCTGGTACACCGGGTCGGCCGGGTGGATGTATCGTGCGGGCCTTGAGCGGATCCTGGGCCTGAGACGACGAGGGGCCACGTTCAGCATCACGCCGTGTATTCCCGCCTCATGGCCGGAGTACGCGGTGACCTGGCGGGTGGAGGGCACCACGTACGAGATTGTCGTGCAGAACCCCGACCGCGTCTCCGGAGGCGTGGCCGAGGCGTTGTGCGACGGCGTGCCCGGCAGTCCATCGGAATTACCCCTGGTGCTCGACGGTCAGTCACACCGCGTGCGGATCACGCTGGGGGATCCTGGGTCATCTGCTCTTTGACCGCAATCTCCACGCGCTCGGCCTTGATGTCGACCCTGAGGCGTCCGTAGAGGCTCAGGTACACATTGGCCACCGCAGTCATCGCAAAGAAGGCGATGACGTACCCGCGCCAATCGTCCATCAGGAGTTGGTATTTCGTCAGGATGAGCACCCCGGCCACCATGTAGTGGCTGAAGCAGTACTCGCAGGTCCAGACGTAGAAAAACTTGCGCACGGGCAGCCACTGGGCGGCTTGGCTCTTCGCCGCGCACCGTTCGCGAGCCTCCCGGAAGATTTCCTCGTGCGTGACGGTCCACGCGACGGACGCCACGACCAACGCCAGCACAAACAGCCAGCACAACTGCACGGTGAGCGGCGCCATAGGGGCGACAGTATTACAATCGTGCTATAGTCAGGCAAGTGCCTAACTATCAAGCCGTGGACTTGACCGCCGTTTTCCGGGGACTCGCCGACCCCACGCGTCGCGCGGTGATCGAGCGGCTGAGTCGTG
>CAYZLT010000037.1:9955-17594 GCA_964479175.1 uncultured Solibacteraceae bacterium | reverse complement strand
GCACCGCCAGCGACCGTGTGTCGTCACCGATGCCCGGCGCCGACAGCCGCGTATCCTCACGTTTGACTTTGACGTCTGTGCCCTCGGGAAACACCGTGTCGAGGTGCGCCGCCACGGCAATAAGCGGCCCGCCACCCGATCCCTTGCGCAGCCCCATCACGTTGCCCTCTTCGTCCTGCTCGACGTCGGTCAGGCCCGAGGCACGCAACATCTCGAGATACTTCTTCGCGCGTTCTGCCTCCTTGAACGGCGGCGCCGGAATCTCGGTGAGGGTGATGATCTCCTCGATCAACCGGTCATGGTCGCGATCAAGCACCACCATCGCCTTCTTGAACCCCTCACTCGTCCGCACCGCCGCGACGGTGGCGTCGTACGTCGCAGGGGGCTGCGCGAACATGACCGCCCCGACACACACCACGGCCGCAACCACGCAGGACATCACCTTGAATCGCATGACAGTGATCATAGCCACATTTCATTTTCAACATGGAGACGATGGGGATCCATGGGGAGTGAGTGCTGGGCCGCCTTCGGCGGCATGGTCTCCGTGCCTCCGTGTCTCCTTGTGAAGAGCTCTTTGATCTCAGGCGATGATTTCCCGGATCACCCGGCCGTGCACGTCGGTCAGGCGCATGTCGCGGCCGTTGAAGCGGTAGGTCGACTTCTCGAAGTCGATGCCCATCAAATGCTGGATTGTTGCGTGCAATTCGTACACGGACTTGGGGTTCTCCACCGCCGCGTAGCCATACTGATCGGTCGAGCCAACAACCGTGCCGCCTTTGACGCCGCCGCCCGCGAGCCATACCGAGAAGCCTTTGTTGTTATGGTCACGCCCGTCCATGCGCTCGGAGATTGGCAACCGACCGAACTCACCGTGCCAGATGATCAGTGTCTCGTCGAACAAGCCACGGCTCTTGAGGTCCTTGATGAGCCCCGCCAGCGGCTTGTCGGTCTCGGCGCAGTGCAAACCGTGGTTGGTCTTCAGGTCCCAATGGGCATCCCAGCTGGGTTCGAAGTTGCCGCCGCCTGAGAAGATCTGGACGTAGCGCACACCCCGCTCGACGAGCCGACGCGCCGTCAGCGCCTGGCGGCCGAAGTAGTCCGTCGGTTCAACGCCGACGCCATAGAGGCTCTTGGTCGCGTCGGTCTCGTTGCTGATGTCGATGGCCTCAGGCGCGTGCGTCTGCATACGAAACGCCAACTCGTACGAATACACCCGCGCGGACAACTCGGTGTCGAGCGGATGGTTGTCGCCGTATTTTTCGTTCAGCTCGTGCAGCATCCGGAGCCACCGCTGCTGCTCGTCCGGTGTGCGATTGGCCGGCGGCTTGAGGTCCACAATGGGTGACCCCTTGTCGCGAATCTGTGTGCCCTGATACGCGGCCGGGAGATACCCATTCGACCAGTTGGGGGGGCCGTTGATCGGGCCACCCCGATGATCGGTGAACACGATGAAGCCGGGGAGATTCTGGTTTTCGCTGCCGAGCCCGTAGGTGACCCAACTGCCCACGCTCGGACTGCCGGCCAGAATCGTTCCGGTGTTCATCTGAAACAACGCCGGTCCGTGTGCGGGACTCACGCCGTACATCGACCGAATGAGCGCGATGTCGTCGACGTGTTGCGACATGTGCGGGAACAACTCCGACACTTCCATCCCGGACTGTCCGTATTTCTTGAATGTCCACGGTGATGGCATCAACCCGCCCGGGTTGCCCATCACGGTGCGCACCTCCCCCACACCCTGCATGGTTTCGCCCTGCCACTTCACCAGGTCGGGTTTGGGGTCCCACGTGTCGATATGGCTTACGCCGCCGTAGCAGAAGATCGAAATGACCGCCTTGGCTTTTGCAGGCAGGGCGGCCGGTTTGGGTGCGAGCGGATTGCGGGGCTGCTGCGCGTCGAGCACCGCCGACAACCCCGTCTGTCCAATCAGGTCGGCAAACGCGAGGCCCGCCACACCGCCGCCCAGCCGCCCCAGCAGCTCGCGCCGGGACCAGAGCATCTTTTCGACGTGACCGCAGCCGTGATGGTGATGGTGTGACATGGCTACGGCCTGTACAGGAATTCGTTGAGGTTGAAGAGGATGTGGCAGAACTCGACGAGCCCTTCCGGACTGCCTTTGATGAACTCGGCTCCCCGCGTCAGTTCGATCGCATCGGCAGGACGCCCCAGTGCCAACTGCACGGCGAGACGCACCTGCTGCGCCGGATCTGCACCAGCCTCCGCGCGGACGCGCTCGGCGAACTTGCCCGCCTGGAACAACACCATCTGGTTGTTCATCAGGATCAGCGCCTGCGGCGCAATGGTCGTGCGATTCCGTCGGTCGATCGAGTTGATCAGATTGGGCTGATCAAACGTCTCGAACATCGGGTAGCGGATGCTCCGCTTTGAAAACACATACAGGCTGCGGCGCCACGTGGCGGGATCGGAGTCGGACAGACCGCGCCAGTCCCGGTTCGAGCTCTTCTCGAACAGGTCCGGGTCGATATACGGAAAGATCGCGGGTCCGCCGACCGTGCGATCAAGTGTGCCGGCCGTCGCCATGATGTGATCACGGATGACTTCGGCTTCGAGCCGCACACGCGGCATCCGCCAGAACATCCGATTCTCGGGATCAATCGTGTAGTTGGTGGTGGTGTCGGTGCTGGCCATCTGATACGCCTGTGACGTCAGCATCAGCCGATGCATGGACTTCATGCTCCATCCGCGGTCGACAAATTCGACGGCGAGCCAGTCCAGGAGCTCGGGGTGTGACGGGGTCTCGCCCATCTTGCCGAAGCTGCTCGGCGTACGCACGATCCCTTCACCGAAGTGATGCTGCCACAAGCGATTGACCATTACACGCGAGGTCAGCGGGTTGTTCTTTGTCACCAGCCACTCCGCAAACCCTCGTCGGCGCCAACTTGAAGGGGCATCGGCCGGTGGGGTCGGAAACTTCCATTCCCCGCGGTGCGCCACCGACAACACCCCTGGCGTGACGGCCGATCCCGGCGCGTCCGGACTGCCGCGATGCAGGAAGTGCACGGGACGCGGCTCGCGACCGGGTTCGCCAATCGCCCTCGCGGTCGCCAGTCGACGCGGCTTCTGTTTGTCGAGCGCGGCGATCTCCGCCTTCACCGCCGCGTGCTGCGCCTTCACCTCCTCTGGCATCAGCGCAACAAGATGCGCCTCGGTGACCAGTTTACGCAGCGACGACAGCCCCAGCGTGTCCTCGATCTGCCGCACGTTGAGCTTCTGTCCTTCCGTGCGCTGTTCGACCGGCGTCTTCCACGCGGTCTGCAAGTACTCAGGCAACTTCGCGATCTCACGGTCGACGATGATCTGGTGATAGGGCTTTTCGATTTCTGTTTTGTTCGTGCGCAGCGGCTTGAGTCGCGCCTCGATAACGTCTGTCGCGTCGCGATGCGCGGTGACGTCATGCGACGGCACGAGCGCAAATTCCACCGGTGTCGTCGGATAAAAAATGGACTGCATGCGGTAATAGTCCATTTGCGGAATCGGGTCGAACTTGTGATTGTGGCAGCGCGCACACCCGACGGTCATACCCAGGAACGTCAGCGTGGTGGTGCTGACCAGATCGTCCACGGCGTCGAGCCGATTGCCTCCACCTTCGGGCCCCAGACGAAGGAAGCCTGTGGCGATCATCGCCTCGTGTGACTCCGGTGCGATCTCATCACCCGCCAACTGTTGCTTTACGAAGAGGTCGTACGGTTTGTCGGTGTTGAACGCAGTGATCAGGTAGTCGCGGTAGCGATACATTTCTGGGCGGTCGGTGTCGAACTCATACCCGCCCGAATCGGCATAGCGCACCAGATCCATCCAGTGACGCGCCCACCGCTCACCGTAGTGCGGTGACGCCAGGAGCGTGTCCACCAGCCGCGGCCATGCGTCGGCGGATGTGTCCTTCACAAACGCGTCGGTCTGCGCGGGCGTCGGTGGAAGCCCAAGCACGTCGAGGTACGCGCGACGAACCAGCGTGCGACGATCGGCGGGGCCGACCGGCGTCAGCCCCTTCTTTGTCATCGCGTCGAGCAGGAACGCGTCGATCGGATTGGTGGACCACCCGCTGCGGTTGACTGTCGGGACCGGAGGTCGCGTTGGCGTCGTGAACGCCCAGGTGTTGCGTTCGTCCTCGGTGATCGGGCGCAGTTCGCGGGCCTTCAGCGCCTCAAGATCAACAACCGGTCCCGCCTTGGCTTCCGGCACCGTCGCAAGAGACGCGCCCGACTCAATCCAGAGGCGAATCGTGCGCAACGCCGCCTCCGGCATCTTCGGCTTGTCTTCGGGCATCCACAGATCGCCCTCGTGCATCACGGCTTTGTAGAGCGAGCTTTCGGCCGGTTTGTGGGCGACCACCACCTTGCCGTTGCGGCCACCCGCCTGAAGCGTGTCCTCCGTACGGAGATCAAGGCCGCCTTCTTTCGCGGCGTCGTGACACTCAAAACATTCCTTCTTGAAGATGTCGTAGACGTCCGTCGCGAGCTGATCGGCGCTGCGGGGGTCCTGCCCTGCGGCCACATCCTGAATGACTGGGGGCGCCGTGCCCTCACCGGCGCGCACCGCCACAGCCGTCCCCCAGGCGACCAGGACCGACAGACCCGCAACGATACTCCTCCGGCCGAACTTTCGTGGACTCATCCTTCACTCCTGTGTGAATTTTCTCGAAGTTTAGCGCATTCTTGAATCGAAGTTCCGGGGTTCCGGGGTCCCGACGTCACGCCTTTCACGGTCTTGGGTTATCTTTCTGCATGCGCTTCTCGAAAAACATGCTCATCGTTGCGGCCTCGGTGTTGCTCCCGGGTGCGATCGCCCTTAACGCTTCCAGAACCCTGGACCGTGGACCGTGGACCCCTGGACCACTCACAATTCAGACCGCGGCCCGGTGGACGATTCCTCCAACGGCAGTCGAAGAAAAGAACCCACTGCCGGTCAACCCGGCGACGCTGGCCGGTGGCAAGAAACTGTTTGCCGCCAAGTGCCAGTCGTGCCACGGTCCGCTCGGCAAGGGAGACGGTCCCGATGCGGACAAGAAATACGCGGACACGATGGATCTGACGCAGGCCGCGCGCGCGGCGCGCAACGCCGACGGGCAGGTGTTCTACAAGGTCTGGAACGGACGGCTGAATCCCAAGATGCCGGCGTTCTCCGAGCAGATGACCAAAGAACAGGCGTGGGCGGTGGTGGCCTACGTGCAGTCGCTGCGACAGCAATAATGGCCACGGTGCCGGATCCGGCGGGCCGGTTCGAGCAGAGCCTGTTCATCAATGCGAAGCCGGCAGACGTGTTCGGCTGCTTTTTCGACCACGTCGCGTTGAAGATCTGGTGGCAAGCGGTGCATGCCGTCGTGACGCCGGTACCGTTTGGCGTGTTTGCGATCGAGTGGACGCAGACGCCCTACCGCGACGAGTTGCTGGGGCCGCTGGGCGGCGTCTTCCACGGCACGGTGGTCGACGTGCGTCCGGGCCAGCAGCTGCTGGTCGCCGACTGCTGGTGGGTGCCGCCTGAGGGCGATGCGTTGGGCCCGATGGCACTGCACGTCAGTTGCCAGCCCGAAGGCGACGGGTGTCGTCTCACCGTACGGCAGGACGGGTATGAACCCTCACCACGATGGCGACGGTATTACGCGGTGGTCTCGCGTGGCTGGCAACTTTCGCTCACCGCCCTCAGGCGGCACGCGGAATCACACCACGGGGGCGTTCGGGTCTGACTTGCGCGCGGGCATCACGCCCAACATCCTCGCGGCGAGAAGCGCCAGTGGTGCGGCCAGGAAACTGAGCAACGCGCCCATCTTCGCTTCATCGAGATGAACGGACGTGATCGGAAACGCTGCGGTCGTAAAAAACAACGCGACCGTGAACCCGATGCCAGCGGTGATGCCGAGCACGATCAACGCGGGGATCGTCAGTCCCTTGGCTCGAGTGAACCCGAACAGTCCTGCCAACAGGGCAAACGCGACAATGCCCACCGGCTTGCCGATGATGAGGCTGCCCAGCACCATCCACGTGACCTCGCCCACCGAGGACAGCGGCACGCCCGCGTTCACCAGACCGAAGCTGAACAACACGATCTGCACGGGCGCCTTCCACCAGTACTCGAACTTGTTCATCGTGTCGTGGCGCACGGCTTCCGCATCCGCGAACACACCCAGGTCATCCTTCGCATGCGGCATGAAGGGGACAATGGCCACTAACGCCAGCGCCGGATGCAGTCCGCCCACATACAGGCCAATCCACGACATGATGCCGGGGCCGATCAGATACAACCAGAAATTGCCGATGCGCTGCTTGCGCATCCACCACGCCAGCACAATGGCGCCCGCCAGCCACAACCCAAGCTGCCCAAACGCCAGCGGACCACTCGGATAAAACACCGCCAGAATGATCAGCCCCATCGCATCGTCGGCAATCGCGAGGAGGAGCAGGAACGGAATGGCGGGATGGCCGGCCGGGAAGGCGATTCTCGCCACCATGTAGGAAAACGCGATGTCGGTGGCGCAGGGGATGGCCCAGCCGCGCAGCACTTCCATATCGTTCACGGCATACACGGACAGGACATACAGCCCGGCGGGCGCGGCCATGCCGCCGATGGCCGCGATCACGGGAACGGCCGCTTGCCGCGGTGACGACAGCGGACCACCTGGCAACGTCGCCTCGACCACTTCTTTGGTGGCCAGGGCGAAAAAAAACACCATGCCGATGTCGTTGACGATGAAGTGGACGCTATGCGCGAAGTGTTCGTACGCGGCGTAGTTGAGATTGGCCCAGACCAGCGCGATGACGGTGCCGGCAATCAGCAGCAGCGAGTTGTCGAGGATGAATTTGAGAACGCCCGGTTTCTCAGACGACGCGTGTGCCATCGATTACATTCGCTCCACGGTGAGGTAGTTGCTGGCATCCCGTTCAAGCGAGGCATGCATCGCAACAAACACGACGGTACTGCCGGCCGGTACCAACATGCGCGCGAGCAGCGTGTCGCGCACGGCCGCCAGCGTGGAGGCCTCCGTCACAATCGGGGTCACGCCCCAGACCAGGCCCAAGCGGGCGGCCGTCTGCGGGTTGGCCGTCGCCGCAATGATGCGGGCCGACGGCCGCAACGCCGAGAGCACTCTGGGCGTCATGCCGGCCTTGGTCACGGCGACGATTGCAGCGGCTCCGGCACGCGCGGCCAACGCCACGGCGGCCTCACACAGCGCCAGGCCGTGTCGGGTCGCACGGACGTCATCGGTGGCCACACGTTCAGACCCGCCGCGCGCCAGCGCACGCTCCGCTTCACCGATGATGGCCGACAGCGTCGCGACACACCGCACCGGGTACTGCCCCACGGCGGTTTCGCCGGACAACATGATCGCGTCGGCACCTTCATCCACGGCATGCGCTGCATCGGTCACCTCGGCGCGAGTCGGGCGAGGCGAGGTCCGCATCGACTCGAGGACCTCTGTCGCCACGATCACGGGCACCCCACGGCGACGTGCGGCCTGGATCACGAGCTTCTGCACAGCGGGTATCGTCTCAAGCGGAAGCTCGATCCCAAGATCCCCGCGCGCGACCATCACGCCGTCACTGACGTCCACGATGTCACGGATCCGTTCGACGGCGAGGGGGCGCTCAATCTTCGCAATGATCGGCAGCCCGGGTGCGCC
>CAYZLT010000037.1:6374-9945 GCA_964479175.1 uncultured Solibacteraceae bacterium | reverse complement strand
CCACGACGACCTGCGCCGCTTCTTTCGCCTGCAGAATGTCTTCGGGCCCCTGCACAAAACTCAGGGCCACCACGTCCACGCCCATGGCGATCCCCGCGCGCAGGTCGTCGTGGTCCTTGGCCGTGAGTGCGGCGGTCTGCACGACGCTGCCGGGCACATGGATGCCCTTCCGGCTGTCCAGGACGCCGCCCTCGATGACCCGGGTCAGGATGTCCCCCGGCCGCACATCGGTCACCACCACTTCCAGCCGCCCATCGTCGAGCAACAGGCGCTGGCCTGGATTGACGGAGGTAAAGAGCGGCGCGAACGACGACGACACCACCCCCGGCTCGCCAAGCATGTCCCCAAACACGATGCGGAGGCTGTCGCCGGAGGCAAGCAGCAGGGGCTGCGCGAGTCGTCCGGTGCGGATTTTGGGGCCGCCGAGGTCCTGGAGCACCGTCAGGACACGTCCGAGGCGGGCGGCCTCGGCCCTGGCCATCCGGCACGACTCGGCGTGCACCTCCGCCGTGCCATGGGAAAAGTTCAGGCGCACGGCGTCCACGCCTGCGAGAATTACCTCACCGATGGTGGCCGGGTCTGACGTCGCGGGACCCAGTGTTGCCAGAATTCTCGTCCGTCGCGTGTGCACGTGATACGGGCAGCGTACAATCTCTGTTCGATCACGAGCAAGCAAAACCGGCGGCAGACCAACAGGAGTCTCAGTAGTGATGAAACGTCTTTGTAGCCTCACCCTTCTCGCCCTCCTCGTGATGGCCACCCCTGCGTGCGCCCAGTCGACGGAGATCGAATCGCTCCGGAAGGAGATTGCGGACCTGCGCGAGGATCTCGCCAGCCTGCGGTCCAGCCTGGGCCGCGCCCGGCCCATCATCGATCTGTCCAAGGGGCACCAGAAGGGGAACGAAGACGCGCTCGTCGCGCTGATCGAATTCTCGGACTACGAGTGCCCGTTCTGCATCCGGCACACGCGCGAGACGATGCCACTCATTGAGAAGAACTACATCGCGACCGGAAAAATTCTGTACGGGTTCCGTGACTTCCCCATCGACCAGCTGCATCCGCAGGCCATCCGCGCGCATGAGGCGGCGCAGTGCGCGGGTGATCAGCAGAAGTACTGGGAGATGCACAGTCGGATGTTTGGCCAGCCGGCGCAGCACACGCCCGAGTCACTGGAGGCCGCGGCGGTGCAGAGCGGACTCGATCTCGGCGCCTACCGGGCCTGTGTGGCCAGCGGCAAACACACCGCAGGCATTCGCGAAAGTGTCGCGCTCGCCGAAAGTTTTGGCGCCAACGGCACGCCAGGGTTTTTTATCGGGCTCATCGACAAGAAGACGAACACCGTGAAGATCACGCGCGCAATCAGCGGCGCAGTGCCGTTCGCGCAGTTCGCGCAGGCGATTGAGGGCGCGCTCGCACAAGCGCGCAAATAGGTCCAGGGTTCAGGGTTCGTACCTTCAGCCTCTGGCCTTTGGCCTGTCGCCTCCCTACGCCCAGGGATCGACCAGAGCCTTCGGGATCACGAGCGACTCGGCGATGGCAAGGGCTTCGTTAATCTGGCCAAGGCCAAACGTCCGGGCGCCGATGAGGTGCCAGGGCACCTCATGCTGGTACCGTTCGAGCACACGCAGCGCGCGCAGGAAGTGACCGACCTCGCTGCCCCAGCACCCGCGGATGTCGAGGTGTTTGCGGTTGATGTGTTCGTGCGCGTTGATCCGGCTGTCGCCCACGTTGGTGTAGTGCCCGGCGATGACGTAGGCGCCTCCGTTGCGGGCGAGGCGCACCCCTTCCTCAAACGCGAGCGCTGACCCCGCTGCTTCAATCACCACATCGGCCCCGAGTCCACGGGTCAGCTCCAGCACCCGGGCCAGACGTTCTTCCGGGGTCGTGGTGTCGAGGTTGATCACCACGTCCGCGCCCATCAGGGTCGAAAGATCCAGTCGTGAGGCGGGACCGCCGATGACGATGACCTGCCCCGCGCCCGCCTTGCGCGCCAGTGCCGCCGCGCTCATGCCCACGGCGCCGGCGCCTTGCACCACGACCGTGTCGCCGAGAGAAATGCGGGACCGTTCGATGATGTGGATGGCGGTCAGGAGTCCGCAGCCGCCGCCGATGTAGGCATCAAATGACACCGCATCGGGCAGACGAGCGACGATCACGCCCGGCTCGATGTAGACCTTCTGGGACCAGCCCCCGAACAGTCCCTCGGTGGCCGAGTCCGTGATGCCATACACGCGCCGTGACGGGCAGCGGGTCGGCGTTCGATGCGCCGTGCACGCGAGACACCGGCCGCACGTGCGGTGCACGTCAAAAAACGCCAGCCGATCCCCTTCTCGCAGTGGACGCCCCTCGACGTCCGCGAGCGAGCCGCGCACCTTGTCGAGGGTGCCGGTGGTGACGTGGCCCGGAATGATCGGATACGGCACGCCGGACAGCCGACCGTGCCAGAGGTGCACATCGGTGCCGCACACTTCCGAGCGCGCGGTTCGCAGCAACGCACCGCCGACGGGCAGGTCGGGTTCAGAAAATTCACGAATCTCCACCGGCACATTGGGCGCCGGCATCACAGCAGCAAGCACGGTGTCAGCCATCTGGGTAAACTCTATCGCGATGTCGAATCCGAGAACCCTTGTGGAGGCTGCGGCGGCGCTCCGCAGTGGCCAGGTGACCGCCGTCGGACTGGTCGACGCCGCGCTCGAGGCCGTGGCGCAACACGACGCCCCGTCGCATGCCTTCATCCGTGTGAATGCGGACACCGCCCGCGCGGTCGCGCGCGCGGCTGATGCCGAACGCGCGGCGGGCCTGGACCGTGGGCCGCTGCACGGACTCCCCGTGTCTCTCAAGGATCTGATTAACGTGACGGGTGAGCCGACGACGGCGGCGTCCCGGGTGTGCGCCGGCAATGTCGCGGACCGTGACTCGGTGGTCGCCGCGCGCTTGAAGGCCGCCGGGGCCGTATTTCTCGGCAAGACGAACCTGCATGAGTTTGCGCTCGGCACCACCTCCGATGACTCCGCGTACGGTCCGGTACTGAATCCCCACGACCTCACGCGTTCGGCCGGCGGTTCCAGTGGCGGGTCGGCCGTGGCCGTGGCCACCGGGATGGGCCTGGCCTCTGTCGGCACCGACACCGGCGGGTCCGTCCGGATTCCCGCCGCAGCCTGTGGCGTGGTCGGCCTCAAGCCGTCGCATGACGACGTGCCGGCGACCGGAGTGATTCCGTTGAGCACGTCACTCGACCACGTCGGCCCGCTCACCAGATCGGTGCAGGATGCGGCCTGGATGTGGTCGATCATGGCTGGGCAACCGATGCATACCGTCCGGCCACCAGCCGCGCGAGAGCTGCGCGTGGCCGTGCTTGGCGGGTATTTCGATCAGCCCATTGACCCCGTCGTGCGCGCCGCATTCACCCAAGCCCTCGCGGTGCTGACCGACGCCGGTGTCGTCGTGAGTCACTGCGTCTTTGCCGACGCCGCCGCCATCACGCAGACGTATGTCGATCTGGTGCTGCCGGAGGGGGCGCAGTGGCACGGGACGTGGCTCGACGACCGGGCGGATCTGTACTCTCCGACCG
>CAYZLT010000037.1:0-6364 GCA_964479175.1 uncultured Solibacteraceae bacterium | reverse complement strand
ATGTCGCCGCCCTCCATCGTCGCGCGCAGATGCAGCTGGCGGTGGACGTGTTGCTGCAGTCAGTGGACGCACTCGTCCTGCCCACGCTGCCGCTGGTCGCGCAGGTGTCGGGCACTGCCGATGTCACCATCGACAACGTGACCATGCCCGTACGCGCCGCCATGCTCAAACACACCCAACTATTCAATCTCACCGGCCACCCGGCGGTCTCACTCCCGCTTGCGGTCGCTGGACTTCCGGTGGGTCTGCAGATTGTTGGCGCACGTGGCGCCACGCCTCGTCTGCTCGACATCGCCGCGGCCTGTGAGGCTCTTGTATGTCGATAACCCACGCGTTCGTCACCGACGCCCATGCCGCTCAACAGGGCGGCTCGATGTACGTCGACGTGCGATCCACCGAAGAATTCGCGCATGGTCATGCCACCGGCGCCGTCAACGTGCCGTTACTCGAGCCCGACGAAGACACGGGCGTCATGTTGCCCAATCCGGATTTTGTGCGCGTGATGAAAGCCAACTTCCCCCCCGACGCACCGTTGCTCATCGGCTGCCAGTCCGGTGGACGCTCCGCGCGGGCGGCACGCATGCTGGAGACGTTCGGTTACACGAACCTCACCAACATCCTCGGCGGGTTTTGCGGGGGCCAGGACCCGGGCTGGGAACCGTCCGGTCTGCCCTCGACGACAGCGGCCAGTCCCCACCAACACTATGCGGCCTTGCTGGCTGCGGCTGACTAAACAAGACGTCGGGTGTCGCCATTGGCTCATTTCCGAGCGGCCGCGATCGCGGCCGTCACCTGTCCCCACGTCACTTACAGATATTTGAAGATGCCCTTGAGGGCGTCGACGATGACCGTGCCCAGCGCCTGCATGGCCGGGCCGACGTCGCCTTGCGAGAGCTTCGTGACAGACTCGGCCACCGTCACCGGGTCGGTGAGCAGGAGCCAGACCGTGGCGGCGGCCATCGTGGCGGCCACCAACCCGACGATGCCCACCAGGCTGACACTCCATCGAGCAAGGCTCATGACGCCGACCAGTCTAGCACCGGGTTACTTCGGCGGTATCGACTGTCATTCGGACGCGACGTGACTGCATGGGACAGACACGCGTGTCGTGTGTCCGGAATCGGCACGACGATCACAGGGAGGCGCAAAGGCACAGAGTTTTTCAAAAACAATCGCCGTGTCTCTGTGTCTCCCTGTAAATCAGTCCTGTACCGTCAGCACAATTTTGCCGAACTGGGAGCCGGCTTCAAGACGCTGATGTGCGGCGGCGGCTTGGGCGAGCGGGAAGGTCTGATCGATGACCGGGGCGAACCAGCCGCGGAAGAATCCATCAGCCGCGTGCAGGAGCTCCTGCTTGGCGCCCATGTAGGACCCGACAAACGTCAACTGCCTGGCGAACAGGTGTCGCAGATCCAGGCGGGCGTCGTGCCCGGACGTCGCGCCGCACGTGACGAGTCGGCCGCCGGTGGTGAGGCTGCGCACACTCGAGTCCCAAGTCGCCACGCCGACGTGTTCGATGACGATGTCCACGCCGCGGCCGTCGGTGAGCGCCTTCACCCGTTTCACCACGTCCTCGCCCGCCGAATCCACCACCTCGTCTGCACCAAGTGCCTTCGCCCGCGCGCACTTGTCAGTGCCACGCGCCGTGGTGATGACGCGAGCGCGCGCAGCCCTGGCAATCTGCACGGCGGCCTGCCCCACGCCGCTGCCGGCCGCCACCACGAGCACCGTGCTGGCTGAGGTCAGGGCGCCACCCGCATACAACATGTGCCACGCGGTCAGGAACGTGAGGGGAAACGCGGCGGCGGACACGAAGTCGATGTGATCGGGAATCGGAATGACGTTGGCGGCGGGTACGACGACGAGCTCGGCGTACCCGCCGTCACTCTGATACCCAAGCACATCGTACGACCGACAGAGGAAGTCACGCCCCGATAGACACTCCTCACATCGCCCACAACTCACACCGGGTTGCAGCATGACGCGCTGACCGACCGTCAGACCGGTGACATCCGCGCCGACTTCGGCGATGGTCCCGGAGACATCAGCGCCCGAAATGTGCGGCATGGGCAGTCGCACGCGATCGAGACCACGGCGCTGCCACAAGTCGAGATGATTGAGCGCACACGCGGCCACACGAATACACACGTGGCCCGCACGGACCTGTGGATCCGGCGCGTCTTCGTACTGCAGGACGTCGGGTCCACCGTGTGCGTGAAACCGGACCGCCTTCATCGATCCTCGACCTCTTCCACGGGTCGTCCGAACTCCGTCAATTGGTCGCGCCACGCCGTACCGTCGCCGACGAGCACCACCGTCGCCTCCTGCGGACGTACGTAGCGAAGGGCGGCCGCCGTGACGTCGGCCGCCGTCACGGCCTCCACACCGGGGACGTAACGTTCGAACGTATTTTCGGGCAGATCAAACGTCGCCAGTCGCGCGGCCGCATGCGCCAGGTGCGCGGGCGTCTCGAAGTGACGCACATACCCGCGTGTCAGCGAGGACTTGGCCAGGGCCAGTTCGTCGCCCACGGCGGGACGTGTCGTGCCCACCGCCGCACACTCCGCAAGGATCTCCCGCACAACAAGCGGCGTGGCATCGGCCTGCACGGCGGTGTCGCACGAAAACGCGCCACCCTGCACTCGGAAATCAAACCCGGTGTGAGCGCCATAGGTCAGCCCGCGTGTTTCCCGCAAATTGAGGTTGATACGACTGGTGAACTGCCCGCCCAGGACGGCGTTGAGCGTCACCAGCGCGTGATACGCGTCCACATGCCGCGATGGTCCCTGGTGTCCCACCCGCACTTCGGTCTGCGGCGAACCCGGCCGATGCACCAAATACACGCGTGGCGGTTGCGGCTGCACCATCGTCGGCGTCACGGCCTTGCCCGTGCCGTTCGGCATGGGCCAACGTGCGGCGTGCCTCGCGACCACATCGTGCACCACGGCGGCCTCAACCTCGCCGGCCACGATGCAGGTCGCGCCGACGGGTGACACCATGCGGGCATGACCCTTGCGGACGTCATCGATGGACAACGCCTCCAGGGCGGCGGTCGTGCCCAACGTGCTGTGCCCATACGGATGGTCGCCAAACACGCCGCGCAACAACACGCGGTCCGCAATCGCCGACGCCGAACTGCGCAACTGCCGCAACCGGTTGATCCGCATTTCGACCACGCGGAGAAAGTCCGCTTCTTCAAAACGTGGACGGGCGACCACGTCGAAGAGGATGTCGACGGCCGGCTCGAAAAACCGTGACAGCACGGTCAGCGAGATCGTCGTGACATCCGGTCCGACATCCACCGACAGTTCCGTGCCGAGTGAGGCGAACGCCGCAGCCAGCCCAATCGCATCACGATCCCCGGCACCCTCGTCGAGCATGTCGGCGACCACGCCGGCCAATCCGGGATGGTCGGCCGGATCGTGACGTGATCCAAACGGCACCACGAGTGCCATGGTGACGACCGGCAGTGCCGTGTGGGGCAACGTCCAGACGGCGAGTCCGCTATCGAGCGTGGCGCGCTGCACGGGCGGAAAACGAACCGCGACGGGTGCGCCGGGGTCGGGGGGCGTAAAGCGATCACTCATGTGGTCACCGTTGCCGGAATCGAATCCGCCAGTGCCAATCCAGGTTGGCCCGTGGGCACCACTGACAACATGGTGGCCTTGTCCGGATCAAGCCAGCGCACCGCCGCCTGCTGGATATCGGCGGGCGTCAATCGCAGGTACCGCTGCAGGTCGTCCGCAAAAAACGCAGGCGACCCGGTGTACACGTTGTACGCATTCAACTGATCGGCCTTGCCGCCAAACCCACCAAGTGTCTGCAATCGAGAGACGAAGGCACTCTCGGCCTGCACCCGCGATCGATCCAGTTCCTGGGTGGACGGACCGACGGTGGCCAGTCGCGTCACCTCGTCCACGATCGACTGGCGGAGTTCTTCGAGCGACACCTCAGGCGCGGCGGTCGCGACCACTTGAAACAGACTGCCCAATTCACGCGAGCCCTGCGCCGCACCGAGTTCAGCCGCGCGGCGACGATCGTGTATCAACGTACGATACAGGCGCGACGTCCGGCCGTTGGCCATGATGTCGGCGGCCACGTCGAGCGCGGCGTCATCGGCACTAAACAGCGGCGGCGACGGCCACAGCAGATACAGCCGCGGCAACTCCACGCGATCTTCCAGCAGGAGACGACGCGCGACCGCGGGGGCGGGCGTCACCGCCAGTCGTGGCACGGATGGCCCCGCAGGAATCTCGCCAAACAGCCGCTCGGCCATGCGCAGCGCCACGTCGATATCGATGTCGCCGGCAATCGCCAGCGACGCATTCGCCGGATGGTAATACGCCGAAAAAAATGCCCGCGCATCGTCGACCGTCGTCGCCCGCAGGTCGGTGGGATACCCAATCGTCGGCCAGTGATATGGATGATCGGACGGATAGATGGCTTCCGACAACGCAAAGTAAGCCAGACCGTACGGACGGTTCTCGTAACTTTGTCGCCGCTCATTGAGCACGACCTCACGTTCGGTGTCGAAGCGCTCCTTGGTCAGTGCAGGCAACAACCAGCCCATGCGATCGGATTCCATCCACAACGCGAGTTCAGCGGCACCAGCAGGCATCACCGCCCAGTAGTTGGTGCGATCGGCACTGGTGGATCCGTTGAGCGACCCACCCGCCTCCTGCAACGGCTCGAAGTACCCACGCGGCTGGTGTTGGGCGCCCTTGAACATCAGATGTTCAAACAGATGCGCGAGGCCGGTGCGTCCGAGCCGTTCGTTTTTGGATCCGACGTGATACCAGAGGTTGACCGCCACCAGCGGTTGGTGTCGATCCTGGTGGACGATGACGTCGAGACCGTTCGCGAGCGTGTGCTTCGTGAACGGAATCAATTGACCTGCGTCAGTGGAATGGCCTTGCGGGCGTACGAGGCAATCGACACCTGCTGCGCCACACGTGCAGCGGCCGATGTCAGGGCGAGTGCCGCCGGTGAGTCGGGCAACGACACCACCACCGGTGTGCCCGCATCGCCGCCGATGCGGACAGGCTCGGAGAGTGGAATCCGCCCGAGGAACGGGATCCCGAGTTCCGTGGCCAGCGCTTCGCCACCACCCTTGCCGAAGATGTCGGCTTCTTTTCCGCATCCCGAACACTCGAAGTGGCTCATGTTCTCGATGAGGCCGATGACCGGGATGTTCAGCTTCTGATACATCTTCACCGCGCGCCGTGTGTCGGCCACCGACACGGTCTGCGGCGTGGTGACGACCACCGCCCCCGCGACCGGCACCGTCTGACTCAGGCTCAGCGCCACGTCGCCCGTGCCCGGCGGCATGTCGACGATGAGGTAGTCCACGTCGGTCCACTTCACATCACGGAAAAATTGCTGAATGGCACCGTGCAGCATCGGACCGCGCCAGATCACCGGGGCATCGTCCTGCGTGAGGAACCCCATCGAGACCGCCTGAATGCCGAACGCTTCGGCGGGGAGAATTTTGTCGCCGTCCTGCTCGAGGCGACGCCCCTTCTCGAAGCCGAGCATGATCGGAATGTTGGGCCCGTACATGTCGCCATCGAGCAGGGCCACACGGCTGCCCGCTTTTGACAGTGCCACGGCCAGGTTGACGGCCACAGTGGTCTTGCCCACTCCGCCTTTGCCTGCACCGACGGCGATGACGTTCTTGACACCGTCGACCGCAGCGCGTCCGGCCTCGGGCCGACCGACCGCGCGAACTTGCGACGTCATTTCAATGTCGACCTGCGAGACACCCGGCAACGCGGCGACGGCCGCGCGCGCCTGATCACGCAGGAGATCCTTGACCGGACACGCCGGCGTGGTGAGTTCAACAATGAAGGACACGCGGCTGCCGTCGATGCGGACGTTTTTCACGAAGCCGAGGGTGACGATATCGCGGTGCAGATCGGGATCCTGCACGATGCGCAGGGCCTCAAGGACGGAGGACTCGGACACAGACATACAGCGATTCTACTTGGTGCCGGACATCGCGTGGGCCACATCGCCGATGTACGGCAACCGATAGGCCTCCCCCATCACGGCCTTGACGATCAGAAGTCCCCAGAGAAAAAATACCGCCGCCGTGAACGCGCCCCTGACCAGCCAGATATCCCCGATGACGGGAATGGTCGGCAGCAGGACGTAGAGGAAGGCGACGGCCGAAAACGTGAGGACCGACTGCATCGCGTGGAACCGCACGTACAGGTCCTCTTTTTCGAGCGTGAGCACGATGGCGCCACTCAGAATTCCCAGCGCGTAGGACAGACCGGCCAGTAGTTTCGGGTCACGTCTCATACGGATTTTTGCGCGTGACCAAAGGCACGGCGGGCATCGTTGTTGAGGAGCACCCAAAAGG
>CAYZLT010000036.1:0-17638 GCA_964479175.1 uncultured Solibacteraceae bacterium | reverse complement strand
CTTCATCCGGAACGCGATGACCGACGGACTCTCTCCGACATCAGCCGCGCGACTGGTTGCCTCTGTCCGCGGGTTCTATCGGTATCTCCGCCTGCACGGGGACGTGTCGGCGAATCCGGCCGAGGACCTGCATGCCCCGCAGTTATTTGCCGCACTCCCGCGGTTTTTGTCGACCGCCGACGTGGATGCGTTGCTGGCTGCGCCCGACGTCAGCGCCCCAGGCGGATTGCGCGACCGCGCGTTGATCGAGGTGTTGTACGCCACCGGGCTGCGGGTGTCGGAGTTGGTCAACCTTCGTCTCTCGGACATCCGGCTCGACCAGGGCTACCTGCAGTGTCTGGGCAAGGGCAACAAACAGCGCATCGTGCCGCTGGGTGATGTCGCCGTCGACTGGATTCGACGGTATCTCACGGATGGGCGTCCCCAGTTCACGAAGAAAAAGGACGGTCCCTATCTGTTCGTCAGCGCGCGGGGCGCCCACAAACTCTCGCGCGGAGGGTTCTGGCAAATCCTCAAGGACCACGGCGAGAAGGCCGGCATCAAGGCCCACCTGAGTCCACACGTGCTCCGGCATTCGTTTGCGACGCACCTGCTCGAGCGAGGCGCCGACCTGCGGGCCATTCAGACCATGCTCGGCCATGCAGACCTGTCCACGACGCAAATCTACACGCACGTGCTTGAGGCCAGACTCCGGCAGGTCTACGACAACTTTCACCCCCGCGAATGAGAGACTAGAGGGGTGAAACGCGTCGTGTGGCAAGCAATGGCGGCGCTGGTGGGCGCCGTGGTGGTGTGGGTGCTGGTCAGCCTGCCGCCGGCGCGCACACCTATTGCCACCACCATGCCTGACCGCATCGTCGTTGGCGCGTACCACATTCATACCGACCGATCGGACGGCAGCGGATCGATTGACGACGTCGCACGTGCGGCGGCCGAGGTCGGCCTGCAGTTTGTGATCCTCGCAGACCATGGGACAGCGACCACGCCCCCCGAGCCCCCGTCGTATCGGCACGGCGTGCTCGTCATTGACGCCGTGGAGGTGTCCTCCAGCGATGGCCACGTCGTGGCGCTGGGCCTGCGCGAGGCCTCGCCGTACCCCCTGGCTGGGGAGGGCCGTGATGTCATCGAAGACGTACACCGCATGGGCGGATGGACTGTGGCGGCGCACCCCGACTCCCAAAAGGCCGACCTGCGGTGGCGGGGCCCGGCCACCGATGGCATCGAGTGGATCAACGCCGACTCCGAATGGCGCGACGATGGGACGCAGCGAAAGATCCAGGCGGCGCTGCATTACCTGATCCGCCCTGCGCCGGCCATCGCGAGTCTGTTCAGTCGTCCACGTGCGACGTTGCGGCGATGGGACCAGTGGTCGCGCCAGCGACAGGTGGTGGGACTCGCCGCCGTCGACGCACACGCGCGCATCGGCATTGATGAACAGAGTGAACCCCGTGTGGCGCGCACCATTCTGGCGAGGCCGTCCTATGCGGACATGTTTCGCACGCTGGTGCAGGCGGTGTGGCTGACCCGGCCGCTCAGTGGTGATGCGGCCACCGATGCGGACCACATTCTGGCGGCGCTGCGCGCGGCGCAAACGTACTCCGTCGTGACCGCCATTGCCGCGCCCGCCGTGCTGACGGTCACCTCGACGCCATCCACCATGCGGGCCGAGGTGGCTGGTGCGCCTGCGGCCGTCGTGTCGATCTGGCATGCCGGCAGGGAAGTCGGCTCGGCACGTGGCGCTGTTGAGGTCGCGTTGGGTGCCGCGGGACTGTACCGGGTCGAAGTCCGCTGGCCGGAATTTGATGTGCCGTGGATCGTGAGCGCGCCGGTGTTTGTGCCGGCGCCCGAGGAGAATCCGACGCCCTCGCCGCCGGTGGCCCCGCCCGGCCGAGCGATCAGCCTTCCGCCAGACGGCGCCTGGATGGCTGAACACCATCAGGCCACGACGGCCACACGGGCCGGATACGACCGGGGCAACCGCCTCGTTTTCACATTTGCCGACACGGTCATCGGCCAGTTCGCGGCGCTTGTACATCCGCTGGACCCCGTCGAGGCGTTCGAAGAAATCCGGTTCACCGTGCGGGCGGATCGCCCGCGCCGGTTCTCCGTGCAGGTGCGTTTGCCCGGACCGGGTGAAGGGGAGCGCTGGGTGCGGTCGGTTTATGCCGATACGACGCCGCGGGAGGTGCGCGTCCGGCTCGATACCTTCGAACCCGCCGACCGCCAGACGTCCAGACGACCGATCGCCGCGCGTCTGCAGTCGCTCTTGTTTGTGGTGGACGAGCCGCACACCGTCCCAGGCTCGTCAGGGCAGATTGAGATTTCGGCCGTGTCCCTGCACGCGCCCGCTATGTCCGGACGGTAAACACCAGCATCAGCGCACCCGCCGTAAATAACAGGTTGGTCGCCCAGGCGGCCAACAGCGGCGGCAACATTGACGCGTTGCCGAACGCGATGAAGATGTGGGAAATCACCAGATAGGACACGGCCAGGGCCAGGGCCAGACCGATCCCGTACAGCGCACCGCGTCGACCGGTGGTGACCCCGAACGGCACCGCGATCAGGGTCATGACGATGGTGACAAACGGGAAGGCGAGTTTGCGGTGCAGCTCGACCTCCTGTTCGGCAATGCTGAACCCACTTGCACCAAGCCGGTCGATGTACTCGCGGAGCTCGCCGTAGTTCATCATCGTGGCCTCGATCTGTTCGGTGCCGAAGTCCTCGGGGGTTTCCGCCATCTCGATGGTCTGATCGACAAACGCTTTGCGTGTCACCTTCCCGGTGGCGGCGAACGTCTGCACCCAGCCGTCCGTTGCGTGCCAGGCCCCGTCGCGGAAGGTCATTTGTGTCGCTGACGTATGACTCAACAGCCTGAACGGGTTCCGCGCCGTCTCGAAGACCGACGCCTGATGCAACGTGCGATCACGCGCGTCATACACGGCAAAATAATAGATGCGCCCGTCCTTGCCCATCAGCCAGCTGCGATTGGCGAGGTTGAAAGTGCGGGGGGGGCGATCGCGGATGACATCCTTCAGCACAGCGGCCCGACGCTGCGACTGCGCCAGCACGCGATCCTCGAGCACAAACAGGACGCCGCTCCAGACCAGTGCCAGCAGCAGCAGCGGGACCGCGGTGCGATACAGGCTGACGCCGCACGCACGCAGGACGGTCAACTCATTGGTCCGCGTGAGTCCGCCGAAGGTCGACAGAACGGCGACCAGCGTCGACAGCGGCACCACAAAATAGACGAACGTCGGGGTCGCGTAATAAAAATACTCCGCGACCATCGCCATCGTCGCGTTCCCTTTCTGGACCTTCTCGGACATCTCGATGAACTCGACGATGTAGTAGAGCGAGAGGAGGCCAAAAAAGGCGAGGCCGATAGTGCGCAGGTAGCGTCCCCCCACGTAGAGGTCCATCAGTTGCGGGCGCCAGATGGCGATGACCGGAAATCTGATGACAACAACCACCTTGGGCTTGCCGGTGGCCTGACCAGCCACTCCCGACGACGCGGCGGCGGTGTGTCCAGGAATCCAGCGGTTGAGCCACGCCGGGACCCGCAGTTCCAAGGTTCGCGATGTCCCGCGCATCTTCCACCACAGGAGCACCGCGCCGACGAGTCCCAGAATAATATTGGGCATCCAGCGGGCCCAGACCGCAGGAAACTGGCCGGCCTTGGTGCGTCCCTCAAACAACGCCATGACGCCGTAATAGGCCAGGATGACCGCGATGCCGACGGCGAAGCCTGCCAGTTTGCCTTCCTTGCGCGTGTGCAGCCCCAGCGAGAGTCCGATCAGCGCAAACACGAGGCTCGCGATCGGAAACGAGAACCGCTGCTGCTTGGACATGATCTCGTTGTGCGGGGACAGGCCCGAGGCGACCTTGGTGGCCGCCGCCGCGTCCAGTTCGTCGAGCGACATGGCGTTGAGGTCCTGCGCCAACCCACGTCCGGCGCCAAAAACGACCGCGGGATCGATCTGGGTGATTTCCCGGCCTGACCGCTGCAGCTGATATTCGCCTGTGGACGGCAGGGGCTGATAGCCGGAGACCTGGTCGAGGACGATGTTGACCAGTTGGCGTTCCTCATCAACGATGAGGCTGCCGGACTCGGCCATCCGGACCGAGGGGCGTCCGGGCTGCGACGTGTCGGCCAGCAGGACTTCTTTCCATTGGCCGCCGGGCGTCTTGTCGGACACCAGAATGACCTTGCCGGTGAACCCCTCGTAGAATAGTTGGGGTTTGACATCCTGGGCGACCATCTTCTGGGTCAGCTCAAAGGTGACGTTGGTATAGATCTGGTTGGCGGTGGGCATCAGCCAGACCAGGACGTAGAACGTCGCTCCGGCTGCGATGGTGCCCAGCATCAGAATGGGCCGGAGGATTCTGAGCGGGCTGACCCCGCAGGCCAGAAGCGCCACGGCCTCGCGGTCGCCCGATAACCGTCCGAGAGCCATGACGGTCGCGGCCAGGAACGCCATCGGAATGGTCAGTCCCAACGCATGCGGCAAGAGGGTCAGGAGCAGGTATGCGACCGTGGGCATCGGCGTGCCCTTGGCGATCAGCAATTCAGCGGCGACCAGCATCGGCTGAATCGCGATCAAAAACGTGAACAGGACCAAGCCGAGGGCCAACGGTCCGAGCGATTCACGAATCAGGTAGCGGTCAAGGGTTCGCATTCAGGGCGGGTTCAACAGTTTCAGACGATATCACGGGCCTGGCGGCCGAACCGTGTCCGCAGGTTATCCACAGGGCGCTTTGAGGAGCCATTTCAATAATGTCTGATAAGAAATGTTATGTCATGTATTATCGATAGCATCACCCAGGGACCTCCGCACCTCGGCGGCTCCCTGTTTAAGAAAATGGCTCTGACCGCATAAATATGCGCGGACTTGAATGGCGGCCCGATACCCGGGATGGCTGGTGGCTACGCCTTACGAAGCTCTTCGATGATGCTCTCGAGCGCCGAAATAACTTCGGTCTTGTCGACGTCTGACTTCTTGAACTGAAGCTTCAGACTAAACGTCTTGGCGGCGGGACGATACTGGAATAGGAAGGCCTTCGGTCGTCCCGCCTTTGGTTTTGCGGCGACCTTTCGAGCCTGTTCGCGCGTCACTGGCGCACCCGAGCCGTCTCTGGTCAGCCGCTCAATAAACGCGATCATTTTCTGAGCCCCTTGTTGCCTAACTATCTGCAGCAGCAACGACTTAGAGGAAATGTCGGCCAGCCGACATAGGTTTCTGACCTCGACCGGCATCTGCGCCAGAGCCAGGGACTCAGTGACGTTTGTTCTCGACTTGCCCATGCGACGAGCCAAATCTTCATGGGTATACCCGCAACGTTCGGCCAATACCTGCAGTGCTTCGGCCTCTTCAAACGGTGTCAGGTCCTTGCGCTGGATGTTCTCGACCAGCGCAATTTCCATAATTTCGTTGTCGTCGACGTCCCGGATCACGACGGGAAGTTCGCGGACGCCGACCTGGACTGAGGCCTGATAACGGCGCTCGCCAGCAACGATTTGATACCGTCCGCCGCGTTGGCGAACGACAAGGGGCTCGATAATGCCCTTCTCGGCAATTGACGACATGAGCTCGGACAGGTCGCCCATAACCTGGCGAGGCTGGTCTGGATTCGGATCGATTTGGTCGATCGGAATCATGCGTCCAATGGGCGCGCCAGCCGGGTTCGTCAATGCATCCACGTAGTGCTCGTCGTGACGCATCTTCAGGCTTGATGGCAATCCTCGTTTAGACACGGTCCATGACCTCCTCACACAGTCGGTAGTACTCGGTGGCGCCGGACGAATCAGGCGCGAATGTAAAAATAGACTCCTTGTAGGCTGGGCTCTCCTCAAGGCGGACACTCTTGGTAATCACGGTCTTGAAAACCTTGCTGCCGAAGACCTTGTCAATTTGCGCCCGGATGTCTCTGGCCAGCGCGGTCCGCTTGTCGTGCATCGTAATCACCACGCCAAGAATCCGAAGGTCTGGGTTCGCGCGGAGGCGTACCTTCTCGATGGTTTCGAGAAGATCGTCCGTGCCTTCAAGTGCAAAATACGACGACTGAATCGGAATCAGTAAATGCGTTGACGCCACCAGGGCGTTCACCGTCAGCAACCCGAGCGCGGGCGGGCAGTCAATGACCACCGCATCGAAGTCGCCCATCACCGCCGACAACTTGTCCTTCAGCTTGAAGTGGGAGTCCAACTCCCCCACCAATTTCCCCTCAAGCTTGGCGAGCGCAATTCGGGACGGCGCTACCCAGAGGTTCGGCTGTGTCGACGTCTTGATGATGTCGGCAAACGCCACCGACGAATCGGTGATGGCGTCGTAGACGGATCGCTCAACCGTCGCCATGTCCACGTACGACATGGTGCTGTTGGCCTGCGGATCGAGATCGACAAGAAGCGTTCGGCGGCCACGAATGGCAAAGGCCGCAGCGAGATTGATGGCGGTGGTCGTCTTACCGACGCCGCCTTTTTGATTGGCGATGGAAATGATCATCGGCTGGTGGGATTCTACACGCACTACATCTTGTAGCCGAGATCATCTGGATCCAGACTCTCAAGCCACCGTTGCAAACGCTCCTGATCGACCTGCTGCGGCGCAACATCGGCGCCGCGCGCGTGCTCGAAGACCGAGACATTGACGAAAATGGGTACCTTGGCTCGAAGCGACAGCGCCAACGCGTCGCTGGGCCTGGCGTCGATCAGGAGCCGTTCCTCGCCCTGCTGGATTTCGAGATAGGCGTAAAAGGTGCTCTCCTGGAGATCGTGAATGATGACGCGGGTCAATGTACCCCCCATCTCAGTGAGCACATGGCGCAGCAGGTCATGCGTCATCGGCCGCGGCGTTGACACATTTTCAACTTGGAGCGCGATCGCATTGGCTTCGACGGGCCCCACCCAAATCGGCAGCACTCGTTCGTTGGTCTCATCACGAAGAATGATGATCGGCAGGTTGGTCAACGGGTCCACCATCAATCCCTTGACCGCCATTTCAATGAGCATAGTCCCCCCGAATCAGTTCGCCGCGCACACTGTTGTTTCCCGCTGCGGTGATGCGGACCGGCACAAGTTGGCCAATCAGTGAGGAGTCCCCAGCAAAGTTCACCGTCACCCACCCTTCGGTTTTCCCTGAGAGGTCCGACGCCTGCCGACGCGAGGTCCCGTCCACCAGCACCATCATCTCCTGCCCGACCATGGCCTCGAACAACGCAATCTGAATCTGCCCCTGCAGGCGCTGCAATTCCACGATCCGCCTCGACTTCACCGACTCAGGCACATCATCTTTCATTCGTTTCTCGGCAAGGGTGTTGGGCCGGGGCGAATATTTGAACGAATACATGAACTGGAATCGCACCGCCGACACCAAATCCATCGTCTCTGCGAAATCCTCTTCCGTCTCGCCAGGGAACCCGACGATCACGTCGGTCGACACGACGACGCCTGGCACGGAGGTGCGGAGGCGACCGACAAGCGCCAGAAAATCCTCCCGAGTGTACCGCCGGCGCATCTCCCTGAGAATGCGATTTGAGCCCGACTGCACCGGCAAATGGAAGTGCCGACAGAGCTTCGAATTGGTCCGCATCTCTTCAATCAATCGATCAGACGCATGACGGGGATGGGGACTCGCGAAACGAATGCGGGCGAGCCCCTCGATCTCACTCACACGCCGAAGCAGTTCGGGAAAATCGCACGTCGGATCGTCAGGCGCCTGATAGTGATTCACGATCTGACCGAGCAGCTGGACCTCGAGGCGGCCGGACTCCGCTCCACGCCTCGCTTCAGCCAGAATGTCCGCCACAGGCCGCATCCGCTCATGCCCGCGGGTATACGGCACCACGCAGAAGGAACAAAACTCGTTGCAGCCTTCGATGATCGTGACCCAGGACCGCACCGGGTCCGAGGCCTTGGCCATGCCGAGCGGAAACGAGACGTCCTCGTAGGGATTCACGTCGACTCGCGACACATGGTCTTCGCGCGTCCTGGCGAGCAACCCCGGCAACTGCTTCACGGCCTGGGTGCCCACGATGACGTCAATGGTGGGATCGTGGCGAAGCAGTTTGTCGCCTTCTTGCTGAGCGACGCAGCCCGCGACGGCAACCTGGGGCCGGCGGCCCGAGAGCACGCCGGCTTTTCGAATTTCGCCGAGCCGCGAATACAACTTGTCCTCCGCGCGCTCGCGCACCGAACACGTGTTGATCACAATCAGGTCCGCATCGACGTCCGACTCCGCCGGAACATACCCGTCGGCTTCAAGCAGACCCGCAATCCGTTCGCTGTCATGCACGTTCATCTGACAGCCAAACGTCTCAATCAAATACTTACGCGCCACGCTTCCCCTTTGCTTTCGCCGCAGGGCGACTTTCGCTTTCGCCTTTTATCCTGGTTTCGCTTTCGCCCTGGCCCCGAAGGTTCAGCTGCAGCAGTTCCCGCGCAGAGGCCAGCACCTGCTCAGAGACGCGGTCCCCTGCGATCATCCGGGCCAGTTCCATCTCGCGCTCGGCGCCGGCCAAGTTGGCGACCGTGGTAATCGTGCGCCCGCCCTTCACCTGCTTCGAGATGTGAAGATGATGGTCGCCACGGGCAGCGATCTGCGGAAGATGCGTGATGCACAGGACCTGAAAGCGGCGCCCCAATTCCTGAAGGCGGGCCCCAACGGCGTCCGCCGCTGCCCCACCAATGCCGGCATCCACCTCATCAAAAATTAGCGTGCGCCCCTCTTCGTCAGGCGTCGCCAACGTTTTGATGGCGAGCATGATGCGGGACAGCTCCCCGCCTGATGCGATACGAGCCAGCGGCTTGACGTCTTCGCCGGGGTTGGGCGACAGGTAGAACTCCACCGCATCAAAGCCGGCGGCCGACCAGCGGCTCTCGTCGGACGGAAACGACTCGACTCTGACCTCCACCCTCGACTTCGGCATGGCGAGCTGTGCGAGAGAAGCCTCCAAAGCCTTCGCCAGCCGTTGACCAGCAACCTTACGGGCAGATGACAGATTCGACGCAATCTCTGTGAATTTGGCTGCAGCCTCGTTTGCCTGCTTTTCCAGCCCAGCTGCCGCTTCGTCGCTGGCTTGAAGTGCCTCGAGTTCCGCACGCAACGCCTCGTGTTTCGCCATCACATCGGACAAGGCTGGACCGTGTTTGAGCTTGAGACGCTCCAGCCCTGCGAGGCGGTCCTCAACCTGCTGCAGCCGCTCGGGCGACGACTCCAGGTCGTTGGCGTAGTCTCGGAGCATAAAGGCCAGGTCTTCGAGCCGGGATCGCACCTCGTCGCGCTGCTCCAGGTACGGTGCGAAGCGGTCGTCGAGCGCCGCGAGGTCGCCCAGGCGTTTCCAGACCGCGCCCAATGACGACAAGGCCGCGCCTTCCCCCTCATACAGTTGCGCGAAGGCTTCGGTGGACAATCGGGTCAGGCGATCGGTGTTGGCGAGCACCTGCCGCTCCGAGAGGAGCGCCTCGTCTTCTCCGAACTTGGGCGCAATCCGATCGAGGTCATGCAGCTGAAACGTGACCCACTCAATGCGCGCGGACTTTTCCCTCGCGCTCAGTCGCGTGCGATCGAGTGCGCTGGCCGCAATCCGCCACGCCTCGTGTGCGGAAGCCACCCGGGCGAGTGTCGCCGGATGATCCGCAAAGGTGTCCACCAGTCCCGCATGTTCGGCCGGGTCGAGCAGCGACTGATGTTCGTGTTGCCCATGCAGGTCCACCAGCCTGGTGCCGAGATCCCGTAAGGCCGTGGTCGTCGCCAGGGCGTCATCTATGTAGGCGCGACTTCGACCCTGCGCGGAGATGTCGCGCCGGACAATGATGTCCGGGGTGTCAGGGGTGTCGCGTCCGGGACGTTCGAAGATCGCTTGAATGGTGGCGGTGTCTTCTCCTGTGCGGACGAGGTCCGCGCTGGAGCGGCCACCGGTGAGCAGGTCGATGGCTTCAACGAACATCGACTTGCCGGCACCTGTTTCACCGGTCAGTACGGTGAGACCAGGTGCCAGATCGATCTCCAGGTGATCGATCACCGCGAGATGACGAATGGCGAGGAAGCGCAACATCGTCGCATGGTAGCAAACCTTTTGACTCGCCTCTGGGTGCGTGGTACTCTCAAATTTGTTCGCGCTGTCCCAGCGGCGCACTATCCGTGACCGACGGAGGTCTTGTTGCGCACGCTAGGCATATTGGCTCTGGCCTTTCAGGCCCAGGGTCCAACTGGGGATCTTGTTGTCCCTGCTTCATCTGAAACCGATCTCGTCGCGCTGATTGCGGACGCTTCCCCACTGGCGTGGTTCGTGCTGCTGGTGCTGGTGCTGTTCTCCGCGATCTCGTGGGGCGTCATCGTCCACAAACACCTGCAGTTCAAAAAGGCCCAGCGACAGACCGCGACCTTTCTGGACATCTTCAGGAAGAGTAGCAAGTTCTCCGAAGTGCAGTCGATTTGTGCCAGTCTGCCGGCCAGTCCGCTGGTCGGACTCTTTCAGGCCGGGTACGCCGAGCTGAACGCACAACTCCGTACCGCGGGTGAAGGGGCCCGGCCGATGCTCCGGAGCCTTGACGGGCTCGATCGCGCACTGCTGCGCGCGACGACCGTGGAGATGAGCCGCCTGGAGTCCCGCGTCGGGTTCCTGGCCACCACTGCCTCCATCACGCCGTACATCGGACTGCTCGGCACGGTGGTCGGCATCATGGCGTCGTTCCAGGGGATCGGCACGAGCGGATCCACGAGCCTCGCGGTGGTCGCGCCGGGGATCGCTGAAGCGCTGATCGCGACGGCGGCCGGACTGTTCGCCGCGATTCCGGCGGTCTACTACTACAACGACCTGACCGGCAAGGTGAAACACTTCGCGGGCGCGATGGACGACTTCTCGCTCGAGTTCCTCAACATCGCCGAACGCAA
The DNA here is from genome assembly GCA_964479175.1 of uncultured Solibacteraceae bacterium. Taxonomy (GTDB): domain Bacteria; phylum Acidobacteriota; class Vicinamibacteria; order Vicinamibacterales; family SCN-69-37; genus SYFT01. The sequence continues at coordinate 6,749 of CAYZLT010000036.1, read as the reverse complement.
CTTCACGTAGAGGAGACGACATGCCAAAAGTTGAGCAGGTCTCCCATAACTCGGGCCGCGGCCGGCGTGGACGGGGGCAACGTGTCTCCTCGTCGCTGGCGGAAATCAACGTCGTCCCTCTGGTGGACGTGATGTTGGTGCTGCTGATCATCTTCATGGTGAGTGCGCCGATGATGCAGCAGGGGTTCACGGTCTCGTTGCCGGAAGCCAGACGGGCGCAGGCAGTCAACGCCGAGCCCATCTACGTCGAAGTCCCCGCCACATTCATGCGCGACCGCAACGTCAGACTTGACGGTCAGCGCGTCCGGCTGGAATTTCTTGCGGAGCGTGTGAAGCAGGCCCTGGTCGGCAGGACGTCACAGGACGTCTATGTGGGCGGAGACGGCCAGGCGACGCTCCAGGCCGTCATTGATGTCGTGGAGCAACTCAAACTCGGCGGCGTGCGTAACGCCGCCTTTGTGGTCTCGCCGCCCTCCGGGAGGCGAACGCCGTGAAAGCGGCGGTCAGCGACATCCTCGCTGCCAGGAGCCAGGACGAAGGTGGCCTGTCAACGCTGGTCGGTTGGTCGCTGGCTGCCCATCTCGCCCTGGGTGCGATCGCCGTATTGCTCCCCACCAATTGGCTCGGGAGCCAGGCGCCTCCCCCGGAGATCATCGTGATCAGTCTGGGCGGCGCGGTCGGGCCTCGGTCGACCGGCACGGCGCCCATCTCCGGCCGACAGGTTGATCAGGTTACTGAGACAAAGCGGCCAGATCCACCCGCCCCCCCGGCCGCCACGCGACCGGACGTGATGCCGGCGCCGGCGTCCAAGCCCGTTCCCCAGAAGCCCACGCCCCCGTCGCCGACTCCGGCTCCGCCTGCGGCCACGACCAAGCCCCCGGTGACCGGAGCCAAGGTGCAGGCCGGCAAGGCGGCGGCCGATACAGGGGCATCAGGGACAGCAGACGGGCTGACGCTCGGGGGCGGCGCAGGTGGGGGTGACGCGGTTGACCTCAACACCTTCGATCCGGAGTGGACCGCCAAGTTCAAGGACGCCATCAGCAAGACCTGGTCGCGGGTACAGCCGGAGGTTGGGTTCGTGGTGCTTCGATTCACGATTAAACGCGACGGAACGATCGAAGGTGGATTTAATCAGGTGCAGGTTCTTGAAAAAAACGTGGGCTTCAACCTCGAGATGGTGTCCAAACGCGCCGTCGTCACGGCGAGGCTCCCCCCCTTGCCGGTCAGTCACAAGGAACCCGTGCTGATCGTGCGTTTACGGTTTGACTATGAGAAGAGGTAAGAAATGACTCAGCACCGTCGAGTGACGATCGCGGCCATCTGTAGTGCCGCCCTCCTGTGGACGGCGCTGCCGTCCGGTGCCCCGGCTGACACGTTTGTGATTGGCGCGGAGCCCCTGCAGCAGCGTCAACAGGCCGAGGTCTCAATCAGCATGCGCGGCGAGGGCGGCCGTCCCGCGCGGCTTGCCGTTCCTGAGTTTGTGGTCACTGGCGACGAGGCCGGACGGGCCGCGGCAGCGACGGTGTCACAGGTGCTGTTTGACGACATCGAATTCGAACGCGAGTTCACGATGATTTCGCGTACGGCGGCCTCAAAAATTGCGCCTGCCCTGGCCGATGCACTGGCGTACGACACGTGGAATGAACTCGGCGCGGACTTTGTGCTCGCCGGCACGGCCTCTTTGGCGGCCAATGTGCTCACGGTTGAAGTCCGCGTTGTCAGTGTCGAGCGGCGCCTGAGCACGTTTGGCAAGCGGTATGCCTGCCCAGTGCGCGACCCCCGCTACTGCGCGCACACGATCGCGGACGAACTGCACAAGGAACTGTTCAACCTCGACGGGATCGCGCGCACCAAGCTGGCGTTTGCCTCGGACCGTGATGGTGAACGCCTCGGCGGCACGATCGAGGAGCGGTCGATCAAGGAGATCTACATCTCCGACTACGACGGCGGCAAACAGATGCGCCTCACCCCGCATCGCTCGTTGAACATCGCACCGACCTGGTCTCCCGACAATCGCTTCCTGGCCTACACCTCGTACACCTCGGGCTTTCCTGACGTGGTCGTGCAGTCCATCTATGAAGCTCGCGCCGCGACGCGCCCCGCGAAGGGCACGCCCAACTCGCAGAACTACCTGCCGGCCTTTTCGCCCGACGGCGCACGCCTCGCCTTCGCATCAAGCCGCACGGGCAACTTCGAGATCTACACCATGCGCCTGGACGGCAGCGAGCTTCGCCAGGTGACGTCACATCCTGGCGCCGACAACGCCCCGACGTGGTCCCCCAACGGCCAGCAGATCGCGTTCACCTCGGATCGCGCAGGACAAAATCACATCTACATCGTCAGCGCCGACGGCGGTCCCATCACCCGGCTGCCCACCGGCGGAGGCAAGGTCGACCGCCCGACGTGGTCACCCGTGCCGTTCAACTACATCGCTTTCACGGCCGAGGTCCCCGGTGGCAATCACGTGAGAATGATTGAACTCGGCACCAACACCGTGACGACGCTGACCTCGGCGTTTCAGGGGAGCAATGAGAGTCCCTCGGTGGCGCCCAACGGCCGTCACATCGCCTTTGTCACCACACAATGGGGCAAGGAGCACATTGTTATCATGGGCCGCGACGGCAAACTGGAACGCCGCGTGACCACCTCAGGCAACAACAAATATCCCAGCTGGTCCAAGCGATGAACCAGGAGTTCCGTACACGTATGACGCATTCACTTCGACTTCGCACGCTTCTTGCTCTGGCACTGGTTGGCACGACGACACTCGCGGCTTGCGGGGGCAAGAAGCCGCCTGTGCCCGCCACTGCCCCGCCGCCGTCCGCCGTCACCTTTCCTGGGGCGACGACCCCGAACCGGCCGCCGGATCCACCCGCGCCCGTGCCGGAACCGCCGCCGGTCATTCCGGTCGAGCCGGCACCGATCGCCTCAGATCCGCTTGCGAGTCTGGACACCGATGAGATCAACCGCCAGAGCCCGCTGGCCCCGGTGTTTTTCGGCCTCGATTCCGACACGGTTGATGCCGAGGGCCAGAAGGTGCTCGATGCCAACGCCGCGGTCCTGCGGAAGTACCCGACTTGGGCCATCACCATTGAGGGCCACAGCGACGAGCGTGGTTCGGCCGAATACAACCTCGCGCTCGGCGAGCGTCGCGCGCTGGCCGTCAAGGGGTATCTCCTCTCGCTGGGGATCGCCGCCGATCGCATCCGCACGGTGAGCTACGGCAAGGAATTCCCGTTTGATCCAGGCCAGACCGAAACGGCCTGGTCGAAGAATCGGCGCGGCCATTTTGTCGTCACGGGGAAGTAACATAGACGCATGGCCCGTCGACTTCTGAACCTGACCCTACTGGCCCTGCTCGCCCTGCCGGCCACGGCGGTCGCACAGAACCGCGAGCACCAGCAGATCTTCGCAGACCTGCGGATCCTGCAGGAGCAGACACAACTTCTGAGGGTGGCGGTGGCGGAACTGGTGGAGTCGCTCAAGGCGATCAACAGCCGCGTGGATGAACAGTCCAACCTGACCCGCAAACTGTTTGCCGACCAGGGCGTGCAGATTGGCGGGCTCACCGACAACGCCCGGATCTTGCGCGAAAAACTTGACGCCACGAACGTGAGCCTGTCGAAGGACGCCCACGAAATGGAAACGATCCGGCAGGAGTTGGGCAATCAGCGCATCCTGCTCAATCAGATCATCGCCCTGGTGACCCCACCGGTGGCTCCGACCGACCCCGCCGCAGCCGCCGGGACGGCAGGCGCAGCCGGTGCCGGCGTGGTGCCGCCACCCACAGGCGCGAACCAGGCGACGCCGCCGGTGCTGCCACCGCCCCCCCAGAATCCGCAGCGGTCCTTTGATACGGCCTTCGGCGACTACGTCACAGGCCAGTTCGACATGGCGCTGGCCGGATTTCAGTACTACATCGAAACGTTCCCGACGTCCCCGGACGTGCCAAAAGCCCGCTTTCATATTGCAGAATCTCAGTATGGCAAAGGGGCGAACAAAGAAGCCGTGGCGGCGTACGAGCAGGTCATCACCTTGCACAAGGGCACCGAGTGGGAACCGCAGGCGCTCTACAAGCAGGGGCTCGCGTACGAAAAGCTCGGCCAGATTGAGCGCGCCAAAGCCAACTGGGAACTCGTGCGGAAGGCCTTCCCTGACAGCAGCGCGGCCATACTCGCCACCCAGAACCTGGCGCGTATCATCAAAACTTCACTTAGCGAAAAGGACTGAGACCCAATGGGCAGTGTGAACAAGGCAATTCTGGTCGGCAACCTCGGGCGTGATGCCGAGATGCGATTCACCCAGGGCGGCACCGCCGTCGCCACGGTGAGCATCGCCACCACCGACGTGTTCAACGATCGCGACGGCCAGAAGCGCGAAGACACGCAGTGGCACCGCATCGTCATCTGGGGCAAGACGGCGGAATCGATTCAGCCGTACCTGACCAAGGGCAAGCAGATTTACGTGGAGGGCAAGATCCAGACGCGTGAGTGGACCGACAAGGAAGGCAAACAGGTCAAGACGACTGAAATCCGCGCCGACCGCGTCGTGTTGCTGGGGGGGCCAGGCGGTGGCAGTGGCGGCGGAGGTGGTGAACGTGCCGCTCGTCCGCAACGCGCGGCCTATGGCGCCCCGAGCGCCGGCGGCGGCAGCGACATGCCCGACGACATGGGCCCGATCGACGCCCCGAACGACGACGACATTCCGTTTTAATAGAGACGTACGGAGCAGCCGGGCATGAGCCCGGCTGCCACCGTCAGGCTCAGGCCCGACGGCTCCGAAGCCTAATCGCTTTTCCTGCCGTACCGGTCTTCGAGTCTGACCACATCGTCGAGATGGTTGGTGGAGACTTCCATGACGTCGGAGTCTTCGATCGCTGTCATTCGATGAATGGTCGTGGGCGTGACATGTACGGACTCACCGGGCGTCATCTCACGTCCGACCAGACTCCCGTTGACATCAATCTCAAACAGAATTTTTCCGGACCAGACGAAGATCGTCTCGTCCTTCAGGTTGTGATACTGCAGGCTCAACGCATGGCCCTTGTTGATGTGAATGACCTTGCCCACGTAGAGCGGGGTCTTGGCCCAATGCAGTTCATAGCCCCAGGGCTTTTCGACGCGAATTACCGGCTGCTCCATGTTTCTTGTCCTTCCTCTGTCATTGCGGCAGCCAAGGGCGCCAGCAACACGTGTACATCCTCTGCGGAGTCGGCCACCAGCGCCTCTCGCGCGAGCCGCACGGCCTGCCGCGTATCGACCGCGCGCAGGCCACGTTTGACGACCGGAATCGCGGCCGGGGTCATGCTGAACGCCCGGAAGCCCAGTCCCACCAACAGCGCCACCATCAGCGGATCGGCCGCCATCTCTCCACACACGGACAGATCCTTGCCGGTGCGGCGCCCCGCCGAGGCAATCATGCGCAGCAGGCGCAGGACGCTCGGCTCGCGTGGTTCGTAGTGCCCGGACAACCGCTCGTCGGTGCGATCAATCGCCAAAGTGTACTGGATCAAATCGTTGGTCCCCACACTGAGGAAATCCACTTCATGCGCGATCTGTTCCGCCATCAGCGCCGCCGCCGGCACCTCAATCATGGCGCCAATCTGGACCGGGGGTGCCGATGGCACCTCACGCGCAATCTCCCTGATCAACGCGCGGGCCTGCCGAGCCTCGGCGGCGGAGGTCACAAACGGCAACAGGATGCGGAGCGTCCCCGCGGAGGCCGCGCGCAACAACGCGCGGATCTGCACGCGGAATCGATCGTCGTGCTGCAACGCCGCCCGGATGCCGCGTAGACCAAATCGCTCGCGGTGTCCCCCGCCACGTTCCGTACGCTCCCAGCGCTCCTCACCGGTGTCAAACGTCCGAATGGTGACCGGACGTGGGGCCATCAGCGCCAGAAGCTGACGATAGGTCTCGGCCTGCGTCGACTCATCGACCGCTCCGGACGCTGGTGCACGGTCGAGGAGAAATTCCGATCGATAGAGGCCGATGCCCTCGGCCCCCACGTCAATGACGCGCGCGACCTCTTCCGCGATTTCGAGGTTTGCGTCGAGACGAATCCGCACCCCATCAGCCGTGACGGCCGCCACACCGCGCAGTTCATCGAGCTTGCGGTGGGCCACCTCGGCCACCTGCGCGCGATGGGTCCACCGCTGGAGCGCCTCTTCACCCGGCTCGACGACTACTTCACCGGTGGCCCCGTCCACAGCCACCAGCTGACCCGGCGACACAATCTGCGTCGCACTCCTCAACCCGACCACCGCCGGGATGCCGAGCGAGCGCACAAGAATCACGGTATGGTGCGTCGGACTGCCGACGTCGCAGACCAGGCCGCGGACCTTTGTCCAGTCCAGCTGCGCGGCAATGGACGGAGAGAGTTCGTCGGCCACCACGATGAGCGGTCCCTCAAGCTCGCGGACAAAGTCCACGAGGGGATCGCGACCCGGGCGCAGGTTCCGCTGCAGGCGTCCGCCGACATCGGCGAGGTCGCCCACGCGCTCACGCAGCCAGGCGTCGCCTTCCCGGGCAAAGACCTCGTGCAGTTCACCGAGCGCACGATCGAGCGCCCAGTCCGCGTTGATCTTCTCCGTCCGGATCAATTCATCGACGCGCGCGGTGAACATGGGATCGTCGAGCATGAGCAGTTGCGCCGCAAAAATAGCGGCCTGCGCCGGCCCCACGGTGCGCGAGATACGCGAGGAAATTTCTTCGAGCTGGCGACGGGTCTCCTGATGCGCGGCCTTGAGT
>CAYZLT010000035.1:1825-18008 GCA_964479175.1 uncultured Solibacteraceae bacterium | reverse complement strand
GGTGATCAACTATCTATGCACCGGCCGGTTGCCTGATGGCACTGCGCAACCCGCACATGACTATGGCGTGGCGATTCTGCTGCTCGGCGCACTGCCTCACCTCGTACCCAGCGATCAGGTCGCGACGTTGGACGAGGCGATTCGAGCGTTTCTCGACGCCTCCATGGTCGATGACCACGATCCGCAGGCGGCGATGCCCCTGTTTGCGCGCGCACGGCAACTGTCAGCGACCCTGCCGGAACCCGCCGCCGCAATCATGCGGGATGTGAACGCCCGCGACGCGGCGCGCCTGGGCCGGCTGCTGCTGCCGCTCGCGGGAGTGGTCGGCGGCGACCCAGCGCTCTCCGCTGAACGGTCACCGATCCCGCGCGCTCCGGTGTTTTTGATCCACGGCGCCGCGGACACCGTGATTCCTCAGACCGAGACGGTCAGTCTCGCCGCGCACCTGCGGGCACAGGGACACACACACGTGTCGACACTGCTGTCACCGGCGATTTCTCACGCGGATCCGAGTACAGAACTCACGACCAGAGACGTCTGGCAACTCGTGCACATGTGGGTGGAGGTGGTGAAGTAACCACCGGCGACGCGGGTGTTGGCCGACACAGACGACGGCCCACACTCCACTGGAAGTTCTGCTTCATCGGCGGCCTCCTTTCACGTTCCCAATAGACGTTCCCCTCAAGACGTGCAACTCGCTCAACTCGTCGACAGGCTTGAGCAACTCCGTCGCTCGATTGACCGCTGACGCGCGGCTTATTTTCGATCGTCGGAAAACAGGGCCTTGATTTCGTCGGGCGTGAGCTCGCGCACCTGACCGGGCTTGATGCGCCGATCGGTGATGGGGCCGATGCGGGTGCGGCGCAATTCGATCACGGGATGCCCCGTGCCGTCGAACATGCGGCGGATTTGCCGGTTGCGTCCCTCTTTGATGATGATCTCGACGAGCGCCTGCGGCTCCGACTTGTCGGGGTAGGTGCGTACCACCCGCACCTGCGCGGGCAACGTGCGGCGGCCTTCGATGACGATGCCGCGTGCGAGGCGTTCGAGATCGCGGGCGTCCGGCAGACCGGACACGCGCACTTCGTACGAGCGCTGGAGTTCATGTTTGGGATGCGTGACCTTCTCGGCCAACTCGCCGTCGTTGGTCATGATGATCAGGCCTTCCGAGTCGTAGTCGAGCCGGCCGACCGGATAGAAGTAGCCCTTCACACCGGCCTTCGCCAGCACCTCGATCACCGTCTCGCGCTGCTGGGGATCCGACCGCGTGCTCACCACACCACGCGGCTTGTACATCAGGTAATACTTGCGATCGCCACCCAGCTTGAGGCGACGGCCGTCCACACGGATGTCATCCTTCTCTGGATTGGCACGCGTGCCGAGTTCACTCGCGACCTCGCCGTTCACTTCGATGCGGCCCTGGCGGATCAGTTCCTCGGCCACGCGGCGTGACGACACGCCGGCATGCGACAGGATTTTCTGCAGGCGCACGCCTTCGGCGCTCGATCGAGACGTCTTGCGCGCGGGGGCCGCACTCGTGAGACTTCCGGATCGCCCGGCCGTCTTGAGCCCACCAAGTGGGCGCACCGCCTTCGGCTGCGTCTGCCGCGTCGACGGCTTGCGTTTGGTGAACGTCGCCTTGACGTACGACTCATTCGCCGCCGACTTCGCCCCGGCCTTGCTAATGAATCTTCTCGTCCGTGGTTTCTGTGCTGGCATCGTCTTCTACGCCTTCGCCCGAATCCGTCGCAGATTCCGGGGCGGTGTCTGGGGAGGTCTCAAGAGGCTCCATGCCGGCGTCAGGCTGATCGTCGGCGACCTCTGGGTCAAAGGGTAGCGCGGTTTGTGGTTCGGGTTCGCCCATGCCCGGCAGGTCGAAACCCAGGAGTTCCGACATGTCCTCGACCTTCGGCAGGTCGTTGATGTCGTTCAGACCGAAGCGCTCGAGGAAGTCGCGCGTGGTGCCGTACATGAACGGACGCCCGACCACGGCCTTGCGGCCCACGATCTTGACGAGTTTGCGATCCACCAGTGTGCCCAATACCCCGGCGGTGTTGACGCCGCGGATGTCGGCGATCTCCGGTGCGGTGACCGGCTGGCGATACGCAATCACGGCGAGCGTCTCAAGCGACGCCACCGACAACTTTGACGACGTGCGCTCGTGGAACAGGCGACGCACCCATTCGTGCAATTCGGGGCGCGTGACGATCTGGTACCCGCCGGCCACCTCGACCAACTGCAGTCCTGCAGGACGCTCGTAGTCTTGCTTGAGCGCCACGAGTGCGGCCTCGATATCTTCCTTCGGCTCGCTGTCGAGCAACTTGCCGAGCGCCTTCAACGTGATCGGCTCGGGTGAGGCAAAAATCATCGCCTCAACAATGGATTTCAAGTCAGACATGGAAGTCAGGGGCTCCCTGCGGCTTTTCGCGCTTGTAGACCCGAATCGGGCCAAAGTTGCCCTGCTGATAGACCCGCACAAACTTCAGACGAATCATCTCCAGCAAGGCGAGAAAGGTGACGACGATGCCAGGTTTGGACTGGACATCGGCAAAGAGGTCTTCAAATCCCAAGGCCTCGGTCTCCGAGAGCATCGACATCAGTTTTTCGATGCGGACCTCCAGCGACATGTACTCTGCCGGCAGGTAAATCTGCGGGCGCTGACGTGCACGTTCGATGACCTGACGGAAGGCCGCCATGAGGCTGAACAGGTCGACCTCGACTTCGGGCTCCGGCGCATTGCCCACCACGTCCGCCACGGCGCCGTCGGGTCGGCCCCACTGCGCGCTGCGCTGAATCTCGCGATCGTGCAGCAGCTCGGCGGCGGCCTTGAACTTCTGGTGTTCGAGGAGGCGTCGGACGAGCGCTTCGCGTGGATCCTCTTCCGGATCCTCCTGCTTGGGATCAGGGCGCGGCAACAACATGCGCGACTTGATGTGAATCAGCGTGGCCGCCATCACCAGGAATTCGCCGGCGATATCGAGATCGAGATCCTGCATCACCTCGAGGTAGTCGAGGTACTGGCGCGTGACGAGCGCGATCGGAATGTCGTAGATGTTGAGCTGATGTTTTTTGATGAGATACAGCAGCAGGTCGAGAGGCCCCTCGAACTGGCGGAGGCGCACCGGGTACGCGCCGAGGATCGTCTCGAAGTCGGCCGGCGCATCGGCCGTGGTAAACGACCGCTCGATCTCGGTCGGATCAGTAGTCAAGTTTCACCGCCGTCCGGACCTTGGCCATCGTTTCCTGCGCCACAACGCGCGCGCGCTTGGAGCCTTCCATGAGGATCTCGCGCAGGTAGCCGGGTCGTGCGAGCACGGCGGCGCGCCGTTCACGAATCGGGTCGAGCATCGCGTTCACCGCGGCTGCGAGTTTGAGCTTCACCTCGACGTCACCGACGTTGCCCGTGCGGTACCGCGCCTTGAGGTCGTCCACTTCGTCGCGGTTCGGGTTGAACGCGTCGTGGTAGATGAACACCGGGTTGCCCTCGACCGTGCCGGGAATGTCCGCCCGCACGCGCTTGGGGTCGGTATACATCTGCCGGATCTTCTTCACGACGTCCTCGGGTGTATCGGAGAGGTCGATCGTGTTGTTGTAGCTCTTGCTCATCTTCCGGTTGTCGAGCCCGGGCAGGCGCGGCGTGGGGGTGAGCAGCGGCTGTGGTTCAACGAATACTTCGCCATAGAAGTTGTGGAACCGGCGCACCACTTCTCGTGAGAGTTCGAGGTGCGGGACCTGGTCCTCACCCACCGGAACGTAGTGCGCGTTGTAGATGATGACATCGGCCGCCTGCAGGAGGGGATAGCCCAGAAACCCTATGTTCGAGAGGTCCTTCTCGGAGAGTTGTTCGATCTGTTCCTTGTAGGTCGGCACGCGTTCCAGCCAGGAAATGGGCGTGACCATCTGGAGAAGCAGGTACAACTCCGCGTGTTCGGGCACCTGCGACTGGATGAAGAGCGTGCTCTTGTCGGGATCGATCCCGGCGCCAATCCAGTCGGCCGCGTTGTCGAGTGCGTCAGCGGTGATCGACTCGGTGGACGCGTAGTGGCTCGTGAGGGCGTGCCAGTCGGCCACGAAGTAATAGCAGTCGTACACCTGCTGCAACTGCTCCCAGTTCTGCAGGGCACCGACCAGATGGCCCAGGTGCAGACGCCCGGTGGGACGCATGCCCGAGACAACGCGAGGTTTGGCAATCACAGCAACAACGCTCTCATCAAGTTTTGGATCGGCCCGAAGATGTAGTCAAACGCGCCGACGAACAACAACCCATAAATCACGAACACACCAAACGGTCGCACGCGGTCGACCATCTGCGCCATCGACTCTGGCACAAGACCCGCGAGGACGTTGCCGCCATCGAGCGGCGGAATGGGCAACATGTTGAACACCGCCAGAATCAGATTGATGTAGATCGCGGTGTACAGCAGCAGGCCTGTCTGCGTGACACCCGTCTCAGGGACGAGCCCGCCCTGCGCCTGCAGAATCACGATCAATCCGGTTGCCAGAATCACGTTGCTTACCGGGCCGGCCAGCGCGACGAGCGCAAAATCACGGCGCGGTGATGCGAGATACCGCATGTCCACCGGCACCGGCTTCGCCCATCCGAACACCGGCAGGCCCGACAACGCCAGCACCAGCGGAAACGCGACCGTGCCGATCCAGTCGATGTGCGCCAGTGGATTCAGCGTCAGGCGGCCGAGCATCTTCGCCGTAGGATCGCCCAGCTTGTTGGACGCCCACGCGTGCGCCGCCTCGTGAAATGACAACGAGGCGAGCAGGATCAAGAAGGCGGGGATGGCAGTTTCGAGCGACAACCCTAAGAAGATACCACGCACCTCTCGAGGTCCCGGGGTCCCGGGCGGTCAGGAGAAGTGATCGAGGACGGCCTGAGCCGTTGTGGCCCCCACCACCCGTTCCAGTTCCTCGCGACTGGCCCTGCGCACACCCGCCAGCGACCCGAAGGTCGTCAGCAACTGCTTGCGGCGACGGGGCCCAATCCCGGGGACATCGTCGAGCGCCGATCGGAGCGAGGCCTTGGAACGCTTCGCGCGGTGAAAGGTCACGGCGAAGCGGTGGGCTTCGTCCCGGATCCGCTGGACCAGACGGAGACCGGGTGTTTCGTGCGGCAGGGCGATGCCCTCCATGCGGTCGCGACGGAACAGCAGCTCTTCCTGCTTGGCAAGACCCACGGCCACCAGTTGCTCGAGGCCCAGCTGACGGAGCGCGGCGTAGGCCGCCGTCAGCTGGCCCTTGCCGCCGTCGATGAGGATGAGATCGGGGAACGGCCCGCCCTGTTCAAGGATTTTTTTGTAGCGCCGAAGCACGACCTCTTCCATCGAGGCGAAGTCGTCGGTCGCCGGGCCGCGCACGGCAAACTTGCGGTACTCGCTGCGGCGCATTTTGCCGTCGACACACACGACCATCGACGCCACCGTGTGGGTGCCCTGCAGCGTCGAGATGTCGAAACACTCGATGCGCCGGGGGAGCGTCGGCAGGTCCAAGACCGTGCGCAGCATCTCGAGCGCCGCAAACGCTCCGGCGTGTCCCTCGCCGAAGTGGGTTTCGTAGGCGAGCGTGGCGTTGCGCAGCGCGAGATCCAGCAGGCCCCGTTTGTCGCCGCGCTGCGGCACGACAATACGCACCTTGCGCTCTGCCAGCGCTGACATCCACTCTTCCAGGCCCTGCACCACCTCATCAGCCAGCGTCTCTGAGACCAGGATTTCCGGGGGTGGCGTCTGGCCAGCGTAGAACTGCTCAAGCGCCGCCTCCAACACGTCGGGGGCCTCGTGAAAAAGACGTCGGGTGTCTTTTTGGGTGACAGTGTCCTCGAAAAAGACACCCGACGTCTTTTCCGCCTCGGACGTCAGTTCCACGCGTTCGACGACGCGGCCGCGGCGCATCTGGAACACCTGCACCACCGCGCCGGCGGGACCGGACTTCACGGCGACGGCGTCACGGTCGCCAAGGCCGGGAGTGGCCATCTTCTGCTTGCGCGCCTGCAACGTCTCGAGCGTGCGAATGGCGTCGCGGAGAAACGCCGCGCGTTCGAACCGCTCGTCCACCGCCGCATCCACCATCTCGGCCTGCAACTGCCCCACCAGCTCATCCTGCCGCCCCTCAAGCAGCAGACGCGCCTGCCCGACCGACTGCTGATATTGATCCAGGCTGCAAATCGACGCCACACACGGGGCGACACAGCGTTTGATGTCGTACTCGAGGCACGGGCGCTCCCGATGGCCGTCGATGATCTCGTTGCAGGATCGAATCCCAAACAGCCGATGCGTCAGCGCCATCGTCTGTCTCGCCAGCGATGCGGGCATGAAGGGCCCGGCGTACACGGAGCCGTCCCGCTCCACCCGGCGCGCCACCAGGACCCGGGGCGCCCGCTCGGTGGTCGTCAACTGCAGGTACGGATACGTCTTGTCATCCCGCAGCAGGATGTTGAACCGGGGGTTGCGCTGCTTGATCAGCTGGTTTTCAAGCGCCAGCGCCTCCACAACCGAGTCGGTGACGATGGTCTCAAGGCGGGTGGCCTGGCGGAGCAGCGCGTCTATCCGGGGGTTGGTGCCATAGGCGCCGAGGTAGGACCGCACACGGTCCCGCAGGACCCGCGCCTTGCCAATGTAGAGGGTCTCGCCGGCGTCGTTGGAGTAGATGTACACTCCCGGTTGCTCGGGTAGGCGTGCAATCTGGGTCTTGAGTTCATGAATGGCCATCAGTTACCATCCGCCGTGACCTTCACAGGCGCCATCGGTGCCGTGTTCAATTTTCCGCTCCGCCTGATCATCAATACGTGTATCCGGCTGCGGATCCATCCCAACCTGCTGACCTTCACCGGTGTGCTCATCAGCGTCTGGGCCGGGTACGCATTGGCCCAGGGTGATTTCCTGACGTCGGGGGTCATCATGGTGGGGGCCAGCGTCTTCGATTTTATCGACGGCAAGGTGGCGATCCAATCGGGAATGGACACAAAGTTCGGCGGCTTCTGGGATTCGGTCATCGACCGGTTGTCCGACCTGTCGCTCGCCGTGGGCCTGATTTGCCTCTATTCATCGCTGGGCCGGACCGATTACGTGCTCATCACGTCCATCGCGATGGTCTTTGCCACGATGACCAGCTACACACGTGCGCGGGCCGAAAGTCTGCTCAAGAAGTGCAAGGTCGGCTTCATGGAACGTCCCGAGCGTATTGTGCTCTTCATGATCGGCGCCTTCTCCAACCGGATGGCCGCCGTGTTGTGGGTCATGGGCGTGTTATCGATCGTAACCGTCGCCAGCCGCGTCTACTACACCTACGTGGAGCTCGAAGGCAAAACCCATCCCACACCCACAGGTGTCGTCGGCGTGCTGTGGCGCGCGTTCTACTGGACCGACGACCGCGGCACGGTGCCCTACGACCTGTGGGTCATTGCCATTCTCGCGTTTATCTTCTTCACGCCTCCTGAATGGCTCGGGGATCCGATGTGGATTCGGTGAAGGCCGGGGAAGGTTAAACGCGAAAGGCGAAAGGTACGCGGCCCGGAGGGCGTCCGTACCTATGGCCTTTGGCCTGTTCCCTATCGCCTTCTTCTCACTGCCCCAGCGTCGGGTCGAAGCAGTGCCGGCATCGCGCCTCGTAGCTGTCCCCGGCGCCGACGAGCACGCGCTCTTTTGACGCGACCAACCGCTGCGTGTGGTTGGCGGGACCGCCGCACACCATACAAATGGCGAGCGTCTTGGTGATGTACTCCGCAATCGCGAGCAGCTGCGGCATCGGCTCGAACGGCTTGCCGAGGTAGTCCTGATCGAGACCGGCCACGATGACCCGTTTGCCTTGATCAGCCAGCATGTTGCACACGGTCGGCAACTCCGCATCAAAAAACTGGCCTTCGTCAATACCGACGACCTGCGTCTTGGGCATCACCTTTTCGAGCAACTCGCGTGACGATGCGACGTTTTCAGACGGGATCTTCATCTCGCTGTGCGAGATGACGTGCGCCTCCCCGAAGCGGTTGTCGATCGCGGGCTTAAACACCTGCACGCGCTGCCGGGCGATCTGGGCACGACGCAGGCGGCGAATGAGTTCTTCGCTCTTGCCGCTGAACATGCTGCCGGTGACCACCTCGAGCCACCCCGGACGTGCGATAAGCGTGTGATCCATCGTCTTTTACACGCGCGACATGTATTCGCCGGTTTCGGTATTAATCCGAATCACGTCGTCGGGGTTCACAAATGACGGGACGGTGACCACGAGGCCGGTTTCACACGTGGCCGGCTTGACCTGCGCGGACGCGGTGGCGCCCTTGATGCCGGGGGACGTGTCCACGATCTTCAGATCCACGGTGGGAGGCAGATGGATGCCCATGGGCGCCTCTTCGTAGAACTCGACCGCGATGATGGCCTCCGGGAGCAGGTAGTCGGCAAAGTCGCCCAGGACCTCCGCCGAAAGGTGCGTCTGGTCGTACGACTCGGTGTCCATGAACACAAACATGTCGGCCTCGCGGTAGAGGAACTGCATCTGCCGCTCGTCCAGAATCGCACGGTCCACCATCTCGTCGGCCCGGAACTTGTGGTCGACCAGGCGGTTGTTCTTGATGTCCCGCATCTTGCCGCGCACGTGGGCGCGCAGGTTGCCGGGGGTGAGGTGCTGGACGTCCAGAACCCGCACGAGGGCCCCGTCAAACTTGATCAACATGCCCTTTTTGAGGCGCGACGCTTGTACTGAAGACATTAATTGAAACTTTCGGAGGCCAGACGGAACTCTGAATCTTACCAGTTCTGCTAGCATCGGTTCCATGCCTTGGGACCCCGTGCACGACCTGCTGAGCATGCAGGAACGGTTCGAGAACCTGTTTGGCCGCACCTCCCCCGGGTGGGTGCCGGCTTCCGACCTGTGTGAGGTCGCGGACCGGTTCCTCCTGTCGATCGAGTTACCTGGCGTAGATCGAGCCGACGTGGATATCGCGTTCGCGACCGACACCCTCACGGTCAGCGGTCGCCGCCCCGACCCGGAGCCCTGTGAGCGCTACCAGCAGTTCGAGCGGGCACAAGGCCGCTTCTCGCGGTCCTTCCGGTTCGCGCTCCCGGTCAACCCGGATGCCATCACGGCCGACCTGACCGATGGCGTCCTGACAATTACGATCCCCAAAGCGGGGCCGACCGACGTCACACGGAACGACGTCGAATAGTGCGGAGTGCGGAGTGCGCGGTGCGCGGTGCGGAGTGCGGAGTGCGGAGTGCGGGAGTTCAGAGATGCATCTTGTGAGACGTGTCATTGTAGTGGGAGCGTTCCTGGGCCTTGGAGTCATGGCGGGCCTGGTCATCGCGGGCAAGTTGTCGCTGACGTCCGACGGCGGCGCCGGGCAGCAGACGGCGTCGACTCAGTCCCCCGCCCCCATCGGTGCGCCGACGCTGAATGGTCCGCTCCCTGACCTGTCCTTGGTTGCGGAGCAGGCGATCAAGGCGTCGGCCAACATCTCGTCCACCCAGTACATCCAGCGACGCGACCCGTGGGCCGAGATGTTCGGTCAACGCGGCGATTATATCGAGCCGTCGCAGAGCCTGGGCTCGGGTGTCATCGTCTCGGCTGATGGCTACGTCCTCACCAACAACCACGTCGTGGGCGACGAACGGGGCGCCGTGCGCAACGAGATCAAGGTTGCCTTGCCGGGCGGCCGGGAGTACGAAGCGAAGGTGATTGGTGCGGATGAACCCACCGATTTGGCGCTGCTCAAGATTGACGCCACGGGGCTCACGCCGATCGCCTGGGGCGACTCCAGCACGTTGCGCGTGGCCGAGTGGGTGCTCGCCATCGGCAACCCCTACCAGTTCAACCAGTCGGTGTCGCTCGGCATCGTCTCGGCCCTGGGCCGTAGCGAACAGGCGTTTGTGGATTTCATTCAGACCGATGCCGCCATCAACCCCGGAAATTCCGGCGGCGCACTGGTGAACGCCCGCGGGGAGTTGGTCGGCATCAATTCGCAGATTTTCACGCAGACCGGCGGGTATCAGGGCATTGGTTTTGCCGTGCCGTCCAACCTCGCTCGCGCGGTCATGGACGACTTCATCAAGTTCGGGCAGGTGCGTCGCGGCGCGATCAACGGGTTGATCCGACTTCAGGCGATCACGGCTGATCAGGCGCGGAACGCCAACCTGGCAACGGTCCCCGGAATCTTCGTCGGAAACCTGTATCGGAATTCTGCCGCCGACCGCGCCGGCTTCCGCCCCAACGATCTGATCGTGTCGGTGGAGGGCACCGAGGTAATCGACACCACGGCGTTTTTCCGTCTCGTCGCCGCGCGGCCGATCGGCAGCACCGTGAAGGTCGATGTGGTCCGACGCGGCAAGCGCATCACGCTCGACGCGCCGGTCGAACAAATGGCGCGCTAACCGCGGCGCCCCTTCAATTCACAGGGAGGCGCGGATCTATCTACAGGGAGGCCCCGAGACACGGAGGTTCTTTCATGAAAAAAGAATTCCTCTGAGCCTCTGTGTCTCCCTGTAAACGACTCTCTTCCTTCATCGTTCCTCATGCCCCCTCATTGTGAAAGGCGTTATGGAGGTCGCGCGCCAGAGGCGATCAGTGCCGACACGAATGCCGATGCGCGGGGAATAGTCGATCGGTCCAACGAGGAACCCGTGGTCCTCGAGGCGCACGGCACTGGTCGCCAAATCTGAGAGGTTGTGGCGCAGGTTGATGCCGAGCGCCTGCGTGAGATTGCCGGGGCCGTTGCATATCCGGGCGTCAGGCACAGGCCCACGACGACGGCGCATCAGGTCGATGCCCTCGAGTGGGGCCAGCGCGCGGATCAGCACGGCCCCTGGGAATCCGTCGCGCTCGGTCACGGCATTCACCAGGTAGTGCAATCCATAGTTCAGATACACGTACGCGAAGCCAGGTGGGCCATACAGCGGTGCGTTGCGGCGCGTCGGTCCGGCTGCCGCATGACACGCCGGGTCGTCTTCCCCGATGTACGCCTCAGCCTCGATGATGACGCCTGACACACGCCGCCCGCGTTGCGCGTGCACGAGCACCTTGCCCAGCATGTTCTTGAGCACCGTCAGCGTCGGCTGGTCGTGCCAGCCGGTCCAGATGCGCGGTGTGGGCGGTTTACTCCGTCGAGTCGTGCTCATGCCAGGCGTCGAGCACCGTCTTGAGGTACCGCCCCGTGTGCGAGGTGGGATGTTTTGCCAGTTGTTCGGGCGTGCCGATCGCGACCACGTCGCCCCCGGCATCACCACCGTCCGGGCCGAGGTCGATGATCCAGTCGGCGGTCTTGAGGACGTCGAGGTTGTGCTCAATCACCAGCAGCGTGTGCCCCGCCGCGAGCAACTTCTTGAACGCACCGAGCAGTTTGGCAATGTCGTCAAAGTGCAGGCCGGTCGTCGGCTCGTCCAGGACGTAGAGGATGCGCTCGCCGCCCTGCGCCACCAGGTGTGACGCGATCTTGATCCGCTGCGCTTCGCCGCCAGACAACGTCGTTGCCGGCTGTCCGAGGCGGAGATACCCCAGGCCGATTTCATCGAGCACCTGCAGACGCCGCGCAACCTTCGGCGTGGCGCCGAAAAACGTCAGCGCCTCACGCACGGTCAACGCGAGCACCTGATCGATGTTGCGACCTTTATAGCGCACATCCAACACCGTCGGTTTGTACCGCTTGCCGTCACATTCATCGCAAGGCACAAACACGTCGGCAAGAAACTGCATCTCGACGCGCACGACGCCCTCGCCTTCACACGTGTCGCAGCGGCCGCCAGGGACGTTGAACGAAAACGCGCTGGCCGTCAGCCCCTTGACCTTGGCCTCTTTCGTGGAGGCAAACAACTCGCGGATCGGATCAAACGCCTTGAGGTACGTGACGGGGTTTGATCGCGGGGTGCGGCCGATCGGCTGCTGGTCCACGAGGATCGCGTCGGTGATGTATTCGAGTCCTTCGATCTGTTCGTAGGTGCCGACTCGGCGATCCCAGTCGCCCTTGGCCCGTTTGGCGGCCGCGTAGATGACGTCGTGCACGAGGGTCGACTTGCCGGACCCACTGACGCCGGTCACACACGTCAGGACACTGAGCGGAATGTCCACATCCACACCCTTGAGGTTGTGTTCGGTGACGCCACGAATACGCAGCCGCTGCGGCGACGCCTTCCGGCGTTTGTCGGGCACCGGAATCACCAGGTCGCCGCGCAGATACTTGCCCGTCAGCGACCGCTGTTCTTCGAGCAGTCCGGCGTAGGTGCCCGAGTACAACACCCGCCCGCCCTGCTCGCCCGCGCCCAGCCCGAGGTCCACGACGTGATCCGCCACACGGATCATGTCCGCGTCATGTTCAACAACCAGCACTGTGTTGCCCTGATCACGTAACTGGAACAGGATCTTGATCAGGCGTTCGTTGTCACGGGGATGCAACCCGATCGACGGCTCGTCGAGCACATACAACGTGTCCACCAACGCGGACCCGAGCGACGTGGCCAGATTTATGCGCTGCGATTCGCCCCCTGAGAGCGTCGAGGACAACCGGTCCAGGCTCAAATAGTCGAGGCCGACATCGGCGAGAAACCCGAGGCGACGACGAATCTCGGTCAGGATCTTGTCGGCAACGGCGGCTTCTTTCTGCGAGAGATCCAGCGTCGAGAAAAACGTCTGCGCTTCTTTGACGGTCAGCGCACACACGGCATCAATGGTCTGCCCGCTCACCCGCACGTCACGGGCCTCACGACGCAGGCGGGTCCCTGCACACGCCGGGCACGTCTGATACCCGCGATACCGGCTGAGGAACACACGGACGTGGACCTTGTATTTTTTCCGCTCCAGCCACTTGAAGAACCCGCGGATGCCCGGGTACTTCACCTTCTCGCCGTCCTCGTCGGTCATCTCACCGCCGCTGCCATCCACGATGAACCGGCGTTCGTCGTCGGTGAGCTCGCGCCACGGCACGTCGAGCCGCACGCCGGCCTTTTTGGCGCCGCGTTTCAGATCAACCAGACAGCCACGGTAGTGCGGTTTGGTCCACGGCTCGATCGCGCCACCGGTGACACTTTTGTTGTGGTCGGGCACCACGAGATCGAGATCAAGTTCAACGACGTTGCCGAAGCCGTGACACGTGGGGCAGGCGCCAAACGGGTTGTTGAACGAGAACAGGCGCGGCTGCGGAAGTTCGTAGGCCATGCCGCAGGGCCGGCACTCAAACCGCTCCGAGAATCGATGCACCGTGCCCGGCTGCCCGGCCTCGTCCACCTCCACGGCAAACGCCGCGCCGTCGCCTTCGTGAAACGCCGTTTCAATCGACTCGGTCAGGCGTCCGCGAACGCTCGGGTCCACCTTGAGGCGGTCGACGATCACCGCCAGCGTGGTGCGCTTGCGCAAGGCCTTCGCGTCCACGTCCTCCAGCGTGAGGACGACGTTGTCGATCATCACGCGGCCGAAGCCACGTTTCCGAAGCCGGCCGAGTGTCGCGGTCAGGGGGTCTTCCGGAGCCGCGACGGTGACTAGGTCGGTCTCGGCCTCCGCCTCGCCATCCGACTCGCCTCGAACGCCGGTGAAGTCTCCGGCCAGCAGCGAGAGATCAAAACCCACCAGCAGTCGGGTGCCCTCGGGCAGGCGGAGCAGGCTGCCCGCGACCACCTCCGGGCTCTCCCGTTCGACCTCACGTCCACACTGGCGGCAGATGGTCCGCCCCGCGCGCGCCCACAGCAGGCGCAGGTAGTCGTGAATCTCGGTCGTGGTGCCCACGGTCGACCGCGGGTTCCGGATGGCGTTTTTCTGCCGGATGGCAATGGCCGGCGCGATCCCTTCAATCGCGTCCACGTCCGGCTTCTCCATCCGCTCCAGAAACTGGCGGGCGTAGGCCGAGAGCGACTCCACGTAGCGGCGCTGCCCCTCGGCGTAGATGGTGTCAAACGCGAGCGAGGACTTGCCCGAACCGCTCACCCCCGTGAACACCACCAGTTGGCGGTGCGGCAGGGTCAAATCGACCCCTTTCAGGTTGTGGGTGCGTGCGCCCTTGACCACCAGTTGCCCGGCCGGGCGAGACGATGGGATCGGCGAGGAATCAGGCATGGACGGCCAAGCTCCCGATCCTATCGCATCGGCTGCATTTGCGATCCGTGAGCGCCTTTGTTATTCTCCGACCGTTCACCCATCCCCAGGTTTTTCCCTCTTGAATCCCCGCACCAATCATCCATTCGAGCTCAATCGAGCGAACTGAGGACACGAGTAAAGTGGCAGTACGTCTGTTTGTCGGCAATATGCCCTACGGGGCCACAGAGGCAGATCTCCGGGCGCATTTCGCGCAAGTTGGAGACCCCTCCCAGGTCGTCATCCCGGTCGACCGCGAGACCGGACGCCCCCGTGGATTTGCATTCGTCGAGTATCTCGAACGCCCCAAGGCCGAAGAGGCTGTGACGCGTTTTAACCAGCAACCCTTCATGGGACGCTCCCTGTCGGTCAGCGAGGCCCGTCCGCGCGAGGAACGCCCGGCTGGCGGCTTTGCCCCACGTCCCCCGGGCGCGGGTGGCTTCACGCCGCGGCCGCCCGGTGCCGGTGGCTTCAGTGGCGGCGGCGGAGGCGGCTTTCGTCCAGGAGGCCCCCCCTCCCCTCCAGGCAAAAATTTTGGTCCGCCCAAGAAAAAGGGCACGGGTAACGAAAAACGCTGGGACAACAAGGAACGGGGTCCCAAGGGTCCGCTCAAGGAACGTTTTTCTGGCCGGCTCGGCGGTCTCTATGACCTGCCCGACGACGACGCGCCGATCTCAGCCACGGACTTCGACGATCCGGCGGCGACCGTGCCGGACGAGGGCGACGAGTGACCACTCACGTCAAAGTGCTCGGATGGCTCTTCATCGTCTTCGGGATCTTTTACGTCATGTTGGCGTTCGGATCGTCGATGGTCATGGGGATTGTGGCGTCCTTTGTCGCCAGCCAGGGTGACCCTGAAGCGGCGATGGGGGCCACGGTCCTCGGCCTGACCGGTGGTGCGTTTTTTATCTTCTTTTTGTGCGTGGGCATCCCCGGCATCCTCGCCGGCTGGGGCCTGCTGAACTACAAGCCCTGGGCCCGCATCCTCGCCATCGTCCTCTCAGCCATCCGCCTGATCAATATTCCGATCGGCACGGTGCTTGGCGTCTACGGCCTCTGGGTGCTGTTCAGCAAAGAGACTGAATTGCTGTTTGGAGGCAATGCAATGAGGCAATGAATACAGCGTGACGCAAACGCTCTTCATTGCTTCATTGCCTCATTGCCTCATTCTTCTATTGCCAATGTTCTGACGCGACCCAGCCTGGCGTGATGTCGTCGAAGGCGATGCCGGAGGTCGCATTGGCGATGGGCATGTTCCAGTTGGGTGGGTCCACACCGCGCAGGTGTTTGACGAAGAAGTCGAAGCGGCGACGTTCGCCGTAGGCGCCGCCTGTTCCGTGGCCGGCGCCGGGAATCACCAGCAAATCAAAATCCTTGTTGGCGCGAATCAGCGCGTTGACCACCTGCATCGTCGAGGCCGGATCCACGTTGGTGTCCATTTCGCCGACCACGAGCATCATGCGGCCCTGCAGATTCTTCGCGTGGTCCACGTTGGAGGAGGCGCTGTACTCGGGACCAATCGGCCAGCCCATCCATTGTTCGTTCCACCAGATCTTGTCCATGCGGTTGTCGTGACAGCCGACAGACGACACGGCGACGTCATAGAACTCGGGATGGAAGAGCAATGCGCCGGTGGCGTTTTGTCCGCCCGCTGACGTGCCGTAGATGCCGACACGGGTGGCGTCGTACCAGCGATATTTCGCGGCCACCGCCTTGTGCCAGATGATGCGATCCGGGAACCCGGCATCGCCGAGGTTCTTCCACGCGACGTCGTGGAAGGACTTCGAGCGATTGGACGTCCCGAGGCCATCGATTTGCACGACGATAAATCCCAGTTCGGCTTGCGCCTGCATGCCCAGTTGTGTGCTGAAGGTCTTGGGGACAAACGATCCCTGCGGACCGGCATAGATGTTCTCGATGACCGGATAGGTCTTCGACGGATCAAAATTGGTGGGCTTGATGATGATGCCCCAGATGTCGGTCTTGCCGTCGCGGGCCTTGGAGACAAACACATCGGGCGCACTCCAGCCGGTTTTGAGCAGCGCGGCCATGTCGCCCGTTTCGAGGTCCAGGACCACGGACTGATCGCTGGTGCGGCGCAATTGTGCGACCGGGGCGAGGTCCACACGCGACCAGC
>CAYZLT010000035.1:0-1815 GCA_964479175.1 uncultured Solibacteraceae bacterium | reverse complement strand
CGATCCGGAGAGTACGTCACGGTATGCGTCCCGTCCGCCGTGGTCAGCGCGGTCAGGCCGGTGCCGTCAAAGTTGATTCGGTAGGCGTGCACAAAATACGGGTCCTGCGAGGGGGTCCTGCCGCTGGCGCGGAACCAGATCTGCCGGGCCTGCGCGTCCACGTGATCCACGCCGCGGATGACCCACTCTCCACGGGTGATCTGGTTTTTCACCTGACCAGTCGCCCCGTCGTAGAGGTACAGATGACTCCAGCCGTCTCGCTCAGAGGCCCAGATGACTTCGCGCCCATCGGCGACGTCTTCGCGAATGCGTTTGCCGGAGTACTCCACAAACGTCTTGCTGGTCTCTTCAATGATCGTGCGTGTGCGGCCGGTCGTCGCATCAAGTTCGAGCACGCGGTAGACCTGATGTCCGCGCTGGTTGTATTCAAACGTCACCGCGCGGCTGTCTTCACGCCAGGCGAGACGGCTGTTCGCGTACGGATTCGGAAACCGTGTGGCGTCGCCGTCATGGCGGGCCTTGGTCGTCAGGTTAAAGACGACCGGAAGGTCGTAGTCCATCTCGTCACCGGGCTTGCGGTACATCACGGACGAGTGTTTCGGCTGCACCTGATCGCTGGGTGACGACTCGATGTAGTGCACCTGACGGTTGTAGCCGGGGCGACGCTTGAAGACGACGATCTTGGTGGAATCGGGTGACCAGCGCAGCGAGGTCAGCGTGTACCCGTTGCCCTCCGAGCCGTCGGTACTGAGCGGCGAGAACTCCCCCGATGGCAGTTGACGCACCCACACATTGAAGTTGCGGATGGCCGCTTCCGCCGAACCATCCGGTGCGCGGCGTGTCTGTTCAGCCGCCGCCGTGACGCCAGGGGCGCCGCCCGCGCGTCCCTGGGCGCCGCCGCGGGCCGGCCCCGCGTCGGCACCGGGTGCGCCTGTCACGCGTGTACAGTCGTAGGCGGAGAGGGTGCAGCGCCACCGATTCCCACCGGCTGCCGCCGCCGCGCCGCCACCAGGCCCGCCGCCGACCACGAACTCAATCGTCTGCTGATCGTCGACAAACTGCAGTGTGGTGAACGGCAACGTGACGTCGGTGTAGGCGTTGCCGGTGACTGTGGAGAGCGCCGTGGCGAGCCGCGCGTGATCAAATGCCGGTGCCTTGGTGCCGGCGGCGGCGTCCACCAGAACAAACGCCGACCCGCCCGTCACCGACTTGCGATACCAGAGTTTGGACGTGCCCTCGATCCAGGCGTTATCCGCGATGACATCAACGGCCTGGCCGTTCACACGGTCGCGCAGAGACGACGCGCGATCGTAGTCGGCGCGGACGCCGGCATCCTGCGCCGACGTCCAGAAGGGAAACATTGCGGCGGCCAGCGCGAGGCCGGCCCACACCGGCCGCCGCGCGGTCACTGCTGACCTCCGCCACCGCCGGACCCGGGCGCCGGGGTATCCGCCTTGACGGGATTCTTGACGTACTTGTCGAGCCACGCCCCCCACCTCGCCCACAGGTCCAGCAACGTCTCTTTGGTCGCCGGCCCGTGATCCTCCAGGGGATACATGTAGAGCGAGGTCGTCTTGCCCAGGCCGTTCAGTGCGTGGAAGAGCCGAATCGAGTTGTCCGGGTCGGTGCCGACGTTCTGGTCGTGGATGCCGTGATACATGAGCAACGCGCCGGTCATGTTGTTGGCCTGCAGGAACGGCGACATGCCGAGGTACACGTTGGGCGCCGTCCAGAGGTCGCGCTGCTCGCTCTGGAAGCCCAGCGGCGTCAGCGTGCGGTTGTAGGCGCCGTCACCGGCAATGCCGGCCTTGAAGA
>CAYZLT010000034.1:12961-18039 GCA_964479175.1 uncultured Solibacteraceae bacterium | reverse complement strand
GCCTGGCTCGATCCCAACCGTGATCAATTGCAGGATGCGTGGGACGATCTGCGCGCGCTGCCCGGGTGGCGCGACCGGTACCGGCTCATGCGGGAACATCTGTTGCCACCCGCGTCATTCATGCGGGCGAAGTACGGGACCCTGCCTGCGGTCGTGTTACCCGTGGTGTACGCACACCGGGTGGCCGTCGGCAGCATGAAGTGGATGGCGTATTGGTTGCGCGACCGGTGGGTCAGTCATTTCGGAGCGTCACGCGACCCGCGGCGGGATGGGTCGGCAGACCCTCCTCCTGGCGTGGGCGACTGATGAACCAGTCAGCGAGGCGCTGCAGCCGACCGCGACGTTCACGCAGCACCGAGTGCAGATGGTCCAGCACGTCGAGCGCTTCTTCGAGCGATCCCACCACCCCAATTCCGCGGCTGACGGCGTGATCCTCCACCGACGCGTCGGGCCGGTCGCGGTGCAACAACACCGCCTTGGCTGTGGACGCGCTGATGACGTCGACGCAGTTGTGAACCTGGTCATCCACCAGAACGTCGAGGCGCAGGGCGTTGGCCAGTTCGCCGCGTGATCCCGGCACCGTCATGACCGCCGGGTAGTAAAACCCCTGCTGCTCCAGCCACCACTGCGTCTGGAACTGCACCGGATCACCGGCCGTGGCCGGTCGTCGCGTCACAAACACCACTTCCCACCGCAGGCGTCGCGCCGTCTCGTACAGCCGCACAATCTGGGCCGGTTCATAGGGCGCCAGACGCACCCACCAGTTCGGCGTCCGTTTCACGTAGTCCCAGATCTTCTTGATCTCCCTTGACGACAACGGATCCATCGTCGCCTGATCCATCCCCGCCCCTGGCAACGTGACGCCGGCCTCCGATGCGGCCGTCTCAAATGCCGAACGGAAGTTGGCGAGGACCCCGTCAAGATCAAAGGCGACACGCAGCGACATCAGGCAGCCTCGTCATGACGATGGACCACAATGGCCGCGCTCACCGAGGCGAGCACCAACACGGCCGGCGTGAGCAGGGCCACTTCAAAAATTGACAGGACCGCGAGCCCGATCAGTCCCGCGAGCGCTCCCTGTCGCAGATGCACCAGCGCCGACTCGTCGCGGCGCAGGCGTCGCCGCGCCACGGCGAAAAACGCGACCGCCGCCATCAGCAACGGTACGACCAGAAGCAGTCCGCCTTCAGCCAGCACGTGGAGGTACTGATTGTGCGCGTGGTTCAGGAGGGTGGCGAACGAACTCGTCTGGTACGCCGGCATCACCACGGCGAAGGCGCCGAGACCGACACCGGCCACGGGAAACGCCCGCACCAACACCATCGTCTGCCCCCAGATATCGGGACGACCACCGTCCACACCCGACCAGGCCCGGTCGAAGCGGTTCACGAGGGCATCCGGGCTCGCCCACAACGTGACGGCGAGGGAGACGACGAGCAGGAATCCGACAAGTCCGGTGCGACCCAGTGCCCCCGTGCGTGTCCAGAGCTGAAGACTCAGCACCAGCACCGCGACCCCAAAACCAATCGCCCCGGCGCGTGACTGCGTGATCAGCAGTGAGGCCAGCATCATGGCCGCAGCCAGCACCAGCCACAACGCCCGCGTGTCGCTCAAGATGAGTACGGCGCGCGGCGTGCGTCGATCCTGCCAGTGGGTGCGACCGTGCGCAAACAGGTAACCGACGGTCATCGGCCAGGCAAGGACGATCCACGCTGCGAAGTGGTTCCGGCTGACAATCGGCCCA
Organism: uncultured Solibacteraceae bacterium; assembly: GCA_964479175.1. Classification (GTDB taxonomy): domain Bacteria; phylum Acidobacteriota; class Vicinamibacteria; order Vicinamibacterales; family SCN-69-37; genus SYFT01. The sequence goes on along the minus strand of CAYZLT010000034.1, from coordinate 16,295 downwards.
GTGGACCGTGCGCCGGCGGTCCAGAACCCGTAGATCAATCCGTTGGGAAAGAGCGTGGATTGAATCAACGCAAACACCGACACGGCGAGTCCCATCCAGGCCACGCTGCGCATGACCAACCGGATGCCGCGCGATTCCAGGGTGTCGCGCGCCCACACGAACGTGCCGACGGCGGTGAGGATGGTGCCGGCGCCAAGCAGCCAGCCCTCAGGGTAGAGCGAGAGCGGGCGCCACGCGCCCTCCACGGGCGCCACGAGGCTGACCCGCCGCAGATAGTCCGGCAGGTTGGGCGAGAGGATCGCACGCATGGACTCGGGAAGCGGGACCAGTTGCAGCAGCGCCACCGCCACCACGACCAACAGCCACACGTCCAGCCACGACCGGGAGGCACGGGCGCCCTGGTGGAAGAGCGAGAACAATCCGCCAGCGATCGCCACCAGTGCGACCGGGGCGAACGCCCAGTCGTAGACGGCGCCGAATGCAAACAGGGACCACGCCAGCAGCAGGATCAGCGCTGCGGTCATGGCGGGCATGGGAGTGTCGCCGGGCTCAGATCTTCGCCGTGGAGCCGGAGCTGCTGCTGCCGTAGTAGCTCTTGTACTGATAGCCGTAGTACCGCGAATAATAGTACTTATTGCGGTCAAAGTTCACGCGGTTGAGCACCGCGCCCACCACCTTGGGCCGGCTGACCATGAGCATCTGCACTGCGCGTTCGGCGAGGCGGCGGCGCGTCATTTCCGCGCCGAGCACAAACGTCACGCCGTCCACAAGCGGAGTCAGGATGACGGCGTCGGTCACGGCCAGCACGGGTGGCGTGTCGATCACGACCCAGTCAAACGGGCCCTGTTTCAGATTGGCGATCAACTGCTTCATCCGTTCGGACGAGAGCAGTTCCGACGGGTTGGGCGGCGTGCGCCCGGCCGTCATCACGCAGAAGTTCGGGTCGCTCGTGCGCTGAATGGCCTCACGCACACGCGCCTGGCCGACCAGCAGATGGGAGAGGCCCACGGTGTTGTTGATCTTCAGGGCCTTGTGGACGCCGGGGCGCCGCATGTCGGCGTCGATGAGCAACACACGCGACCCGCCAAAGGCCAGCACCATCGCCAGGTTGCACGCGGTCGTGGTCTTGCCCTCGAGCGGCTGCGCGCTGGTGCACGTGATGATGCGCGTGGATTCTCCACCGCTGGTAAACACGAGCGAGGTACGCAAGGCACGGTAGGCCTCGCCAAAGTCGTGAGGCACCGGGCCGGAGAGCACCGGCTGTTTGTCGCTCCGCACCGACGGCACCAGCCCGAGGAACGGAATGCGCAGCTTGCGGGTGATGTCTTCAGGCGTCTTGATGGTGTCGTCGAGGTAGTCGAGGCCAAACGCCAGCGCACCGGCGAGGGCAATGCCGACAAACAGCGCCATCAGCAGATTGCGCGACGCATCCGGCTTGAACGGATTGGCCGGCGCGACCGCGCTGTCCTGCAGAAACACGTTGTTCTGAATGGCGCCCGCCTGAATGGTGGCGAGGGCAAGGTTGTCCTGGAGATCCTTCAGTGCAGTGGCCAGAGAATCGCGAAACCGGACCATCGTTTGGTAGTCGATGCCCTTGGTGCCCAACTGCGATCGCAGGGTCTGTACCGACGCCAACGTGCGCTGTTTCGCCTTGGCGATCACTTCGGCCGTGGCCACCAGCTGCCGGAGACGCTCCACCACCAGTTCGCGGGCCCGCTGCAGCTCCGACTCAGCCTCGGCAATCAGCGCGACCACCGCCTGGTAGTCTGGGTGGTTCTTGGCGACTCCGATCCGGCTCAGCACACCACGTTTCGCGACCAGCTCCTGGCTCCACCGCCGGACTTCCTGATCTGAATACATCGGCGGAAAGGTGTCGATTTTCGGGTCGGTAAACTTCACGTCCCTGATCGAGTCGTACGCGTCGCGGTGCTGCTCGGCGAGGGCCTGGGCCTGCTCGTAGTCGGCTTGCGCGCTGTATTCCTGTGACGCCAGTTGTCCCGGGTCTGCCAGTGCCGACGCGTCCTGCGTTCGCAGGAACTCCAGCATGTCGGCGTCGGTCTTCCGGAGGCTCCCGTCCGCCTTGCTGACCTCCTCCTGGTATTTCGTGACCGTTTCATCCAGACCGCCCTTGCGGCGCTTCAGGTTCTGGGCGATGTAGGCGTTGGCCAACTCATTGGCGGCGCGCGCGGCCAGCGCCGGATCGCGCGATACAAACGAGATGGTGATCGCCCGGCTGTCATACACCGGGTCCGTGCTCATGTGCCCGAGAAACCGATCCACGAGGGCGTCTTCCAATCCGCGCGCCCCCTCAACCGTCGCGGCTGCCGGGTCGACTGTAGCCGGCTCGGGCTGTGCGCCAGAGAGCATGCTCCGCACGGGGCGCATGATCCGCTCGCGAATCGAGGAAATGGCACCGGTGAGTCCGGTCGGCGTCGCCCCTTCGCCGCTGAATTCCGGGAGGCTCGCGAGATTGAGATTGTTTGGCCCCACGATCGTGCGAATGAGGTCCTTGCTGCGCAGCGCCTGGACCTGCGTCGCCATCAGGGTCGACGTCTCTTCGTAGGGTTCCGCGCCGGCCACGCCAGGCAGTCCCCGTTCGGGATCGATCTGCACGCTGGCATACGCCCGGTACTCCGGCGTGGTCGTCATCGTCTGCACGACGCCCGCCAGCAGCACGACGATGACCACCGTGATCACGATCTTCCGATAGCGGTAGAGCACGCTCAGGCGATCGAGCAGGTGGACTTCGCCTCCCTCGCCCGGTCCCTGGCCACCGGGCAAGCCCGAGACCGGCGCGGCAGGCGCCGGCGGCTCGATCAGGACGTTGTTGCGATCACCAAACATGCAAATGGCCTTCAGTCGGTCGGGAAACTAGCGAATGGGACTCGAGGGTGGCGGCGGAGCTTCCACGACGGGTGCGATCGGTGTGACGACAGCGGTCACACCTGCACTCGCCGCAGTTTGAATCGCGGAGGCGGCCACGTTGCCCGTCAAGTCAGGAATCAGCGCCGGCAGGGCGTTGGACATGCGCACAAACGTCGCGACGGTTTCCCCTGGGGCCACCGTGAACGGATGTCCGAGTGCCAGCACACTGCCGGCCTGATCGGTCGCGTATTCAATGACGTATGAACCACCCGCCACGTTGTTGAACGTGAACTCGCCCACGGCGTTGCTCTGGGTGAAAAACTCGACCTGTCCCGTCACGGTGTTCCGCAGTTGCACCGTCGCATCCGGGATCGCCGCATTGTTGGCCGTCCAGAGATAGCCCACGACGGACGTGCTGCGCGCAGACCCGGCACTCCCGGCGGTGGCCGCACCACGCGCCGCGTTCATC
>CAYZLT010000034.1:4977-12951 GCA_964479175.1 uncultured Solibacteraceae bacterium | reverse complement strand
GAGGCGCGAACCGCGGCCGCCTACTTGGTGGTCGCCGTCATCGGACCGGTTGGCAGGACCTGACGCGCAGCCGTCGACGCCGCCTGTCCCTGAGCGATCGTGACCGCCGGGAACAGGACTGCGACAGACAACAGTGCGGACAGTGCCTTTTTGAGCTTCATGTCACTTATAGTCATATATCGACAGCTATCGGTAGGGCAATAGGGTATTTCAGTGAACATCGAACGATTGCGCACCGACAACACCAGTTCCACGTCCCCGGAAAGGGGCTCTCAATCAGTTGATAAGTCATTATATATGAACGACTTACCTACGGAACACCGAGGCGGTTGGATTGACCCCCTCCCATTCGACTCCTACAATGCTCCTGCAACTTCTCGGCCATCGTGATCGTCGCCGACAGGGTGAGGCCCAATGAAACTCAATTCCGACTCCAAGATCACCCCCCACGCAGACGTCGTCTGGCGTCTGGTGGAAGGGGAAGTTGTGCTGCTGAACGTGATGTCAGGACAGTATTACAGCCTCGATGCCGTGGGCTCCAGCGTCTGGACGATGATCCCGGCGGATGGGACGACGCTCGGGGCACTGCGAGACGCCGCGTTGGCGGAGTTCGACGCCACGCCGGAACAGGTCACCGAGGACCTGGACTCGTTCATGGAGCGCTTGCTGTCGACTGACCTCATCACGATTTCGTGACCGCGTCATGACGATGGTGGCCGGGTGCGTCCGCCTGCGGGGCGACGCCCGAGACGACGGTTCGATGGTGCGGCGCATCCTCGCGCGGATGTCGACCCAGTCCCCTGTCGTGATCAGCAGTGAAGGGGCGCACCTCGGTATCTGCGGGGGCATCGCCGGAAATCATCCACTGGTCAGACACGCCTCCGGCCTGGTGCTGACGTGGGACGGACGTCTCGACATCTCCCCTGATCCGGCGCGGCCGGACGCCGACGTGGTGGCCGACGCCCTGGCCGGCGACCCACACGCGGTGGCCGGGATGGTGGGGGATTTTGCGCTGGCTGCGTGGTCTCCGCATGATCGGCGGCTGTGCCTCGCCCGTGACATTGTCGGCCTGCGTCCGCTCTACTACGCGTCCACGCCCGACGTGTTCTGGTGGGCGTCCTCGTTGGCCGGCGTGCTGGCACCCGGGTGGCTCCCACGCGATCTGAACGAAGGGTACTTCGCCGAATATCTGGCGTCCGCGCCGGTGAGCCTCACCGAGACGCCGGTCCGGAATGTGTGGCGCGTCCCTCAGGCCCACACCCTGGACTTGCGCGACGGCACCATCCGGCTCACACGGTACTGGCATCCGGCCGTGACGGCGGAGCGACACCTGAGTGTTGGCGAAGCGTCCGAAGCGTTCACCGCGTGTGTTCAGGACGCCGTGCGGTCGCGTCTGCGCACGCGGACCACGGCGTGTTTTCAACTCAGCGGCGGGCTCGACTCGTCGTCGGTGGTGGGCACGGCGCGGCATCTGGGAGTGGTGGCGCCGGCGACCTATTCGCTGGTGTTTCCCGACTGGCCGGCCGCCGACGAGACTCCGTTCATCACGGAAGCCGAAGCGCACCACGGGTGCGTGGGCACACATCTCGCGCATCAGGTGTCTCGCGTGGAAGGGTTGTCGGTGTTTGCCCCGGCGGTACGCGCGGGAGACCTGCCGGAGGGTGCAACCGGGGAACACATGATGGCGCCCTTGATGGCGCGTGCCGCGTCCGACGGCCACTCCGCGATGCTGACGGGCATCGGTGGCGACGACTGGCTGACCGGCAGCCTGTTTCGTTCCACTGATCTGCTGCGTCAGTGGCGTCCGCTGGCGGCATGGCGGCATGCCCGCGACTACCGCAGCATCGTCTGGCTCGACTCCGGCTGGAGGAGCCTCGTGTGGCACGCCGCGGTGCCACTGTTGCCCGAGGTGGTCAAGGCGTGGGGACGACGGGGTCGTGGTGCGATCGAGTTGCCGTGGGTGCGTCCGGACTTTGCGGCGCGTGTGTCGTTGTCCGAGCGCATGCGGGCGGGTGGGCTGCGCGAGCCGCCGGTCTCACGGGGTGGATCACATGTGGTGCGCGAGTCACTGGTGCGGCTGCAGTCGGGTGACAGTGCGCACGTGCGGGAGGCGTTGCACCGCATGGGTCGCCGGTGGGGGATTGAACTGCGGCATCCGTTTCTGGATCGGCGCGTGATCGAGTTCCTGCTGGCGTTGCCCGACGATCTGCGGTTTCGTCATCGGCAACATCGGTATCTGTTGCGGCAGACGATGGGCCCGTTGCTCCCGCCGCGCGTCGGTGCGCGCCTCGACAAGCCGGACTTTAACGATCTGGTGGTGGACGGCGTGCTCGCGGCGGATCCCGCGACCGTCCTCGGCGAAACCCTGCAGGTGGTGGAGCGAGGATGGATCACTCCCGCCGCGCTGCAGGCGCTGTGGTCGGATGTGCAGCAGCGGACGCCGGCTGATCCGTCCACCGGATATTGGGCACCACTTGTCCTCTGGCAGGTCCTGGGCGCAGAGGCCGCAGCACGTGCACTATCATCGGGAGCAACGGATGTCCCTCCAGTTTGATGAACATCGGCAGTACCTCGATGACGCAGCGCGTCTTGCGGCGTATCACGCGGCGATCGCGGCCACGGTGCGTCCCGGTGATGTGGTGGTGGATCTCGGGTGCGGCACGGGCATCCTCGGCCTGATGGCCTGCCGCGCCGGAGCGTCGCGTGTGTACGCGATCGACAACGGCGGCATGATCGCCATCGCCCGTGAGGTGGCGGTCGCCAATGGGTTCGCCGATCGCATCGTGCATGTGGCGGCCCTCTCGACCCGCACGAATCTACCCGAACGTGCGGATGTGATCGTGACCGATCAGGCGGGGCGTCTCGGATTTGAAGCCGGTGTGATTGAGTACCTCGCCGACGCGACACGACGGTTTCTTCGACCCGGCGGACGGGTGATTCCCGAACGCGTCACCACCTGGCTCGCGCCGATTGAGGCGCCCGATTTCACGGCCGTAGTGGACTTCTGGCGCACCAGTCCGGCAGGGTTTGATTTTTCCAGCGCGTACGACGGCGCGGTGAATACGGGGTACCCGGTCACGGTCACCGCCGACCAACGTCTGGCTGAAGGCCAACCCATTATCAGTTTTCTGTGCGGCGCCGTTGGTGGTGCGGGGATCGGCACCACACGGTTCGAGGTGACGCGCGCCGGTACGTTCAGCGGGATCGTCGGCTGGTTTGTCGCCGACCTCGCGCCCGGTGTGACGATGACCAATGCGCCGGGGGCCGCTGATCGCATGGGTCGGCGTCAGGCGTTTTTGCCCATCGAGTCCCCGCTCACGGTCGAACCCGGCGACGTGGTGGAGGTGACCCTGCGCGCCCGTCCGGTGGAAGTGGTGCTGGCGTGGGATGTGACGGTCCGTCGTGGGACCACAGTTCGGACGCACGTGCGTCACTCCACGCTGCGCGGGATGTTGATGCCGCGTGAAGTGTTGACCCGCACCGATCCGCAGCGTCGTCCGCGGCTCACCGCGTGGGCCGACGCCCGCGCGACCATCCTGCAGTTGTGTGATGGGCAGCACACGTTGGCGGCGATCGAAGCGGAGACGCTGCAGCGGCACGCCGCGTTGTTCCCCACGTCGTTCCAGGCACAGGAATTTGTGGCAGAGGTGGTCACGCGGTATGGACGCGATGACTGACGCCGTCGCGTACCACTTCGCGGACATCCGCGTGCGGTCGACCGTCGAGATCCCCGAACTGGTGCGCGCCGAGCCTGGGACGGCGCCGGGTGACATCACGGTCTCCTGGGTGGAACACTGTGCGCCGACCCCGGCCGTCTGGTTCTACCAGTGGGACGATGGGCCCGAGATCTGGGCGCGGTTCGGCGAGGCCGACGGGGGGTGGGTGGTCGAGTTTCCGGAGTTGGCCGAGTTTCGGATTGATCCGTCCGCCACGTCCGTTGGGGTGGAGACACGCGCCGGTACGCCGGCCTTCACCGTGCGGCACTTGCTGCTCAATCAAATTCTGCCGCTCATGCTGAGTCGGCAGGGGCGCATGGTGCTGCACGCGGGAGCGGTGGCCATCAACGGGGAAGTCACGGCGTTTGTCGGACCGACAGGATCGGGCAAATCCACACTGGTCGCCGCCTGCGCACGCGCGGGTGCCGAGGTGGTCTCTGATGATTGCGTCGTGGTGTCTCGCGAGGGCGCACGCTTGATGGCGGTCCCGAGCTACCCGGCGTTGCGGCTGTGGTCGTCGGCCCTTGAGCACCTCGGGTGGTCGCCCGACGAACGGACCGCGGCCTCGCACTACACCGACAAACATCGGGTGGGTCCTGCCGCGAGTGACTGGCGATTTGCGGCCGGCCCGCGTCCATTGGTGCGCCTCATCCGCCTGGCGGGCGCGGAGCCCGTGCGTCCCGTCGCGGTGGACCTGTATTCGCAGGTGTTCCGTCTCGATGTACGCGACCGGGAGGAGGCCCTGACATTGTTTCATGCCGTGGCGGACCTGGCAGCGCAGGTCGAGGTGCGTGACCTGGTGGCCCCGGCCGAACAACGTGACGCGCCGGCCCTGGCAGCGGCGCTGTGCGGCGGCAACCCCGTTGCGGTGCGGGCGCTCTTCGGGGCATAGTAGGCGCATGGCTGACACGCCCGTCACACACGATCAGACTGCGATGCCCCCGTCGGCTCGGCGCCCATGGTCAGCGCCGCGGCTGCTGGAATACGGTCATATCGGCAAGTTGACGCAGGGCAACAGCGGCACCAAGGCCGAGCCCACGGGCGGCAAACGCGTCGCCTGCTTGTAGCGCGGACTGCGTCGGTCACGCGTCGATGATCGCTGTTCAAGTTGAGGCGCTCTCGCGCCGGTTTGGCGCAGTGACGGCGCTCGACGATGTGACCTTCAGTGTTCCGGCCGGATCGATCGTCGGCATTCTCGGGCACAACGGCGCCGGCAAAACCACCCTCCTCGAAATTCTCGCCACGTTGCTGCTGCCCCAGGCGGGCCGCGCGAATGTCTTGGGCCACGATGTCGTCGACGCGCCGAGAGCGCTGCGTCGTGTGCTGGCCTACGCGCCGGCGGGCGGTACATCATTTTTTCCGCGGCTGACCGGTCGTCAGAATCTCGAATACTTTGCCGCGTTGTACAACGTGCCCAGACGCGAGTGGCGCACACACAGTGACGCCGCCGCGGCGGTGTTCGACATCGCGGACGCCCTCCCTCGTCGTGTCGACACGTACTCGGATGGGATGCGGCAGCGACTGGCGCTGGCGCGGGCGTGGATGGCCCACGCGCAAGTGTGGCTGCTGGATGAACCCACGCGGGGACTCGACCCCCACGCGCGGGCGTTGACACATGCCGCCATCACGCAGCAGGCGCGCAGTCGCGGCGCGACCATCCTCTGGTCCACACATGATCTGCACGAGGCGGAAGCCGTGTGTGATCGCGTCATCGTGCTGCATCACGGGCGCGTCACGCTGGATCAGTCCACCGAGGTGCTGCGGTCACAACCCGGATCACTGCTGCGCGCCTACGGCGACGCCACCACGGGCGGTGCCGCATGAGGGCGCTGGGCAAGGTGTGGGCGTGTGTGCTCAAGGACGTTCGCATTGACGCGAGTTATCGCATGTCGTTTGCCATGGATGTGGTGGACGGGTTGCTGATGTTTGCGGTCTACGCCGTCTTGGCCGGTCTGTTCGGCGATCGGTCCCTGGACGGGTTTGCGCCGCTCGGATTTTTGCTCGTGGGTGTGGCGACCAATGGGGCGTTGATGACGGCCTTGGTGTGTTTTGCGCAGGCCGTCCGTGGCGTGCAGGCAGCCGGGGCCATCAAGGCCGTGATCGCGACGCCGACCTCGCCGCTGGCCGTTGTGGTGTATTCGTCGGTGTATCCGCTCGTGCGAGCCGTCCTCGATCTCGCGGTGTGGCTGGTGGCCGCAGCGGTGCTGGGCGCGCAGTTTGCCGGTCTGACCGCACAGGGCATCACGGCCGCGCTGGTCGTGTTTTTCGTGGCCGCGCTGTCCATGGCAGGATTTGGGTTCGCCGCTGCGGCGTTTGCCGTCGTGTTCAAACGCGGGGATCCGGTGATGTGGCTGATCGGCGGGGCCTCGATGTTGCTGGGCGGCGTCCTGTATCCCACCAACAGTCTGCCGCCGATGCTGGCGATTCTGGCCCACTGGGTGCCGACCACGCACGCCCTTCATGCGATGCGCGACATTCTGTTGGGGGGCGCGGGCCTCGCCGACGTGGCCCCGTCGCTGGGTGTGTTGGTGTGGTTCGGAGTGGTGGGCGTGCCCCTGGGTCTGATGACGCTGGCGGCCGCGATTCAGTACGCGAGGCGGGAAGGAACGTTGGGGCATGTCTAAGCGACCGGAAGGCTGGCAGGGGTGGGACGCCTACGCGCCCTTCTACGACTGGGAAAACGCGCGAACGCTGGGACGACGCGATGTGCCGTTCTGGCGGACGATCGCCGCCGCCGTCGACGGGGATTTGATTGAACTCGGGTGCGGGACCGGACGACTGCTCGTGCCGATGGCGCGCGCCCGTGAGGGGATGGGGCAGACCATCGGCGTGGATCGGTCGGCGCCGATGCTCGATCGCGCGCGGCGGCGTGTGCGGCGTGTCCCGGCGTCCCTGCGGCCCGCGTTGATTCGCGGGGATGTGCGGGCGTGGCCGTTCCGGCCGCGCCGGTTCAAGGCCGTGATCGCGGCGTACGGCCTGCTGCAATCACTGGTCCGTGACCGGGATATGGATGCCACCCTGTCGGCCGCCGCCGAGGGGCTGTCGCGCGGGGGCCTGTTTGCCATCGATTTGGTCCCCGACCTCTCCGCCTGGGACGAATACGAACGACGCGTGCCGCTGCGGGGCCATCTCTCGCCGGGCACCACCCTGACGCTGATTGAATCGGTGCGTCAGGACCGCCGCAGGGGCTTGACCATCTTTGACGAACAGTACGTGGTGCGCCAGGGCCGGAAGGTCCAGCGCCACCAGTTCCAACTCACGTTCCGGACCTTGCCGATGGCCGACGTGCTGGCGCGGCTCGATCAGGCCGGCTTCCGGGTCGACGATGTGCAGGGCGGATATCGGGGGGAAGTCTGGCATCGGGAGGCCGATACCTGGGTGATCCTCGCCCGTAAACGTTGACGTGTTAGCATTTAGCGTTATTTCAGCCACCCGCAAGGGGGCGATTTTCACTGCGGGGAGTACGGCATGTCAGGCCATTCCAAGTGGCACACGATTAAGCACAAGAAGGGCGCCGCGGATGCCAAACGCGGAAAAATTTTCACGCGCATCATCAAGGAATTGACGATTGCCGCCAGGAATGGCGGGGGCGATGTGGACATGAACCCGCGTCTGCGAACGATTGTCGCGGAAGCGAAGTCGGTCAATATGCCCGCCGACAACATCAAGCGCGCGATTCGTCGCGGCACGGGTGAAGAAGAAGGGCTGATCTACGACGAGATCATGTACGAGGGCTACGGCCCCGGCGGCGTGGCCGTGCTCGTGGACACGATCACCGACAACCGCAATCGCACGGTCTCGGAAATCCGGCACATCTTCGGCAAATACGGCGGCAACCTCGGCGAGGCCAACAGCGTGGGCTGGATGTTCGAGAAAAAGGGCCTCGTGGTTGTCGACAAAAAGGCCGCCGCCGAAGACGCGTTGATGAACGTCGCGCTGGACGCCGGCGCCGACGACATGACCGATGACGGCGAGTCGTGGGAAGTCACGTGCGGCCCCGATGCGCATCAGGCCGTGGTGGACGCCATCAAGGCGACCGGCGTGGAACCGGTCCGGTCGGAAGTCGCGATGTTGCCGAAAAACTACGTGACGCTGGAAGGCAACGCCATTCGCCAGATGATGAAGCTGATGGAAGCGCTCGACGACAGCGACGACACGCGCAACGTCTGGACCAACGCCGACTTCGACGAAAAGGATATCGAGGCGTCTCTGACGTGAGGATTTTCGGGATTGACCCGGGCTCGACGCGCACCGGTTA
>CAYZLT010000034.1:0-4967 GCA_964479175.1 uncultured Solibacteraceae bacterium | reverse complement strand
GGCACCGCCTTGTGACGTGCGGGGCGATCGCGCCGCCGGCCTCGTCGAGTTTTTCCGAACGCCTGCACGTCATCCATGAAGGCCTCACGCGGTTGCTGCGCGAGACCGCGCCCGACTGTGTCGCGGTCGAGAGCGTCTTCTACGCCAAAAACGTCCGCTCCGCGCTGCAGTTGGGACATGCGCGAGGGGTGGCGCTGCTGGCCATTCAGCAGGCCGGCCTGACGGTGATCGAATACACGCCTGCGGAGATCAAGGTCGCGGTGGTGGGATTTGGGCGCGCCGAAAAGGGCCAGGTCCAGCAGATGGTCAAGCTGTTGCTGGGACTCGACAGTGTGCCGACGCCGCACGACGCGTCCGACGCGCTGGCCACGGCGATTTGTCATATCCACTCCGGCACGTCCGCCCTGCAGACACGCGCGACCAAATCCCTGCCCAAGAGTCTCCGCAGCTGGAGGCACTATCAGCCGCCGGCCGTGGTGCGGCGGCCGACGCCGTGATTGCCTCGCTGACCGGCATCCTGCGCGAGAAGGATGCACGACGCCCGCAACGTGTGGTGGTGGACGTCAATGGCGTCGGCTACGAAGTGTGGGCGCCGCTCTTCACGATTTATGCGCTTGGCGATCCAGGCGCGACGGTGTCGCTGAGAATTCACACCCACGTGCGTGAAGACGCCCTGCAATTGTTCGGGTTTGCGTCAGACCTCGAGCAGAACCTCTTCGAACGGCTGATCAGTGTGAGCGGGGTCGGTCCCAAACTCGCGCTGGCCGTGTTGTCCGGCATCGAGCCGCAGGAACTGGTGCGCGCGATTCGTGGCAATGACCTCGCCAAACTCACCGGGATTCCCGGTGTGGGTCGCAAGACCGCAGAGCGCCTGGTGGTTGACCTGAAAGATCGCCTCAAGCAGGAAGATGTGGGGGGCGGACCCACCGCCGTGTTGCCGGCTGGTGACAGCGTGCGCGAGGACGTGTTGTCCGCACTGGGCAACCTCGGCTATCAACGCGCCACCGCCGAGAAGGCCGCCGATCGGGTGTGTGGTCAGGGTGAACCCGAGGGCGGGTTCGAACAGGTGTTGCGCGACGTGCTGAAGGAATTGGCGCGATGACGAGGGCCCGATGAAGGACGACAGCCTCGTCAACGCCCTGCCGGTCGACGACGACGCGCAATATGACGCGGGGTTGCGTCCACGCACACTCGATGAATACATCGGGCAGGATCGTGTGCGCGAAAATCTGCACGTATCGATTGCCGCCACGCGCCAACGTGGCGAAGCGCTCGATCACGTGTTGCTCTACGGACCACCCGGGCTGGGCAAGACGACGCTCGCGTATGTGATCGGCAATGAATTGGGCGTGGCGGTCCGATCGACCTCGGGCCCCGTGCTCGAGAAGCCGGGAGACCTCGCGGCGATCCTGTCCAACCTCCAGGCGCGCGAAGTGTTGTTCATCGACGAAATTCACCGCATGAGCCCGGTGATCGAGGAAATCCTGTATCCCGCGATGGAGGATTTTGAACTCGACATCCTCATCGGGCAGGGGCCCAGCGCGCGGTCGGTGAAGGTGCCGGTGCAGCCGTTCACGCTGATCGGCGCGACCACCCGCGCCGGGTTGTTGACGTCGCCGCTGCGCGCCCGCTTCGGCATCACCCATCGCCTTGATTTTTATCAGGATGTGGACCTGACCGAGATCGTCACCAGGTCTGCGCGGATCCTCGGCGTGCAGACGTCGGGTGGCGCCGCGGAAGAAATCGCCCGGCGATCGCGGGGCACGCCACGCATCGCAAACCGTTTGCTGCGCCGGATCCGTGACTTCGCGCAGGTGCGGGCGGACGGCATCATCACGGCGGCCGTGTGTGACGAAGCGCTGAAATTGCTCGAAGTCGACGCGCACGGATTTGATGAGGCGGATCGGCGTCTGTTGCGCACGATTATCGACAAATTCGGCGGCGGGCCGGTGGGACTGGGCAGTCTCGCGGCGGCCATTGGAGAAGAACGGGACGCAATCGAGGATATCTACGAGCCGTATCTGATTCAGATTGGCTTTCTGGATCGCACGCCGCGCGGCCGGGTCGCCACCGCGCGTGCGTATGACTATTTCGGATTGATGGCGCCAGGAAAGGATCGTTTGTGGTGATGCGACCGGTGAAGATTGCGGGGCTGTCGACCTTTGTGCCTCCGCACGTGCTGACCAATGATGACCTGGAGAAACTCGTCGAGACGTCGAACGAGTGGATTCTTCAGCGCACGGGGATTCGTGAACGCCACATCGTGGATCCCGGCATGGCGACGTCGGATCTGGCCGAACCGGCTGCGCTCAAGGCGATTGCCGAAGCGGGACTCACGCCGGCCGACATCGGATTCATCGTGGTAGGCACCACCACACCCGACACGATTTTTCCGAGCACGGCCTGTGTGCTGCAGGCCAAGATCGGCGCCACCAAGGCGTGGGGATTTGACCTTGGCGCCGCCTGTTCCGGGTTTACGTATTCACTGACGGTCGGCTGGAAGATGGTCGCGTCCGGGGCGGTGGACCATGCGTTGGTCGTGGGTGCCGACGTCATGTCGAGCATCATCGACTACACGGACCGATCCACGTGCGTGTTGTTTGGCGATGGCGCCGGAGCCGTCGTCTTGTCGGCGGCCGGCCCGGGTGAACCATGCCTGATCGATTTCCTGCACGAGATCGATGGCAATGGCGGACCGTCGCTTTGCATGCCGGCCGGCGGCAGTCGTCGCCCGGCGTCCCATGAGACGGTGGACCAGCGTCAGCACTATGTGAAGCAGGACGGCGCGGCCGTGTTCAAGTTTGCGGTCAGGAAGAGTGGGGAAATCGCGCAGCGTCTGCTGGAGCGCCACAAGCTGACCGGTTCCGATCTGGACCTGTTTGTGTCGCATCAGGCGAACCGGCGCATCATCGAGGCGACCGCCGAACGCATCGGCCTGGATCCCGGCAAGGTCGTGATCAACCTCGAACGGTTTGGCAACACCACCGCCGGCACGATCCCGCTCGCGTTGGCCGATGCGCGCGCCGACGGCCGACTCAAGAAGGGCGACCTCGTGCTGCTCACCTCCGTCGGTGCCGGCTTCACCGTCGGGTCCGTGCTGTTGCGCTGGAGCCTCTGAGGGTCCAAGGTCCGACCGGGTCCAGGGCCCAAGGTTCAGGGTCCTCAATCGAAGAGGAGATCGACGGGCGGTGGGCCGGCCAGCCGCAGGATGAGGCCGCGGGCGGTGGCGTCGTGCCAGTCGGCCTCGGTCATCGGGGTGCCGTCGGGCCGGAGCCATTCGACGTCGGTGGTGTCGGCCCGGAAGAAGGTCGGGCGTTGCAGCGCAGGCGTCGCTCGACGCCACGCCGACAGGTGCTGCACCAACAGCAGCAGGTCGAGGTCGGCGGCGTGCTCGGGCAGCCACGGCGTCCAGCTCACCTCGGAGTCGTGGCAGTACGCATTGTTGTTGCCGCGCTGACTGCGACCCATCTCATCGCCGCCGCTGAGCATCGGCACACCGAGTGAGGCAAACAGTGTGGTCAGCAGGTGGCGCTGATGTGCTGACCGGTGCGCCTGGATCGCCGGATCATTGGTGGGGCCCTCCACGCCGTGGTTGTGGCTCACATTGTGCGACGCGCCGTCGCGGTTGTCTTCGCCATTGTCCTCGTTGTGTTTCGTGTTGTACGCGACCAGGTCCGCCAGCGTGAACCCATCGTGCGACGTGACGAAGTTGATGCTCGCCGTGGGTCCGCGGCCCGGAGTATCGTAGAGGTCGCTGCTGCCCGCCACTCGTGTGGCCAGGCCCGGCCGTGCACCGGCATCTCCCCGCCAATACCGCCGGACATCGTCTCGATATCTTCCGTTCCATTCCGCCCAGCCGGCGGGGAAGTGCCCGACCTGATACCCCGCAGCGGTGGCATCCCACGGTTCGGCAATCAACTTCACTGAGGAGAGGATGGGATCCTGCGCGATCTCCTGCAACAACGCGGCGCGTGGATCAAACGGCCCGTGATCCCTGGCGAGTGCGGAGGCGAGGTCAAAGCGGAAGCCATCCACGTGCATCTCCTGCACCCAGTAGCGGAGGCTGTCGAGGACCAGTCGGCGCACCACCGGCTGGCGCGTATCGAGGGTGTTGCCGCAGCCGGTGAAGTCTTCGTACCTCGACGGATCGTGCGGATGCTGGCGGTAGTAGCCCGTGTCGTCGAGGCCCCGCATGGACCAGGTGGACGAGGCCTCGTCGCCTTCGGCGGTGTGGTTGTACACGACGTCGAGCAGCACTTCGATGCCGGCGGCGTGCAGGGCACGCACCATCGCCTTGAATTCGTCAACGACGCCCTGCGGAGTCTGTGCAGAGGCGAGTCGAGGTTCGGGTGCAAAAAAACCGAGCGTGTTGTAGCCCCAGTAGTTGGTGAGGCCGCGCTGGTGCAGGGCCCATTCGTCCACGCGCGCATGGACCGGCAGGAGTTCAACCGCCGTCACGCCCAGCGACTGCAGGTGTGTGATCGCCGGAGCCGACGCGAGTCCTGCGTAGGTGCCTCGAATCTCAGGGGGGATGTCCGGGTGCAGGGCGGTGAAGCCCTTCACGTGTGCTTCGTAGATGAGCGTCTGCGTCAATGGCGTACGCGGCCCGATGTCTGCGCCCCAATCGAATCGATCATCGATCACGACGGCCCTGGGTGTGCGGCCGTGTGACCAGGAAAACGTTTCCGCGAATGCGCGCCCATACGGGTCGAAGAGCACCGCGTGGTCGCCGGTCCTGAATGCGTAGATCGTCCCGGGACCGAGATGCGGCACAGATGCCTGCCACTCGTGTCCCTCCCCGACCATCGGAATGCGCGCGGACTCGGTGGCCGCCGTCGTCGACTCATACACGCACAGGTCCACCTGCGCCGCTGTTGACCACACCACAAACCGCGTGCCCGCACCATCCCACGTCGCCCCGTATTTCACGTGCGTCAGTGTATCTGCCCATTGCCCCATTGCCCCAT
>CAYZLT010000033.1:0-18537 GCA_964479175.1 uncultured Solibacteraceae bacterium | reverse complement strand
GGGCCGCACCACGCGAGGCGGGTGGGGATCAAACGTCACCACCACGGGAGTGCCGCCCCGCTCTGCAGCCTGCCGACAGACGCGGTCCAGGATCTTCTGGTGCCCGCGATGCACGCCATCAAAATTGCCAAGCGCGGCCACGGCGTGGGGCCATCGGGGACGCTGGTCTGCAGGGAAATGCGCTACGAACATGAGATGCGCAGCCGATCGTATGCCAGCGACAGCCCGTCGGGAAGCGCGGCACACGTCGCCGCGTGTCCCAGGTCATGGCACATGTGCGTAAAGTACGTGGACCCTGCGCCGATCTCTGAGGCGACGGCCACGGCTTCCTTGAGCGAAAAATGCGTCGGATGAGGCCGGTGTCGCAGGACGTCGAGTACCAGCACGTCCAGGCCCCCCAACTGCGCCATCGTCTCCTCCGGCACCGCGTTGCAGTCGGTCAGGTAGGCGAAGCGGCCAAGACGAAAGCCCAACACCGGCCGGGTGCCGTGCATGACCGTCAGGGGCTGGAGCCGCAGCTTCCCCACCTCGAACGGCCCGTCAATCACCATCAGACTGGCATCAGGAACACCGCCGCCGACCGGAGCGCCCGCGTCAAACGCATAACTGAAGGTGCGCCGCAGCGCCTGCAAGGTCGCCGAGTCGCCGTAGACCGGCAACGAACGCTTCGACAGGATGTTGAACCGGCGCAGTTCATCAAACCCCAGGATGTGATCGGCGTGTGCGTGGGTGTAGACCACCGCGTCCACCCTGGCGATCGCCTCGCGCAGGCACTGCTGCCGCAGATCCGGTGTGGTGTCGATGAGCACCCGCGTTCCGTCATCGCCAATGATGTAAATCGACGGGCGCAGCCGATTGTCCTTCGGGTCGTCAGACCGGCAGACCACACAGTCACACCCAATCATCGGCACACCGTGCGAGGTGCCCGTGCCGAGAAATACGATCTCCATCACTCACAGATGTTACCTTCTTGCCATGCCTTCGACCGTTTCCGCCCGCGCCGCCAAAGCCGGACGCGCCATGGCCCGTCTTGTCCGCATCATGGCCACACTGCGTGCGCCACACGGATGTCCCTGGGATCGCAAGCAGACCCACAAATCCCTCCGCCCGTTTCTCCTCGGAGAAACGTACGAGGCCCTCGACGCGCTCGACCGTGGCGACCACGACGCGCTCCCGGGCGAACTGGGGGATGTGCTCTTTCAAGTCGTGTTCCACGCACAGATCGCGACCGAGGCGCGCCGATGGCAGATGGCGGACGCGTTGACCGCCATCGCCGACAAATTGATTCGCCGACACCCGCATGTGTTTACCAAGTCCGGCCGTCCGCTGCCACGCACGCGCAAGAAGGGACCGAAGCGCCCAGCCACTCCTGCCGCCGTGCTCACACAGTGGGAACAACTCAAGGCCGCCGAACAGGCGGGCCGGGGCGAAAAAGAGCGCGTGCTGGCCGGTGTCCCGAAAGCCCTGCCGTCTCTCCTGCGCGCCCACGAAATCGGCTCACGCGTCGCCGCCGTCGGGTTTGACTGGCCGGATGCCGTAGGGGTGGTCGACAAGATTGAAGAGGAAGTCAGAGAGCTGCGCGAGGCCGTCGAGGAAAGTCCGGCACGGGCCGCCGAAGAGTTCGGGGATCTGTTGTTTGCGGTGGCGAATCTGGCGCGCAAACTCAACATCGAGCCCGAGTCGGCGTTGCGCGCGGCCAACGACAAATTTTCGCAACGGTTCGCTGCGGTCGAGGCGGATCTCGAAAAGCGCGGCTCGTCTGTCCACGCCGCCACCACCCAGGACATGGAAGCCGCCTGGCAACGGATCAAAACACCTCAAGCCTCGGCCCGACCATCCCGCGCACGCGCACCACGCGGCCGTCGGACTCGACGATGATGGCGCCGTGACGATCGGTGCTGAACGTGTGAACTCCGCTGGCCGCGAGTCGCGCGAGCACGTCCGGTGCCGGATGCCCGAACATGTTGCCCGCGCCCGCGCTGATGAGCGCCACGCGAGGGGCGAGGTGGTCCAGGAACGTCGCGGCCGTTGACGACCGGCTGCCGTGATGCGCGACCTTGAGCACCCGGATGCGCGGCGGCGCGCCGGATCGAAGCGGCTCGACCGGCATCGACTCGAACTCCACACCCGCATCACCGGTCAGCAGAAATGACACGTCGCCGTAGCGCACTTCCAGGACCACCGAATCGTCATTGCGTACACGCGGGCGTTGCCAATCGGGCGGTGTCGGGTGGCGAACGATGACGTGCACACCGCCGGCTTCCAGTTCATGACCGCCAAGCACACGCCGCCAGGTGATACGCCGCGCGTGGGCCTCACGGCGCAAGTCCTGCAACACCGCTGAGGATTCGACGGGAAGCCCCTCCCACACTTCCCTGGGCGCGAGATCATCCATCACCCGCAGTGCCCCACCCACGTGGTCGAGATCGCCGTGACTCACCACCAGCCATTCAAGGCGACGCTCGCCCAGCGCCCAGATCGCCGGCGTCACCACACGGCCGCCGATGTCATACGTCCCACCCGGTGTGCCCCCGGCATCCACCAGGAGCGACCGGCCATTCGGCGTCTGGACGAGGATGGCGTCGCCCTGCCCCACGTCGAGCACGGAGACGCGCAGCCATCCAGTGGCCGGTCGCCGGAGGGACACAAACGGCGCCGATACGATCACCACCAGCAACACACACGCCACCACGACAGCGCACTGCCGCCAGCGCGGCCTCACCACCCAGAGGGCTGCAATCAGCGCCACGTAGTACGCACCTGTCCACCAGAGCGACGACGGGGGCACGCGCCAGGACAACCATGGCGCCACATCCAGCGCTGCCGACGACCCAAGCAGCACCACCGTCGCCAGATGCGCGACGTCGGCCGCCACACGCGCCGCCGGGATCCACACAAGTGCCAGTCCACAGGCGGCCAGTCCGGCAAACTGCACGACCGCCATCGCGGGAATCGCGACAAGGTTCAGGAGAAGACCGGCCACGCCGACGCGCGCAAATATTCCGGCCGTCACGGGCATGATGAGGATTTCTGCGGCCACCGTGGCGAGCACGGCCGCGCGCAACCAGTCCCACATTCGCGCCCAGCCGACCGGATGTGCGTTGGGTCCGCGCGCCGCTCGAAGCAGTCGCGGCAACACGACGATCAAACCCAGCGTCGCGCCAAACGAGAGCCACGCGCCCACATCGATCACCGCGAGTGGTTCCATCACGACACACACCACCGCAACGACCGCCAGCAGGTTGACCGGCTGGGGATTGATCCCAACCAGGCGCAGCAGCAGGTAGATCACGGCGGCCACGACGGCCCGTGTCACGGCAGGGTCCCCTCCCACCACCACCCCGTAGACGATCACGATGACGGTGGTGGCCACGATGGGAAACACCAGCGACCGCGTCACCAATCGCAGCAGCACAAAACACACCATCGTCAGCATCGCGACGTTCCCGCCGGAGATGGCGATGACGTGGAAGGTGCCCGCCGCCTGCAAACGCCGCGTGACCTCGTCGTCGAGCCCAGCGCGGTCGCCGATCAGAATTGCGGTGACCACCGACGCTGAATAGGGGGAGAACAACGTGGCCGTGGTGCGCCGCACGTGCGCACGAACGCGGGCGGCCCACTCCTGCCACCATGGGCCGGTGGAGACGTCGACCAGGGCGGCGCTCTTGACCGTGCCAATCAGATCGAAGCGGCGCGTCAGGCGCTGCCAGGTCTCAGTCGGCGATCCCGGATTTCTCACAAGGTCCGGCTGGCGCAGCCTGATCGGCGCGGTAATCGTCCGACCACGGGTCCACTGACGGTATGTGTTTTCAGCCATCGCGCCGGCGACCACCGCGCGGACGCGCCATCCGTCGATGCGGAGATCGAGCCGGAAGCCTCCGGGCGATGGCGCGGCATCGGACAGCAGGACACCCGTCAGGAGAATGGGGTCCGGCGTGATCAGGTGTGACGGCGCGGGTCGCAGCGCGTGGACACGTGCCGCAGCGCCCACGGTGGCTCCCGTCATCAGGACAAGTCCGATCGTCGTCTGCCGGGGCCACGCGATCACGAACGCCGCGCTGCACACACCGAGGGCTGCGACCAGGGCGAACTCGTGATCGCACAACACTCCAGCAGGAGTACCGATCACGAAGACAACGGCGAGTCGAAGTCCGATCGACATGTTGACTCACCCTGCAAGTTGTGGGCTCGTCCGCATCCGCACAACTGCGCGCGGTGATCGCAAATTTTTCCAGCCGAGTGCCGAATTTTCGCCACTAATCCCGACCGTTCAGGAATAAAACCGACGTCCGGCTGGTCTCACTCACCGGAAGCCACTTCCGTATTCTGACCAGCCGGACGATATGCACACTGACACCCGCGACCGCCGCCCTCACGCTGCCGAGCTGAAGTTCCTGGTGTCCCCCGACGAGGGTGACGCCATTCGGACCTGGGCCCGCGCCCACCTCACCGCCGATCCCCACGGCAGCGGCCCCCACGCAGACCAATACACCACCACCACTCTCTACACCGATACTCCTGACCAGGACGTCTATCGTCGTCAGGGCTCCTACGGCCGCAGCAAATACCGGGTGCGCCGGTATGGCTCGTCCGACGTGGTGTTTCTGGAGCGCAAACTCCGGACACAGTCCCTGCTCTCGAAACGGCGGAGCATCATCCCCATCGACGCACTGGCGCGGCTGGCAGACACGGCGTCCGCCGACGCGCCCTGGATTGGCGAATGGTTCACTGGCCGCCTCGCCGCGCGCGGCCTGAGCCCCGTGTGCCAGGTCACCTACTGCCGGACGGCACGCGTGACGCAGACGCCCTACGGGCTGGCGCGGCTGACGGTGGATGACGGGCTGGCCGCACGGCCGATCAGTCAGTGGGGATACGAGGCCCCGCTGTACGAGCCGGCGCTGGTGGGGCAACAAATCGTCGAACTCAAGTACATCGTTGCAATGCCGGCGGTGTTTAAACGCCTGGTCGAGACCTTCAGCCTGGAGCCGATGACCGTGTCGAAATATCGATTTTCGGTGGCAGCACTGGGTGTCGTGTAGGGAGATCGCGTGATGCCCGAGTTCCTCACCTCCGTGTTTGGCGCCCCGGCCATCGCGCCACAGGCCGTCGCGCTCCGATTGGTGGCCGCGCTGGCGCTCGGGGCTGTCGTGGCCTGGATCTATCGCCACAGTCGCGACACCTCGGACGGGTCGCCAACGTTTCCCGCGACTCTGGTGCTGCTGTCGGTCTTGATTGCCATGGTGACCCAGGTCATCGGCGACAACGTGAGGGCATTCAGCCTCGTCGGCGCTCTGTCGATCGTGCGCTTCCGCACCGTGGTGCGCGACACCCAGGACACGGCCTATGTCATCTTCGCCGTTGTCATCGGCATGGGTGTGGGCGCTGGTGCACCGTGGGTGGCGGGCATCGGACTGGTCGTCGTGGGTGTGGCGTCGTGGGCCATGCGGCCTGCCGCGCTCGCCCTCAATCCCGGTCTTCGCTTTACGCTGACGATGCGGGTCGGTCTCGGCCTCGACTTGGAGACCGTGCTGGGCTCGGCTCTCGACTCGCAACTGCTCACACGACATCTCCAGTCGATTGGCACGACGCGGCAAGGCACATCCATCGATGTGATTTACGACGCCGTGCTCAAGTCCGGTTGTTCCCCCGACGAACTTGTCAAAGCCCTCTATCGCCTCGACGACGTGCATGCCGTCGAACTGCGTCGTACGCCCGACCCGGAAGTCTGACCTTTGAAGGACCCATCATGATTGCTACACGCCTCGCTCTCCTCGTGTTCGCCGCGGTACTCACCAGCTCCGCGCCGGCCGCCCAAGGCCCGCCCAGGGGTCCTGGCGGTGGTCCCAATCAGGCTGAACGGAAACTCGTGGACCAATTCGACAAGGACAACAACGGACGGCTCGACACCAGTGAGCGGAAGGCCGCGCGGGAGTTCCTGGCATCGTCTCCGGGACAAGGCCTGGGCCCTGGCGGTGGCCGCATGGGGGGCCGCGGCGGACGTGGTGGGCCTGGAGGGCCTGGTGGTCCGGCCGCGGGGCCGGCGGCTGCCGGCCCGCGCATCGCGCCTGCGGACGTCACTGCGTCCACCGCGCCGCTCTATGACGACAACAGCCTGCGCACGTTGTTCCTGACGTTTGAATCGGCGGACTGGGAAGCGGAACTCATTGCGTTCAACAACACCGACGTCGAGGTGCCCGCCACGCTCGTCG
Organism: uncultured Solibacteraceae bacterium; assembly: GCA_964479175.1. Lineage (GTDB taxonomy): Bacteria > Acidobacteriota > Vicinamibacteria > Vicinamibacterales > SCN-69-37 > SYFT01. Next base: position 12,328 of record CAYZLT010000033.1, on the reverse strand, counting down.
TGGATGGCAAGACCTACACGGACGTGGGCACACACTTCCGCGGCGCGTCTTCATTCATGATGGTGCCGGTCGGCTACAAGAAATCGCTGAATCTGACGATGGACTTTGTGAACAAGGACCAGTCGTTGCGTGGCTACAAGACGCTGAATCTCAACAACGCCAATGGCGACGCGTCGTTGATGCGCGCGGTGGTCTATGAACACATCTCTCGTCAGTACATTCCCACGCCGTCCGCAAACTTCGCGCGTGTGGTCATCAACGGCGAATATTGGGGCGTGTTCACCAACGTCGCGCAGTTCAACAAGGACTTCCTGCGTGATCACTTCACGACCGGGGATGGTGTGCGCTGGAAAGTGCCCGGGAGTCCGAACGGCCGCGGTGGACTGGAATACCTCGGTGACGATGTCGCCGCCTACAAGCGCCTCTATGAGATCAAGAACAAGGACAACGACACGTCGTGGAAGGCGCTGATCACCCTGACGAAGGTGCTCAACACCACACCGCCGGATCAGCTGGAAACGGCGATCGCGCCACTGCTGAACATCGACGGCACGTTGAAGTTTCTCGCGCTGGAGAACGTGTTGGTCAACTCCGACGGATACTGGACACGCGCCAGCGACTACAACATCTACCTCGATCCGTCGGGGCGGTTTCACATCATTCCGCACGACATCAACGAGGCGATGATGGCCGGCGGCGGTGGTCGTGGCGGCGGTGGCGTCACGCTTGATCCACTCGTCGCGGTCAACGCTGCGAGCAAACCGCTCATCTCGAAGTTGCTGGCCGTGCCCTCGCTGCGTGCCAAATACCTCGGCTATGTACAGGACATCTCGACCAAGTGGCTCGACTGGTCCGTGCTTGGCCCGGTCATCGAGCAGCACCGTGCGCTGATTGCCGCCGACGTGGCGAAGGACACCAAAAAGGTCACCACGACCGACGCGTTTACGTCGTCAATCGACGGACTGAAGGCGTTTGTCGAGGGTAGGCGCACACATCTGGACGGTATTCGGCGATAGGCCGAACCCACCCGTGCAGACGTGCCCGATGGGCCGTCCGGATTTTTTCAGCGACCGGCGCCCTTGCCGAGCCTCTGAAGGATCCCGTCCTGCGTGGCCAGGCCAATCGAGTGGTTGTAGCCGCCGAGCCGGACGATGCCGCGGAAGTCCTGCGCAAAACGTTCCAGTCCCCGCGCCTTGAGCATCGCGCCCGTAGGCGTGGTTTTTCCCCGACATGATGATGGTGTAGTAGGCCAGGTCCTGCGCCCCGTCTTTTTTGGCAACGAACTCGAATCACGCCGCCAGCGATCGCTCGGTGATGCCCGGCCGCGTGGATTGCATCACGGCGCGGTGCGCCTCAACGCCGAGCCTGGCGCTCTCTCGCATGAGGGCAAGTTCCGCGGCTGACTTGTACTTGCGCAGGTTCCACACCATCGCGGAACTATCACGCACGTCAGCCTGCGGAAACCGGTCACGCAGTTGCTTCACGAACTGGAGTTCGCGTGTGAGCCGGCCATCCCACACGTTGAGGGTCATCGACTTCTGCAAGGCGTTGAACTTTTCGTTGCTGTTCTCACGGCCGAGTTCCTCGGGCTTGAACATCGTATAGACGGGCCGGCCGCGGTTGACCAGACTGGCGACGAAGGAGGCAAACTGATCGAGGGGGAGTGCCCGTTCGATGCCGGTGTAGTCGACCGGCTGGCGAATGAGTGCGAGCGGAATCGCCTGGCCGTCGGTCTCGGCTTCGGTCGTCGTGAAGAACAGCAACTCTCGTTGCGCTGGCCGTCAACCACCAGGTACGCGTCGGGGATCTCGACACCGGTCAGGTAGAAAAGTCATGGCCCTGGCGGAACGCATGGTCATTGGGCGGGGTCTGCCCTCCCAGGATGATGGCGGTGCCCTCCCCAATCGTCTCCATCAGGATGATCCTCCGCCCGGTCTTACCGCGCCTCCTGGTTGCTGATGTGCCAGGTCGCCAGGAGGCGGGTGTGGGGATCGATGATCATCTGCCGTCGGCGTATCGAAACCTGACATCCACTTTCACATCGAACAGATACGTCGCCTGCGTCTGCGCCACCTGGAACTGCGCCTCGCCGTCTTTCATCCGCCACGAGGCCTCGATGTGAGGCACGCCGCCCTGGAACAGCCACTGCGCAAAAAACCCTTCCAGCGCCTGGCCTGACGCGTCTTCCATGTGGCGCAGGAAGTCGGCCGTCCTCGCGTTCCTGTCACGGAACCATCAATCAGGCCGGCCACAAAGTCGTCGCGTCCCGCGTCATGTTCGCGGTACAGCAGCGTGTAGTAGGTCGCAAAGCCCTCACTCAACCAGACGTCATTCCAGTCCGCTTCGGTGACGGCGTTGCCGAACCATTGGTGGGCGATTTCGTGCACGACCACGTCGTCCGGGGCCCACGCGACGCAGCAGGACCGTGAACGACGTGCCCTGGCCCCCTTCGGTTTCGGCGGTCACCGCGCCTCCCCACGTCCGGCGTGCCGCGTTTACGGTCCACCCGAAGACCAGGCTCGATTTCCGTGATGAGTCGGGTGTGCGACGACTGGGGCGGAAGTACAATGCCCTGAGAGGGGGCCCACTCGTGGCCATTCAGATCGACCATACGAACGACGACGACATTCTGCTGCTGGCCGTGCACGACCGTCGGCTCGACGCCCGTTCCGCGCCTGACTTGAAGGCCTCGATCACCACCTTTGTCGGCATCGGCTGGGAATGGATTGTGCTCGATCTGTCCGGTGTGGAGTTCGTCGACTCCAGCGCGCTTGGCGCGATTGTGTCAGGCCTCAAAGCCCTCGGTCGTGCCGGCGACCTGGTCATCGCCGGCGCCCAGCCTCCGGTCACCGCCCTGTTTGCGCTGACACGGATGGACAAAGTGTTCCGCATGTTCCCGACAGCGGCGGCGGCGGTCGCGGCCCTGAAGTCGCGGGTGTGAGTGCCCCGTCTGCACCTGACCCTCGACGCGTCGCCCGAGACCGTGCCGGCCGCGGGCGGAGCGTTACGGGATTGGTGCCTGACGTCCGGCATTGACGCCGCCGAAGCCGCCCTGGTGGAACTGGCCATTGTTGAGGCCCTCCAGAACGCCATCGAGCACGGGTATGCCGGCGTCGCCGGCCAACTCGAGCTTGAAGCGGATATTGACGACGAGCGTATGCAGGCACAGATCAGAGACACGGCGCCCCCGGTTGATCTCACGCGGGTCGCCCCACAGCCCGACGAGACCCTGCCGATGGATCGCGCGCGACTGCGCGAACGGGGACGCGGCCTTGAAATCATCCGCGGGGTGTTTGATCAGGTCGTGTTTTCGCGATCCGCGTCTGGCAATCAGCTGACCCTGACGCGCGCCAGACGACGAGGGCCCCTGTGAGCCGGCCGTCTTTTTATTTTGATCAGTTCGAGCACCGGCGCCCACCGGAGCCGCTGCCCTTCCCGGCCCGTCGGCAGGCCGCGTGGCAGGTGCTGGCCTCGATGAATCTTGTCCTCGGCCTGGCGTACATCGCGTGGCGGTGGCAACACTCCCTCAACTGGGATGCGTGGTATGTCGCCCTGCCACTGGTCATCGCCGAGACCGGATCGTTTATCGGTTTGATTCTGTTCACGTTTAATCTCTGGAAACAGCAGGACACGCCTCCAGCGCGTGCGCCGGCGACGGTGTCCGAGGTCGCGGACATCAACCCCGTTGATGATCGGCCGCTCTCGATCGATGTGTTTTTTCCGACCTACAGTGAGGATCCGGAGCTGGTCCGGCTGAGCATTCGCGACGCCAAGCAGATGCGGTACCCGCATCCGGTCGATGTCAAGATTCACGTCCTTGATGATGGCAAGCGCGAGACCATGCGTCGCGTTGCCGAGCAGGAAGGCGTCGGATACCTCACGCGCGCGACCAACGTGGGGTTCAAGGCCGGCAACATGCGCAACGGTCTGGAGCAGACCCACGGCGACTTCATCGTGATCTGTGACGCGGACACCCGCCCCTTCCCCACGCTCCTCGAACACACACTCGGCTACTTCCGCGATCGCCGCGTGGCGTGGGTGCAGACGCCGCAGTGGTTTTTCGATCTGCCTCCGGGCGAACGGTTGCCGGAGGTGCTGGCTCGCCGGATGGGCGCCGCCGGACGCCGGATCGGCACGGCCATCGAACGTGTCCTGGGCCCGTTTGTCATTGGCGCCGACCCCTTCGACAACGACCCCCAGGTGTTCTACGACGTCATCCTGCGCCGCAGGAACTGGGCCAATGCGTCGTTTTGTTGTGGTGCCGGGTCCGTGCATCGGCGCGACGCCGTCATGGAAGCGGCGCTCAAGGAATACGCCGAGGCGGTGAATCTGCCGGTCGACCGTGTGGCACGTGAGGTCACCGACCCCGCGATGCGAGACGACCTGACAGCCGCGATGCGCCGGCAGGTGGCTGGCGAGGTGGAACTGACGCCCTACAAGTTCCATGTCTCGGAAGACATCTACACCTCGATGGTGTTGCATGGCGATGCCGAGCGACGCTGGCGCTCGGTCTTTCATCCTTCCGTCGAGTCGAAGATGTTGTCACCGCAGGACCTGCAATCCTGGGTGGTGCAGCGCTTCAAATACGCGGGCGGCACCATCGACATCACGGTGCACGACAATCCGATCATCCACTCGGGCATGGATTGGAAGCAGAAGGTGATGTACGGCACGACGATGTGGTCGTACCTGGGCGGCGTCTGGAATGTGATCTTCCTCACCGTGCCGATCTTCTTCCTCTTCACCGGCATCGCGCCGGTGAGCACCTATTCGATTGAGTTTTTAATGCGGATTCTTCCGTTCCTCATCACCAACGAAGTGGCCTTTCTTGTGGGCACGTGGGGCGTGTCCAACTACCAGAGCAGAGCGTCGTACCTGGCGTTTTTTCCTCTGAACCTGCGCGCGATCTGGACGGTCATGAAGGGCGAACAAATCAAGTTCCCGATGACCCCGAAGGAACGGCAGGAAGGGACATTCCCTGAGTTGGTCCGGCCACAGCTCGCGATTATCGTGCTGACCGTGGCCGGCGTGCTCATCCATGCCGTGGGGTTGGCGGCCGGCGTGTTTTCCAACCTGCAGGGATTTATCGTGAATGTGCTCTGGGCGGGCAACAACGTGCTCGCCATGAGCCGGATTGTGCGGGCGGCCTATTGGCGCCCGAAGGAGGAAAGATGACTGAACTCACGTCGCCCTGGGTGCGCGCGCGCGGGCAGCTGATGTTCCTGTTCGGCCTGATCGCCGCGTCAGCCATCATCCTGACGATCGAAGCTGCGGAGTTTGTGCCGGTCTCCGACGTCGCGCCGCGGCCCGCGATTGTCCAGCCGTCCACCGAGGACATTGCCCCGGTCTGGCATCGAATCGCCGCAGACGAATCGGTCGGTGCCACGACGGAAGAGTTGGGGCTGCGCATCAAGGCCACATTGGCCGCCCACCGCCTCAACCTGATCAACGGGCGCGAACTGCACCGTCGCGTGTCCACGGCCATCACCATCGGCAGCGGTCGCCCACCGCGCATCGCGGAGGCGGCCTCATACGTCTCCGCGCTTGAACTCGTGGCCTGGGGGTATCCGTCGCTGCGCAATCTGGCCACCTCGGAATTGATGCGATGGTCTGCGCTGCCCGAGGATCAACTCATGCGCACGGCCCTCATCCAGTCAGGAGACGTGCGATGACCCGGGCGCTCCGCCTTGTCACCGTGTGTCTGTGCGCCCTGGCGGCACCAACCATCGCCGCCGGGCAGTCGGTGCCGACACCGCCGACGACACCCCCAGGCCCCCGTGCGTGGATCTTCCAGCCGGGGCTGGACCTGCCGCTGACCACCGCAGCCCCCACACAAGGCGGTGCCGGTTCACAGGGCACCCAACTGGCCGGCTCTGCGCGCGCACAGGTGACGCTGCGCTATTCCCCCCGCGAAACGTGGTTCGCACGCGTCACCGGCTACCTGTATCTGCAGCGCGATCGCCAGCGCCCCTGGAATCCGGATTTCACCTACAGCTTCGGCTACGACAGTTGGCGGCCCGGCACGTTTGCGCTGACCTATGACAACTACGGTGGCAACCGGTGGAACCCAGATGCCGACCGCGACGAACGTGTCACGCGGTTTGACGAGGGCACCGTGACGGCCAGCTACAAATTCCGGATGCCGGCCGCGCTGGAGTCGGTGTTTGAGGCGGACGGGGAACGCCGCTGGTCCGCGTCGGTCGCCGCGCACCTGACGCCGCGGTACCAGCGTCAGAACGACGCGACGCGCGGCTCCTGGAAACGATCGCTGAGCGTCGGGTTGCGCAGCCGGTTCTATCGGCAGCTGTACGTGGAGGGACGCGCATTCTTCTATCCGACCGCTGACCAGCAGCAGCCGTGGGACCCTGATTTTACGTACGGACTCGGGTGGTTCAACTGGCACCCGGGTACCGTGTCGATCCAGTACGGCAACTATTCGGGCAACCGCTGGTTTGGCCGGTCGCGGCCCGGCACCGGCGCCTTCCGCAACGGGTCGATCACGATGTTCTTGACGACGGCGTGGTAGGCCAGGAGAGACGATGCACGAGTTGACCCCCGCCGATTTCGCCCAGTTACAGGCCGTCGGTATTGCATCAGAGGTGGCCGCGGAGCACCTGGCACGGTTGCGGACCGCGCCACCACCGATTCATCTGCTGCGACCGGCCACCATTGGCGACGGGATCGAGCAGTTCACCACCAGTCGGCATGGTGAAATTGCCGAGCTGATCGATCGCGGGGACGCCGCCGCCTCCGCCGGACGCGTTCTGAAGTTTGTGCCGGCGTCGGGCGCCGCCACCCGGATGTTCCAGGACCTCATCAGCGCGCTGCAGGGGCCACGCACGCCGTCGGACACCCCGGCCGCCCGCGAGTTCTTCTCCCGGCTCGATGAGTTTCCGTTTGCCGAGGAGCTGCGGCGGCGGTCCGGCGCCGACCGGTCGCCCGCGACCGACGCCGACGAACGCGCGCTGCTGCGCACGCTCCTGGTTGACATGGAACTGGCGACGCTGCCCAAAGCGCTCGTCCCGTTTCACCGCAGCGACCGTGTGCGCACCGCCTTCGAGGAGCACCTGCTCGAGGGCACGCGGTATACCCGCGATGCGCACGGCCTCTCGCGTCTGCACTTCACGGTGCCGGCCGATGCGCGCGAGCGCTTCGACACAACGCTGCACACGGTGCGCCCATTGGTGGAAGCGCAGCGCCGCGGCGCCAGGCTGGCGGTGCAGTTTTCGACACAGTCGCCGGCCACCGACACGCTGGCCCTTGACGAACAGGGGGCGCCGTTTCGATCCGCTGACGGGTCACTGCTGCTGCGCCCGTCCGGGCACGGCGCGCTGCTCGGTAATCTGCAGGACTGCGGAGGCGACATCGTCGTCGTCAAAAACATCGACAACATCCTCCCGGATGAAACCAGCGGCGAGGTGGTGCGATGGAAGCGCCTGCTCATCGGGTATCTGGCACGTTTGCAGGCGGAGGTCTTTTCACACCTGATCGCGATCACCGCCACGGCGCCGTCGCAGGCGGCGCTCGACGCGGCGCGCGCGTGTGCCGCGACACGTTTCGCGCGGACGGTGCCTGCCGATGCCGGACGTGATCAGATTGTGGACGCGCTGCATCGGCCGCTGCGTGTCTGCGGCGTCGTCCGCAACGACGGCGAACCCGGTGGCGCGCCCTTCTGGGTGCGCGACGCCGACGGGCGCGAGAGTCTGCAGATCGTCGAGCCGGCACAGGTGGACCTCGCCGATCCGGCACAGGCGCGCATTTTCCGGAGTGCGACACATTTTAACCCCGTCGATCTCGTGTGTGCCCTGCGCGGGTACACCGGTCAGCCGTTTGACCTCACCCCGTTTGTGGATCCGGAGGCGGCCTTTGTCACCAGGAAAACGGCCGACGGACGCACGCTGACTGCGCTGGAACGTCCCGGCCTGTGGAACGGCGGCATGGCGGGATGGAATACGACGTGCGTCGAGGTGCCGGCCTCCACGTTTGCCCCCGTGAAGACGGTGTTTGATCTGCTCAGACCGCAACACCAGCACGTTCCGCACGTGCGCGGCCAGTCTGCGGCCACGGCCGACGTGGCGGGCACGGTGCTCATCATCGATGACCAGCCGATGAACCAGCGCCTGCTCTCCCATATCCTCGAACGAGGCGGCCTTCGGACCATGGTCGCCGGCGACTGGGATCGCGGACTGGCGCTGCTGCAATCACACACGATCGATCTGGTCCTGCTCGACATCGTGTTGCCCGGGCTGGACGGGTACGAAATCCTGACACGCCTGCTGGCCGATCCCGGCACCCATGACATTCCCGTGGTCCTCATCTCGTCGCTTGACACCATCGCCGACAAGGTCCGGGGGATGGAACTGGGTGCGGCCGATTACGTGACCAAACCCTTTGATCCACAGGAGGTATTGGCACGTGTGCGCGCCCAACTGCGCATCCGTCACCTCGCGGCCTCACTCTCGAGGTCCAATGCCCAGCTCGTGATTCGTGAACAACTCATGCTGGAGGAACTGCGCGCGGCAGCGGAGGTCCAGAAGCACCTCCTGCCGGGCGTGGACCTCACCAATTCCCGCCTGATCTGCGGCTCGGTGTTTGAGCCCTCGCTCGCCATCGGTGGCGACATCTACAACGCACTCGAATTGCCGGGCGGCGCCACACTCGTCTACATGGCGGACGTCAGCGGGCACGGTGTCGCGTCGGCGCTGCTGACCATGTCCCTGGCGCAGTGGCTCTCCTCCTTTGCCGCGACGCAGACACCCGACGCCTCACCGTCACCGTCCGCGATCCTCCGTTCGCTCGAAGTGGAATACCCCTTCGAACGGTTCGGCAAATATTTCTCCATTGTGATTGCCGTGGTGGATCCGGCGACCGGGCAGGTGCGGTACAGCGCGGCCGGACATCCCCCGCCGCTGCTCATCACGACGTCGGGAGAGGTGGTCCGGCTGGAGGCCGGTGGTCCGGTCATCGGGATGGGATTTGGCCTCACGTTCGACGAAGCAACCTGCACCCTGGCGGCGGGGGATCGGTTGCTCTTTTATACCGATGGGGTGACCGAAGACCTCGATGCCAACGGCGTCCGGTTCGGGCACGACAACCTCGGTCGATACTTCGTCGAACGCGCGCGTGTGGCCCTGCCCGAGGTCTGCGGGTCGCTCGGGGCGATGCTGCGGCTCCGCCGTGGTGACGCGCCGGCCGCCGATGACATCGCGTTGCTGGCGTTCGAGCGACGCTGACGCGTCGACCTCCATTCGAGCCTTCAGCTGCGCGGGCGCGACCGCTTCGCCTGCAGCGCGGTCACCACTCGTTGCAGCGCCCCGTGCAACTGATCCCCGCGCTCGGTCGACACGGGCACTCCAGCGTCGAGGTCGTGTTCGAGGTCGGTGGCCATCGCCGCAACTTCTGAGGCGCCAATATTGCCGGCGGTCCCCCTGATCGAGTGTGCTGCCGATTGCGCCGCGCGCAGATCGCCGGTGGCCAGGGCGGCGCGCACGCGCTCCGCGCGTGGCAGGGCATCGTCCACAAAGAGATCAATCAGCTCGTCGAGAAACGCCGGATCATCATCAAGCGCCAGAAGCGACGCCCAGACGCCAGGGTCGAGCATTGCCCGCTGGACCATCTGTCACTGACCTCCGAATCGCTGGTCGGTCAACAGCCGACGCTCGCTCGTGGAGACGGCCGGCCCCAACCCCTGCACGGCGGCCCGATAGGCGGAGTACACCTGCAGGGTGCGGCCGGATGCCGTCAGGGTCGTGTCTCCCTTCACGCCGCCAAAGGCGGCAAACTCGGCGTCACGGTCAACGTTGTACCAGCACACCATCCGGACGGGTTGGTTCCGGACCCACGCGAACAGGTCGGTAATCCACCGGCCCTTCGCGTCGGCGTCGTCGCCATTGGCTGTGAGACTCGTCGAGGCGACTTCAGCGAGCGCGAGGGGTTTGGTCGAGGCCACGGCCCGGACTCTCGAGACCATGGAGCCAAGCACCTCGGCAGGGGTCTGCCACTTCGAGGTACGCGTCGACGCGCCCCAGTTGTACCCGTCCACCGCCACCCAGTCCACGAAGCCATCACCGGGGTAATAGGCCTCAGCCGCGAAGGGGCCGTGGTCGGTGTTGGTCACGCACCACATCCATTGCACGTGCGTGGGGCCGAGCCCGAGGTCAGCAAATATGGCACGCACGCGCTTCCACATGGCGATGAAACGCTCCGGCGAACGTTGTCCCCACGGGTACCAGTTGCCGTTCATCTCGTGCGCGAGGCGTAGATAGACTCGACGGTCGTCGTCGGTGCCCAGACGCCGGTCCGTACCGGCGAGGAATTCCCGAAGACGTCGCCCCCAGTCAGCGACGTAGTCGTCGTACGCACCGCTGCCGATGCGACTCACGATGTCGGACGGCGTCGTGTCGCCCGTGTACGGCTCCCACGTGATCAGCGGGACCGATCCGTGTTTCCAGATCGCGGGCAGTTGCTGATCGAACAAGTTGTCCTGCACGTCGCGACGCCGATCCCAATTGGTGAAGAGCACCAGCACTTCATGGGTGCGGCCCTGCCAGGATTCCAGCGCGCGCACACTGTGCAGATCCCAACCCTGATTGCCGTATTTGACGCCAAAAATCGGCGGTGAATCAGTCGAGGCACCAGTCATGGCGGTGGCGGCCACCAGCAGCACGAGTGCCACGCCACTCCGCCGCAGTCGGGAGCACATCGGCCGAGTCTACGCCATAATGACGCGCCGTGACTCTGCTGCCGCAGCCTGGTGGTGGCGTATTCTAGGAGACATGAGCCAATTCATCCTGATGGCGGAGGACGATCCGGACATCCAGCTGGTGGCACGGCTGTCGTTGAAAAAGGCCGGCTTCCGCGTACAGGTCGTGTCCAACGGGCGCGAGCTCCTCACCCAGTTGGCGGTTGAGCGGCCCGACATCATCATGCTCGACTGGATGATGCCGGAGATGAATGGTCCGGAGACGTGCGCCGCGCTCAAGGCAGACCCCTCCACCGCGGACATCCCCGTGATCTTCATGACGGCCAAGTCGCAGGGGTTCGAGCGCGACAAGGGACTGGTGACCGGGGCCCTGGGCTACATCCTCAAGCCGTTTGATGCCTTGACGCTGGGTGACCGCATCCGCGAGATTTTGGCCGGCGGATGAGCCAGCCTGCGATCGCCCTTCCGCCGGTACTGCCTCGCGAATCCGAGCGCCTTCGCGCGTTGCACAGTTACCAGATCCTCGACACCCCACCCGAGGCGGCCTTCGATGAATTGGTCGCACTCGCCGGGCGGCTCCTCGGCATGCCGATGGCGCTCGTGACGCTTGTGGACAGCCAGCGCCAGTGGTTCAAAGCCAAGATCGGCTTGGACCTTCCCGAGACTGCGCGCGACGAGGCCTTCTGCGCGCATGCCATTGCCAGCCCCGAGCTGATGGTGATCGAAGACGCCTTGCTCGACGACCGGTTCTGTGACAATCCGCTCGTGCTGGGCGATCCCAACATCCGTTTCTACGCCGGCGCCCCGCTCATGACGGCCGACGGGCATGGGCTCGGCACGCTCTGCGTCCTCGATCGTGTACCCAGGCAGCTCACCGACGACCAGCGCGCGTTGCTGCAGGTCCTGAGTCGCCAGGTCATGACACAGCTGGACTTGCGGCGCATGCTCGACCTGTCGCGGCGGCAACACGCAGACCTGCTGCACGTGCTCAATGCGGTGCCGGCGGCGCTGATCGTGGCTGACAGCCGTGGCGATATCGAGTTTCAGAACGATGCCGCCCGGGACCTGGTGGGCCAGCACGGGGGCGACCCGGCGGACGTGCGCCGCTTCTGGCACCACACCACCGTGAAGAGCCGGTCAGGGGAGCCCCTTCCGCCGGCGTCGTGGCCGGCCATGCGCGCCATGTCAGGTGACACCGTCGTTGGCGAGGAGTTCCTGCTCGAACTGCCCGATGGACGCAGACTGCCCATCCTCCTCGGCGCCGCGCCACTGCGCGATGCACAGCACTGTGTGACCGGCGCGGTGGTCGGGTTTCAGGACGTCAGTGCGCTCTATGAGGTGGCCCGGCTCAAGAGCGAATTCGTCTCCACGGTCAGTCACGAACTGCGCACACCAATGACATCCATTCGCGGCTCCCTGCAGCTGGTACTGGCCGATGAGGAGACGCATCTTGGCGAGGATAGCCGGGCCCTGGTCACGGTGGCGCTCAACAACACGGGCCGGCTCATCCGCATCATCAACGACATCCTCGATGTGGCGAAGATCGAAGCCGGGCAGATGGCACTTTCGCTCAGCACCACTCAGGCAGCCGCACTGGTGCACTCGGCAGTCGACGCTGTCCGTGGG
>CAYZLT010000032.1:0-18800 GCA_964479175.1 uncultured Solibacteraceae bacterium | reverse complement strand
CCCTGATCGCGTCGTTGTCGGGCCACCGGCCTTCGGCATCCGCCGAGAGTTCCAGCGCGAGCCGCACATCCCGCGTGCGCAACAAGGCATCGAGCATCGTGGTGTATATCCACGGCGCACGCACGTCGGCGATCAGCGCGGTGCGCCAGGCGAGCACGGCCTCGCGATCACGCCCAGCCGCCGCGTAGCAGGCACCCAGGTAGTAGGCCGCGGGTAAAAAATCAGGCGCCGCGGTCAGCGAGGCGCTGAAGTCCTCAGCCGCGCGATTGAGGTCGCCGCGCGCCAGGGCCGCGAGGCCTGTGAAGAACGGCGCCGCGTAGTGGGGGCTTCCCGCACGCTCGGCAATCGCCCCCGCGTCCGCGAATCGAGTGGTGCGTGACAATCCCAGCGCCGGAAGGAGCGCCTCGGGGAGTGGCGGGCCACCCACCAGCTGCAGCTGGTGGACGAAAAAGCCCACCGCCGGGCGCGACAGGATCTCGGCGCGGTCGAAGGGATCAACAAAGGGCGTGAATGACGCCGGGGGGGGAGGCGCGGCCGCGCCGCCGACAGCGCCGCGTTCGAGTGTGAACGGACGTGTCACAGAGCCAATCGGTCGCCCGTCGCTCGACAGGACCACACGCGCGACGTACGCACCGTCGGCGAGCAACGCGACCGGGATCTGCGATTCCGCACGCCGGAAGCCGACCACCTCGTTGCCGACAAACCGCATCGGGTTGGATTCGAGGGCGCGGTCGTTGACGTCTTTGGCAATCTCCAGTGTGAGTGTCGCTTTGGCCAGTTGCGGTTCGGCGGTTGACGAGAGCTCGACGTACGCCACAAGACTCTCGCCGGTGATGCGGCCGTCCACCTGTGGGGTGACCGTGCGGCCGTCGGCCGGCGGGTGCGCGATCATGATGTCGCTCAGGCGTATCTGTCCGACGCCGGTGAGGCGCGCCTCGAAGCTGTGTTCGACTGTGGCGCGCCGACCGCTGTCATCGACCGCAGCAATCGTCAGACTGTACACGCCGGGATCCACCATCACGGCCCCCGCAAACGTCTGTGGTTGTCCGGCGTGTGCGGGCGACGGCAGGGCAATCCGCTGTTCGTCTTGAATGGACACGACGCGGCCCATCGGATCGGTGAGATACCAGGCCAGCGAGAAGTCGCCGTCACGATTAAAGGTGCGGTCCAGCGTCACCGCCACCAGCACCTTGACGCGGGAGCTCCGGAGTTCGCTGTCGGGGTAGTGGTAGGTCGTCGCCCGCAGGCCAAAGTCCGACAGGCCCAGCGGGGATTTCAAGGCCTCCACCAGGTGGTCCTGCCGTGTGGTCGGGCGTGTCGCCGCCATGGAAAATTCGCGACGAGCGCGGATGCGGACGTTCGGTGCCGTTGTTCGGACATCAATGCGATGTGATCGGCCATCACGGTCGCCTGGCAGCGGCGCGAAGCTGAGCAGGTAGTAGCCGGACAGTTCGAGCTCCAGTCGTGAGAAGACGGCTGACGCGTTGACCGCCACCGGAAGCACCGTGCCGTTGGTGGTCCCCACCAACTGGTCGAGTCCCTGCGTCATCAGGTCGAGGTCGGCGCGACGGCTCGGTGAGACGCGCGCAGATTCTGCGCCGAACAAGTCCCCACTCAACCGAAGGGCATACATCGTCACCTGCGCGCGGGTGGCGAGCGGGCCCACCCACGTGATGTCACTCATATCACGACCCAGCACCAGCCCCTCGGTGATGAGCACCATCGTCTTTGGCGCGTCGGTCGCGGCGAGTTGATCAAACACACCGCGCAAGGCCACGAGCGACTGTGTGGTCCGCGACCGTGTGGCCCCCAGGACCAGACGGGCTTCGGCCTCGATGCGGCGCCGGCAGGTCGCAAGGGTGTTGGCGTCGTTTTCGCCGGCACACTCCCTGGAGAACACTTCTTCAAGCAATGACCCCGGTGGGGCGCCGGTGGGAGAGTCCGGGTTGGGCGGGCGGTCAAGTATTTCAATCGCCTCGGCGATCCCAACGCTTGACGACACCCGGGCTTCTGTCGCCTGTCCTGCCGCGGACTCGAGCAGGCGCAGCACCAGCCCGTGGTTGCTGGTGAAGCCGGTGACCGGACCCGCGCCAGGGATGAGATACAGCGCCACGCGGTCCACACGGTCCAGACTCCTGACAAATCGAGACGCCGCTGCCAACGTGGCGCGGGACGCCCCGCGGCCAATGTGCGCCTCGTCGATGACAATGGCAATCAGGCGGCCGGGACGTTGTCCGGCATTGGTACTGAAGCTGGTGCGATCGGGCGGCGCCTCGTTGATCCGGCGCGTCGAGACGTAGTCGGCCGAGACGATGGTGCGCGGCCGGCCATCCACGGTCAGGGTGAAGTCCGCCGGGGTCAGGTGGTCCACGGGCCGACCGTCACGATCAAGGACCGCCACATCGACCGGCACCAGGTCCACCGCCGATCGGAAGGTGAGGGGCTGTTGTGCGGCAGCCGCGGTGGCCGAACCCCACAGCAGACACAACACTGCGACGGCGACGGTCCAATCCAAACGGTGCGTGGTCGGACAACTTGGTGCTGCTGTTGGATTGATCATTGCCGCTCACATCCTCGTGACGCGGGTGTAGTATGCGTCCTACCTTCCGGATTGTCATTGGTCACCGTTTTTATGTATTTCGTCCCCAAACGCCCCGGAAGGCAGGAGGAATAGACGATGAGTAGATTGAGGTTAGTCAGTTTAGGGCTGGTCCTGGCTTTGTGTTGGGCCGTCCCTGGCACCGCGCAGGAACTGCGCGGAGGCATCGAAGGCACGCTGAAGGACGCCTCCGGTGGCGTCCTGCCTGGTGTCACAGTGGAGGCGCGTCACATCGCGACCAATGCCACGCAGACGACGGTGAGCGACGCCAACGGGATTTACCGGTTTCCGTCACTGCCGCCCGGCATCTTCACCGTGTCCGCCACCTTGTCCGGATTTAATCCGACCAAGCTGGACGGTGTGGATCTGCGAATTGGACAAATCCTGAAGGCCGACATGGTGATGAACGTGTCGGGCCTGGCTGAATCGGTGCAGGTACGCGCGGAAGCGCCCATTGTGGACGTGAAGCAGAACTCAGTCACGGCCACGATTACCAAGGAGGTCATGGACCTGCTGCCCGTGGGCCGCAACTTCCTGGATGCGATCACCGGCGTGGCCGGTACGGGTGTTGAGGCTCGCGGCGGCGGTCTGATGATCGACGGCGCCGGCGCCTCGGAAATTCGGTACGTGATCGACGGCATGGACACCACCAATCTGCGCTCGGGTGTGTCCGGCCGCAGCGTGATCGTGGACTTCGTTGAACAGATTCAGGTCAAACAGTCGGGCTACAACGCCGAATTCCGCGCCTCCACGGGTGGCGTCGTCTCAGCGATCACCAAGAGCGGCACCAACGTGTTCCATGGCGGCGCCAGCGGCTACCTGACCGGCCGTCAGCTGCGCAGGCTCGCGGGCGACGTGCGTCCGGCGCTGCGCCTCGTCCCCAGCAATAACGCGCTGGCGGAATATTTCACTGCGCCGCGGCTCAATGAGTCTGAGCGCATCGAGCAGGTGTATGACATCGGCGGTCCGGTATTCAAGAACCGCACGTGGTTGTGGCTGGGCTACGCCAACAACACCAACAACACCGACCGCACGGTGACCTGGACCAATGCGCGCGGGTTTGCCCCGACGCAGTCGTTCAACGCCAAGAGCATCGAGAACACGTATCAGTACACGCTGACTCATGCGTTGACGCAGGCCAACTCGATGCGCGTCCGCGCCGGAGGCGCCAATACTCGGACGTCAGGCGCCCTGGGTCTGCCCGCCATCGACGCCACCAACGGCACGAGCTCGTCGAACGCGACGTTGTTTAATCCACGCCCGACCACGTACGCAGGAGGGTTCAACGACTCCTACACCGTGGCCTTCGACTGGACCGTCAACAACCAGACCTACGTCAATCTGACCGGTGGCTATCTCGGCTACGGGACCGGGACCAAAGGCGGGGACTATTTCCACGGCACCCGTCGCACGTTCGGCACCACCAACGTGAACCTGCTGGATGTGCCGGCCTCGTTGCAGCAGCTGTCTGGTTTTGCCGACAACCCCGTGAACAGCTTCACCCGCTACGACGACTACGCGCGCCTGTCGCTCAATTCCGACCTCGCGATGTACCGCGACTGGAAGGGCCAGCACGCCTTCAAGTTCGGCGTCCAGATGGAACGGATTGAGAACCAGGCCAGCACCGGCCAGCAGCATCCGAACATTTCGTTCAGCTGGAACAGCTCGCGCGCCACATTGTCGAACACCCTGGTGCGTGGCCCGTACGGGTTCTACACGGTGTCGCGCGTGTACACCGAAGGCGACATCTCGTCCAACAACCTCGGGTTGTTCATGCAGGACCAGTGGTCGGTCAACGGCAAGTTGACGGTCAACTACGGCGTGCGCGCGGAATACACGAAGATTCCGTCGTACCGACCGGAAAACCCAGGCATCACGTTCGGGTGGGGCGACAAGATCTCGCCACGGCTCGGATTTGCGTATGACGTCAAGGGCGACAGCCGCTGGAAGGCCTACGGGTCCTGGGGTGTCTTCTACGACATCGAGAAGCTCGACATGCCGCGTGGTGCCTGGGGTGCCGACCGGTGGGTGAGTTATTACTGGGCACTCAACGACTTCAATTGGAACACGATCGATTGCGAAGGTCCGGCCAACAGCGGATGCCGCGGCACGTTCATCGAACAGGTGGACTTCCGTCACGTGTCCAATGACCCGGCCGACAACCTTGTGGATCCAAACCTCAAGCCGGTGAAGACGCAGGAGCTGACGCTGGGTCTTGACCACGAACTGACCCGCACCATGTCGATCGGTGTGCGGTACGCGCACAAGTGGCTGAACGAAACCATCGAGGACGTCGGTGTGCAGGTGCCGGGCGTGGGCGAGGTGTACTACATCGCCAACCCCGGAAGTGGCTTCGGCGAATATCCGCTGGGCAGGGATTTCCCGGCTACACCGCGTCCACAGCGTAGCTACGACGGCATCGATATCTCGCTCCGTCGTCGTTTCCAGGACAACTGGTTCCTGAACACGAACGTGTTGATCAGCCGAACGTACGGTAACTACGCCGGTCTGACCAACTCGGACGAAAACGGCCGAAACAGCCCGAACGTCAACCGCTCATTTGACGGCCTCTACATGGCCTTCAACCAGACTGGTGAAGCCAACTACGGTCGGCTCCAGAGCGACCGCCCGTTCCAGTTCAAGGCGCAGGGCGCGTACGTGATGCCCTGGGGCACGCAACTCGGCGTGAACTTCGTGGGCTACTCGGGCCTGCCCAACACCACGTCGGTCTCCTACAAGGGTGTCCCGGTGTTTGTGTTTGGCCGCGGCGACATCGGACGGTCACCGTTCTTCACGGAGACCGGGCTCAACTTCACGCAGAATTTCAAACTGCCCAGGCAGATGAACATTCTGGCGCAGTTCACGATCGACAACCTGTTTGACCAGATGACGGAGACCACGAAATTTGCGACGGCGTATCGCGATGCGCTCGTACTGGCGAACGACACGGTGTTCTTCAACGGGTTTGACACGGTCGCGTCGATGGCCACACGGAACCCGGTCGGCCGTCCCGATCCCCGGTACAAACAGGCCAGCGCGTACCAGGGCGCGCGCACCGCGCGCCTGTCGGTGAAGTTCACGTTCTAGACCCGGATCTCCGGGAGACTCGACGGGTGGTGGGGTGATCCCCACCACCCGTGTTTTTGTGCCCCAGACGGTATACTCCGAAGATGTTGCGAGTGATTCTTGTCGCACTGGTCACGTCTGTGCTGGCCATACGCCCGGTGCCGGACGTCACCACCGCATTTTCGTGTTCGGTCGACCTGGGCGTCGGCATCAAAAGTAAACGCAAATTCTGCGACATCGTGATCAGCACCCTTCCCAAGGACGGGGTGACGATGACGATTCCGCCGCATACGGGGCCGACCACCTTGCGGTTTGATCTGCACAATCGATACACGCTTACGGCCGCGGCAACCACGCCAGCACAGATGTACGCCAGACACACCGCGATTGTGACGGTCCTCGATCAGGCCGGGGTGTCGGTGGGCAAGGCCGCCGTCTCGCGGGAGTTGCGGACTGATGTGGACCTCTTCGATCGCATCGCCGGTGGCATCGGCCCCGCCGGCGCCATCGCCGTGGCCCCGGGCCGCCCCGAGCCGGTCGTGTTTGAATTGCCGGAGGCGGTCACCCTCATCGCTGTTGTGGGCGTGAGCATCGAGGCGACGTCGTTGACCGAGCAGGGCACCTTCACCACGCCAGGGCGCCCCGTCGCCGTAGGCAGCAACTTCCGCATCGAATACACGCGCAAGTAGTTAGTGCACGTTGCGCGTCTTCTTCGTCATGTAGTCCTGGAGGACGTACTGCCCGAGCGTGTACGGCGTGGTGAAGTAGGCCTTGCCGTGGCAGATGCGGGCGACGCGACGGACGAAGGACACCAGGTCGTAGTCGCGGGCAAGCATGAACGTGTTGATCATGATGCCGGCGCGACGACAGGCGGCCACCTCCGCGAAGGTCTCCCGGAGCACGTACGGGTCGAGACCGAATGCATTTTTGTAGATCCGGCCGTCAGGCAGGCTGATCGCTGACGGCTTGCCGTCGGTGATCATGATGATCTGCCGCATGTCCTTGCGCTGCCGTTCGAGCAGACGACGGGCCAGGCGCAAGCCCTCACGCGTGTTGGTGTAGTACGGACCCACGCGCACGCGACCGAGCTGTGCCAGCGGCACTTCCTCCGCCGAGTCGTGAAACAGGACCACCTTGAGGTCGTCACCGGGATACTGGTGTTTGATGAGGTTGGTCAGCGCGAGCGCCACACGTTTGGCCGGTGTGAACCGGTCTTCTCCGTAGAGCACCATGCTGTGGCTGCAATCGAGGAGCAATACGGTGGCGCAGGAGCTTTGGTAGTCGCCCTGCGTGACCATCAGATCCTGATAGTCGACGTCGAGGCCGTTGCCGCGCCGGACAGAATTGAGGATCGTCTCGGTGGGATCGAGGTTCATCGTGTCGCCGAACTCGTAGGGTCGTGGTGGTCCACCGGCGTCGATCCCGGTCGAGAGCTGGGTGGTGTCGTGTCGCCCAATACTGCTGCGTCCCATCGACCCGAGCAGGTCGCGCAAGGCGCGGTAGCCGAGAAAATCGAGGGCTTTGTCGGTGACTTCAAACCGCGTGGAGTCGCTGACGCCGCCGGCTTCCCCGGCCGCCGTCTGCTGCGACGGTGGCGTGCCTGTGGTCGACACAAACCCCTGCTCGGTGAGTTGTTCGACGACCTTCTGGACCAGTTCCTCGATGCGGTCACGCGCGGACCGGTCCGGCTGGTCCTGGAGCAGCTGCTGGACCATGTCCTCCGACATGACCCCGCCGTTGAGCAACGCGTCGAGCACGGCATCGTGCAGGGCCTGCATCGACTGGTCGCCCCCATCAAGCGGGTCCCAGGGGTTGTTGAACCCGCTCGACAACAGGAGGTCGGAGAGACGCGAGAGAAGCGTCTCCATGTCGACCCCGTCGAGGAGGTCCTCGACGTATTTCCCGTAGCGGTACTTCATCAGTTGTAGTACTTCTTTCGACCCTTCGGGCGGCCTTCCGGCTCTTCGTCTTCCATCATGGCGCGCACATCGGATGCGTCCTCGCGCTCCCGCTTGGGCTTGCGCTCCTGTGGTGAACCTTCAAGACGGCCTTCGTCGGTCCGGCTGATCTTCTTGGTCGAGCAGAGGCCCTCAAGGACAAAGTCCGCCAATGCGGCGCGTGCACCATCAGACGTGCCGACGGGAATCCGCAGGTGGGGGAGCACGTCGTGAAATTCCGCGACCCCCGCGACGGATTCGAGCAGGCGCTCAGCGCCGGTGGTGTCCGAGAGCTCGAGCGTGCCGCCCTCGTCAAACCAGCGAATCAACTGCCGCATATTGACCGTGGCGGCGTACGCGTCGAACACGGTGGCGATGGACGCGCGTACGAGTTCGCGCGCCACCACGTCGGCGCCTTTGAGTTCCCCCTCGTATTCGAGTTCGATCTTTCCGGTCAGGGCCGGCAACGACGCGTAGATGTCGCTCACCCGCGGCACGGCCACCGGCTCGGCATTGAGCGCCGCGCGCCGCTCGGCGTTGGAGACGACGTTTTCCAGTGTGGTGATGGGCAGACGCTGACTGACGCCGGAGCGACGGTCGACCTTTGAATCCTGCCTGGCCTGGAACGCAATTTCTTCGACCACCTCACGCACAAAATCCGGGACCTCGACCGGAATCGCTCCGGGACGGTTGGTCCACGCTTCCTGCGTGGTGATGCTGATCGCGGCGTCGCGCGTCTTGGGATAATGCGTGCGGATCTCGGAGCCGATGCGGTCCTTGAGCGGCGTGATGATCTTGCCGCGCGCCGTGTAGTCCTCAGGGTTCGCGCTGAACACCATCAACACATCCAGCGGGAGCCGGACGGGATAGCCCTTGATCTGCACGTCCCCCTCCTGCAGGATGTTGAACAAGCCCACCTGCACCTTGCTGGCGAGATCAGGCAACTCGTTGATGGCAAAAATGCTTCGATGCGCACGCGGGAGCAATCCGTAGTGCATCGTCCTCACGTCGCCGAGCGCGAAGCCGGACTTGGCGGCTTTGATCGGATCGATGTCACCGATGAGGTCGGCAATGGTCACGTCCGGCGTCGCGAGTTTTTCGACGTAGCGCTGCTCACGCGAGAGCCAGGTGATCGGGAGCAGATCGCCCTCGTCCTTCACGCGCATCTGGCAGGGGCCACAGATCGGTGACAAGGGGTGATCGTGAATCTCGCAGCCCGTGATGACGGGGACCTGTTCGTCGAGCAGGCTCGTCAGCGCCCGGAGCAAGCGCGTCTTTGCCTGTCCGCGCAGGCCGAGCAGAATGAAGTTGTGCTTCGACAACACCGCGTTGACGATCTGCGGCACCACGGTGTCGTCGTAGCCGACGATGCCCGGGAAGAGGGGCGCGCCGGTCCTCAATTTGTCTAGAAGGTTGCTGCGGAGTTCGTCTTTGACGGACGTGTGTGCCCAGTGCCCGGCAGCCATTGCCTCACGCAAGGCGCCCAGGGAGGCGGGAAGGAGTTTCGGGACCATCCACCCGACTATATCTGCCTTCACATGCATCCGAGGTCCACGGTCCAGGGTGCGGAGGCCATTTGGTTGTGGTTGCCCGGGCGTGGTTCATTGTGTAAACTCAATAGGCTGTCCTCTGGGCGGGAATAACTCAGTGGTAGAGTGCGACCTTGCCAAGGTCGAAGTCGCGGGTTCGAATCCCGTTTCCCGCTCCAATTTATATCGCCGGGGCCCCCTGCACCCCGGCTCAGCTCCGCCCACCTCCGCTGCAGACAGCTCTGGTGGTCTCCGCAACACAATCTGTGATCCATCGCTCCTTGGCCGCCGGCCCGGTGATGTCGTGATAGGATCGGGGGCGCGATGTTGGTCACCGTTCGCCTCGCGTGTCGTTGTTGTTGTCGGGCCTAGTGCCTGACGCCGCGAGTCCCTTCGTACTCCCCGTCAGTTGTTCTCCTAGAGGCGCCGTCGCCAAGCGGTAAGGCAGAGGTCTGCAAAACCTCCATCCCCGGTTCAATTCCGGGCGGCGCCTCCAAATTACCTCAGCAAATTTAATGATTCTGATCTGACGGCCGGTCAGAAGTGGCCGGAAACGGTCGAATTGTGCATTAACTGTGAATTACGTGAATCGTGACGTTTGACGGTGGCTGAACGGTCCGTGCAGAATGCGATGGCGGTGACGCTCAATTCCGGGATATGCCCCATTTGCGATAGCGCCCATTCCGATTCATCGGGAGGGGTAGGCCGTCTTGAATTTCGCTGTGACCGCTGTGGCCGCTACTGTCTTGAACTTCTATTCATGGAGGGCCTCGATCGCATTCGCCGTGATCCTGAGTTTGTCCGGCTGCTGCCGTATCTCTCGGCCCATCTTCGTCAAGCCAGCGAGCGCGGCCAGGTGGTTGAGGTTGACCACGAGAATTGGCAACGGCTGGCCGAAGGACATGCGCACACGTCTGTTTCACGGAAATTGGGGATGCTGTTGCAACTGTTCAGCACTCGCTCTACTAGCGCGGGTAAGGCGGTCATTCTCAGCCTCGATGATTTCGTCGTTCTAGATGCAGCAGACGTCGAAGAAATGGAGTTCCTGATCGGCACGCTCGTTGAGCAAGGAGCCGTGCGCCGCCGTGACTCCACTGGTCTTCTCGGCCACATCGTGACGGCGAAAGGCTGGGAACGCCTTGCGCCGACCGACCCGGGAGGGGTTCCTGGGACGTGTTTCGTCGCGATGGCCTTCGACCCATCTTTGGACGACGCGTACGAGCATGGAATCAAGCCTGCGATTAAGGCCGCAGGTCTTGCCGAAATTCGTGTGGACAGGGTTCACCACAACGGCATCGTGACAGACCTGATCCATGCCGAGATTCGTCGCGCGCAAGTGACGGTTGCCGACGTGACGCTGCAACGCCAAGGCGTGTATTTTGAAGCCGGGTTGGCGATAGGACTCGGTCGGACCGTGGTGTTCTGCTGTCGTGAAGATCAGATCAAAGACGTCCATTTCGACACGCGCCAGTACAACCACGTCGTGTGGAAGGATGCGGCCGACTTGCGCACGAAGCTTGAACACCGCATCAAGGGTACGGTCGCGATCTCAGTGAACCTCACCTTGCCGCCGCAACATTGATCTTCGTCGCCGCGTCCCGCAGATCCTGATCGGCGACGATGTCATAGCGTTTGAAGACCGAATCGGTCTTGTGGCCCGTGAGCTTCATCGCGACCGTCTGCGAGATGCCCAGCCGCACGAAGTTGCGGACGGCCGTCCGTCGCAGGTCGTGGGGAATGCGTCCGGGGCAGCCCGCCTGACGGCACGCGAGTTTCCATGCTTTGGTGAAGGACGTGATCAGCCTGGGCGACTTCTCGCCTCCACGGCCCTGAGCGACCATGCGAAAGAACACCTGAGGCACGATCGTACCGGCCTTCTTGAGCCTGACGTGTTCCGCGTGCTGGACCTCCAGTAGCGATCGCAGTTCGTCGGTCATCGCGAACGTACGCCCGCTCCTGTTCTTCGTTGACTTGCCCGGTTCAAGGCGAATTTCACCGGCCGCGAAGTCGACCTGCCGCCACTGAAGTGTCTGCACTTCCGACGCGATGCGCCAGCCTGTCAAGTACGCAAACCTGATCACCGGCTGAATGTCGGCAGGCAGATGCGTGAGCACCGACGCGATCTGCTCAGGCTCAAAGAACCCGGAGCGCGGATCCGATTCGGCGAGCATCTTGATCTTGGGCTTCATCGCGATTCGGTCCTGCTCGATTGCGAGATTGAAGACCCGCTTGAGCGTTTGCAGTTCACGGTTGATCTCCGCGTTGCTGACGTCGCCGATGCGTTCACCGGCACGAGGGCCGCGATGCGCGACGATGCCTTGCGCCTGTCGGTGGACGATGAACCGTAGGACATCCGCCGTCGTGATGGACGCGAGTCGTTGTCCACCAAACACGGGGATCAGGTGCTTCTCGATCCTGCGCTCTACGACAGCGAGTGACGACTTGCCGTTGATCGTGCAGTCGTCGATCACGGCCTGTGCTGCCATGTTGAACGTGAGTTGCTCCGCGTTGCGCACGACGGGCAGGCGATGCGTCACGCTGCCGTTGCGCGATTTGAGCAACCGCTCCGCGTCACCACGTCGCGGGCTGCGTGTGGACTCCCGGACCACGTGCCCTGCGGCGTCCCTGTACGCGATCCAGAACAGAGACCCGCGCTGGAACACGGACCCGTCACCACGAGCGCGGCGATGCTTGGGCTTGCTGATCATGAGTTCTCCTTCGCGGGGCGCAGCCCCTGCCTGCTGCCTGCGGGTCTGCGGGTCTGCCACCGGGCAGACTTGCACTTCGGGCATTGCGCGACCGTGGTGGCGCGGGGCGTCCAGTGGTGCCCGCAGCGGCGGCACCGGAGGCGCGGCAGTTCGATTGTCTTCATGCCTATAAGTTTACCTATCAATAGGTGTTTATGTCCAATACTGCTCTACTCACATTAAAAATCGGCGTCAAGCATATGAAAACAAACAACTTATGAATTGACAAGGTAAATATACACGCGGTATACTAGGCGTGGGTTGGGCGGCACTGCCGCAGCCTCGACGCCGACAGGTCATGCCCACGGTCGCGATTCGTCGGAAAACGTTCACCGTTTATCCGAAGCGAGGTCCCGTCGTGCCACCACCCCGTCTGTCCATCGATCCCCGTCTCAAGGCGGCCGCCCGCGCCAGCGGGAGGCCATGCTGGACTCTCGCCGAAGTCTCCGGCTTCCGCCATTACCCGGGCTGGTCGACGATCGTTCAGCACTTGTCAGCGCCCGCGACCCTTACGTCCATCACGAGGCTGTATCGCATCGCGGACTCCGTCGGCGTGGATCGTCACGGCTTGATCGTAGGCGGTCCAAGATGACGCCCATCGCGGTGGACGTCGAGACGGCTGCCGAGATGATCGGCGTGAGCGTCACCGTGCTGCGGGCATACATCGACTCCGGCATCCTGCCCGCCGTCAAGTTGCCGTCGACCACGCGAGTGGCTGATCGCTCCCGACGTGTGCTCATCGCCGTCGATGACCTGAAGGAGTTCGTCGCCCGGCACCGCGTCGCAAGGGATGCACGATGACGGCGGGCCTGCATGTGCTGCACGATGGACCGGATCTCATTTTCGCGCGCGCGCTGCGCGGCGCGTACTCCGTCGATGTCAGAGACGACGATCGGATTGTCGTGATCAACTCCGGCGAGATCACGCTCGTGCTGGCGCACCCGGGACTGATCCTGCGATTCCTGCCGCTCGGTGGCGGGGAAGCATCGGTCCTTCCGTGTCTCGTCACGACCGATCCCTCCCAGTCAATCCCGTGGGGAGATGATCACGCCCAGGCGGCCATCGACGCGCTCGGCGACCTCATCTTTCGTCGGTGCACGCCGTCGGGGACAGTCCAGTGATTCCGGACGTCCTAACCCCCTCCGAGGCGCACTTCGCAGACGCCGACGAACCGAGCGCCCCGACGACGATCCGCGAGGGCCTCGGGCTGTACTTCGCTCGCGCATCGGTAGTTGAGGTCCGCATTCTCAACACGAAGCGGGGTGTTGTCTCCGGCTACTTCGACGATCTTGATACGTGCGTGGCGGCGGTCACTGCGGCCACACGGCAGTACCCAACCAGCTCAATCTACGCCACGCTCAATCCGGTGCATCGCGACCTGCTGGCGCGCGGCCTGAATCGTGTGCGCGATTACGTCAAGACTGGCGACACCACCAAAGACAAACACATTGTCAAGCGGGTGTGGCTACCGATCGACGTCGATCCGAAGCGGCCGTCGGGCATCTCGGCAACAGATGATCAGCTCGACGCCGCACTCGACGTGCGGGATCAGCTTGTGCAGTATCTCTGTCACGATCTCGGCTGGCCGCGTCCCGTGTGCGCCATCTCTGGCAATGGCGGTCACGCGCTTTTCCCTGTCGACTTGCCAAACAACGACGGCAGCACGCAGCTCCTTCGCGACGTCCTTCAGACGCTCAACACGCGCTTCGGCGACGACATTGTTGGCATTGATCTCACGATGTTCAACGCGGCGCGGATCTGCAAAGTCTACGGCACCGTGGCCTGCAAAGGCGACAATACTCCGGACCGTCCGCACCGGCTCGCCCAGCTCGAATCGATCCCTGCTGCACTCGTCACCGTCACCGCTGATCAACTGGCCGCGCTCGCATCCGAAACGGCTGACGCATCGCAGACGCATCAGTCGACGCCGCCGAACCAATCGCCCTCCGAGGATCTGATTGACTTCTTCACGCGGCGCGGATGGTATGTCGCGGATCTGGGTGGCGGGTGCCATCGGGTGGTTTGCCCGTGGGCCAAGACCGATCATCCCGGTGACGAGAGCGGCACGGTGTTGTACGACGCCACGAGTCCAGAGCCGACATCCTCCGGCTGGGGGTTCAAGTGCCACCACGATCATTGCACCGAGCGCACGATCCGGGACGTGCGTGAACTGCTAGGGGTCGCGCGGCCCTACCTCCGTACGGACACCGGCAACGCAGAATTCTTCGGGGCCTTCGCCGCCGATGGCGCGCGCTACGACCATGCGCGCCGTGACTGGTTCTATTGGGACGGCCAGCATTGGAAGCGCGATCGGACGGGGGAGGTGGATCGGCTGGCGCTGGCGTCGATCAGGCAACAACAAAAGCTCGCCTTCACGATCGCGGACGACGCCCAGCGCACGGCGCAATTGAAATGGACGATCACCAGCGAGAACTGCGCCCCCCGTCAGAGCCTCCTCAAGCTCGCCACGAAACTGGAACGGCTCGCCGTCACTGGTGACGATTGGGATACAAACCCGATGCTGCTCGGCGTGGCGAACGGCGTGGTGGATCTTGCGACAGGCCTCCTGCGTGATGGTCGCCCGACCGACTACCTCACTAAGGTGGCCCCGATTGCGTTCGACGCGACCGCGCGCGCGCCACGATGGACGAAGTTCATCGCGGAGATTTTCGCGGACCACCCAGAACTTACCGCCTATCTCCAACGCGTCGTTGGCTACAGCCTCACCGGCCTGACCACGGAGCAAGTCTTCTGGATTCTGTGTGGCCAAGGCTCGAACGGCAAGAGCCTGCTCATGGAAACGATCATGCACGTACTCGGCGAAGCGTACTCGTGGACAATGCCATTCCCGACCGCGGGATGGTCCAATGCGATGAGCGAGTACCAAAAAGCTAGCCTCGTGGGGCAGCGTCTCTTGCAGGCGAGTGAAGTGGCACGAGGCGCCGTGCTGAATGAAGACCTTATCAAGAGCTTGACCGGCGACGACGCGATCAACGCACGCCATCCCTACGGAAGACCTTTTACCTTCAAGCCGACGGGAAAAATCTTCCTCCGCGTCAATCAGAAGCCAATCATCCGCGACCAAACACATGCGATGTGGCGGCGCGTGAAGTTGATTCCCTTCACGCAAACCTTCCCGATCGACAACACGCTCGGCGAGGTGCTACGCGCTGAAGCCGTCGGCATCCTTGCCTGGGCCGTGCGCGGGTGTCTCGACTGGCAACGCGACGGACTCCAGCACCCAGAGATCGTGGAAAACGGGACGCAGGACTACCGGACGGAAAGCGACACGGTGCAGCAGTTCATCGACGAACGGTGCGTGGTCATGCCCGGCGTGTCAGTCGGGGCGATGGAGTTGTTCCACGCCTATCGCGAGTGGTGCGACTTCAACCAGATCAAGAGCGAGGATCGACTGCCGCAGAAGGCGCTCGGGCTGTCGATCCGCCAGAAAGAGTTCGAAGTGGTGGAAGGCCGCGCCGTGCGGTATTCGGGAATCGGCCTGCCCAACCAGAGGGAGCCGGAAATATGAAGAGGTTTTGCACCCGTGCACCCATTGCACCCGTGCCTCAGACTCTCTCAGATTTTGTTCTTATGGGAAGAGTCACCGGGACGGGTGCAATGGGTGCAGCCACACAAAAAGAGACGACCTCACCACAAAGGAGACGACCGTATGACACAAATAAACGTTACTGATGAATTAGGCGCAGACATCCGAGCACTGATCGATGTCCACGACGCAGCCGGACTGCCGTTGCTTTACCAGCATGACCCCGACGGTGATCATGGTTTCTGCCACGTCTGCGACGAGGTTGACTCACACCGTCCGGGCTGCGCCGTCGGGCAAGCGGAGACCGCGCTCCGTCGGGCCCCGGATGCCGAAGCCGTCTAACCCCGATGGAGTGCTACACATGCCCCACGCCCCGCTCATGTCCCTGCGCCCTGTCGTTCATCGGCATTCGGCACGCGTGTTGCCGCTGCGCGAGTTCTCGGGGGGCGTAAGTACACATTTAATGCACAGCGACCAAAAAGCTGCTGAAAACGTTAGTAAAAACGAAGTATTTCGGCGACGTGCAGGTTCTGGAAACCTCCACGCCGGGGGGAAGAGGGTCCAGATGATCTCCCTTGGACGAGGGGCGGTCAGTGTGACCGCTGAGATTGTCGAAATTGCCGGAGCCTCTCAGTTCGCATAGGTAACAAAGGGAGTGGGCGAGATGACAGCAGTGAGGATGGATAGGACGGCGGAGTTTCTGGTGGCGTTAAAGAACGCTGGACAGGCGACCAATGATGATGTTCGAAGGGGTGCAATCGGTAGCTTGATCACGCGTATCGGTGCGGTGGAGAGCATCATCCCCGATCACGTCGCGCGTCTGTCGCGCCTGCGAGCTGATCTAGCGAGGTTGATCGGCATCAGGGGGGCGATCGGACAGATGATCGAAGACGCACCGGATCATCTCCGAGGTGCCGACGCGCTCGCCAGCACCCGAGCGTGGGCACGGGCGAATGAACTTAGGGCGTCGATCCAAGTGCTGGAGCGTGCTGCCGACAACACCTGTGACTATTTCCTAGGTCGGCCCCTGCTGCCGACGCCTATCAGGGAATTGTGCAGTGAGATGGACTGGCCCGGGTCAATTCCGACTATGGCAGCGGCGATCGAGAAAATGAGCGCGACGATCAAGACGCACGAAGATCAGTGCGAGGCATTGATTGCCGAGGCAATCACGTTGCTCGGGAAGGACTGATGTGACCAGCGTTCGACGACTAACGCGACACGTAAATGACAGCTTTCACACTTCTAGAGAGGACATCATGACTCAGATAACGACAGAGCAGACGATTGACGGACTAACCGCGGTGCTTAAGGCGCTGATCGCGGTTCGCGGCGCAGACGGACGGCGCGTGCTATATCAGTCGGACGAGACAGGCGACCACGGCTACTGTGAGATTTGCAAAGAGGTTGATGCACACCGGCCGACATGCGCCGTTGGGCACGCTGAGGATGCGCTACGCCGTCTGGGCATCCGGACGTGAGGTCCGGCCGATCTTGATTGGGCGTCTCTCAGTGGCGCCTGCTCAGAGTCTCATGGGGGGCAACGGGGGGTGATCGTCGAGGTCTGCACAACGTCAACTACTTTTGCCGCCCGGCAGATCTAATTGTCGCTGTGCAAGGTCTGATGGAGACCCCGACGGGCAATTTGCGAGTGCCATTTTATAGCAAAGAAAACGCGAAGAAAACGCTAGAAAAACGCGTGTGTCGACGGCTGAAATCGACAGCGACAGTGGCGATACGCCGCACCAGCGTGGCGCCGGACGGGGATCACATCAAGATGGGGGTGGTCGAACGCTTACCTCCCTGGCGTCTTTCCCGATGGCCAACTCTGCACCCTTCAGCGCCGGGTCAGAGACTGGCGACAACTCGCGGCGCGCCAACTCGTGTTCGGGACCCCGCGCGAGAGCGCCTCGGCTCCGTCCGGAATCGATCCCACTGGTCAGGTGGCGCAGAGCGCTTTTGGTGACGGAAATCTTGGTAGCATTCCCAATTGAGACAACACGCCCGGCGAAAGTAGTTGACGTTGTGCAATCGCCGGGCTCGTCACGCCCGCCCATTGCCGCAGCTGGTTCACCCCTTTTTGGTACGTCAGGCGCGCAGTATTACCTGTAAAGTCGCGGCACCGATCAAGTGTGAACGTCGGGTCCACTGACGGCGGCTTCACGGTTTCGGCCACCGTCCGCCCGGTGGCGCACATCCTGCGTGTCTTTTTGGGAAAGGACCAGCCAAATGTTTTACTGGAAACATCAGGGAATCAACATAGTCCTGAGCAACGAAGATGAAATGAAACTCGTGCGTCGTGTTGCTGAGAACGCACATCAGGTCGTCGGCTACACAACCAGGCTTAGCGACCGGCGCTTGATTGAAACGCGCATCTTCCGGCTCTTGAAGACTGAGCTTCTCACTGATCGCAGTTTATTTCTGGAGCGATACGCGATCAAACATGCTGCCGGCCCAGAGGCGCTTGACGTTTTTCGAATGCTACTGATTGCATATGCGCGGATCACCCGCCTCGCTGCCCTTGGGGACTATTGCGGCCCTGATGGCAATCTCCTCTTCAACAAGGAGATTGCCGACTGCTTGAAGGACATTGCGCGCGAGGTTGGACAAGATGACAGGGTCGACGAAGATGACTACACCTCACATCTCGACATGGTCGGAGTGACGAGGCCGGATGCGGTTGTTGTTAGCCTGTTCGGTCGCGGTTTATGGCCGTGGCAGAATCCGAGGCCTACAGGCAAGCTCATTTTTCCTAAGACCAGTATTCTGAAGGCGCAAGGTATGCCCAATGACTTCGATCTAATTACAGAGGAATTCACGGCAAGATTCGGCCCGCGTCGTGTAGACGTTGAAATCGTGCCGAGCACCCTTGAAGATGTTTTACCCAGCAGACCGATTTCCGCGCTGCGACGAGTTGTTTCCCGTCAAGGACGTTACAGGGCGCGGTCCTGACGGTCGCGTGAATGCTGTGCGAACGATATCAGCACCCATAATCACCGGGATCATGCTCAGGCGGGTTCCCTGGTTTCGCCACTCACTGCGGGGACTCGCGATAGTCGTGGTCTGTTATGCGGCCCTGCTGCGATTTGATGCGCTGACGCTGACACACGGTCCCGTTTCCTCGCCACAGTGGCTGGCGTCGTGGCAAACGTCTCGGCCACACGTGAGCGCATGGCGGCCGCCGACGATGACCTGGACACGGTGGGAGGTGGCGCTACATCAGCGATCCCTACACCTATCTCCGCTCTGCCAGAGAGCCACGCGGATTTTATGCCGCCCATCGGCGCGAGCCCGTATTTCCGTTCGCCACACGGATGTGGTTGTGGGTAAGCGTTCGACCAACCCCGTTCTTGACGTGAGGTCGAGGGCGGCGTA